>CALKZT010000047.1 GCA_938002815.1 uncultured bacterium
CCAGGCCTCTGGCAGGGGATACCTTTGTGGATCAGACCCTCAGGCCCCAAAGGCTCACCGACTATATAGGCCAAGAGGAGGTAAAGAGAAATCTCAGGGTCTTTATAGAGGCGGCCAAAGCCAGAAATGAGGCATTGGACCATGTTCTCTTCTATGGTTCCCCAGGCCTTGGAAAGACTACCCTGGCCTCTATAATAGCCAATGAACTGGGTGTAAATGTAAGGGCCACATCGGGCCCTGTACTGGAGAGGCCAGGGGACTTGGCAGCCATACTTACCACCCTAAACCCAAGGGATGTGCTGTTCGTGGATGAGATACACAGGCTCAATAGGGTTGTGGAAGAGATACTATACCCAGCCATGGAGGACTACCACTTAGACCTCATAGTAGGACAAGGCCCCTCTGCAAGGACCATGAGGATACCTCTCCCCCCCTTTACACTGGTAGGGGCCACCACCAGGGCAGGCCTCCTTACCCCAGCACTGAGGGATCGATTCGGCGTAAGCATGAGATTAGACTTTTACAAGGTAGAGGAGCTGGAAAAGATCGTCTTGAGATCTGCTGGTGTGCTCCAGATCCCCATAGACAGGGAGGCTGCCCACGAGATAGCAAGCAGGGCAAGGGGCACTCCCAGGATAGCCAACAGGCTACTTAAGAGAGTGAGGGATTTTGCAGAGGTGGAAGGGGATGGAAAGATTACCCTGAGTGTGGCCAAAAAGGCATTGAGTCTTCTGGAAGTGGATGAGAAGGGGCTCGATAAGATGGATAGGTTTATCCTCATTACCATCATAGAAAAGTTTCAAGGAGGGCCCATAGGTATAGAGAGCCTATCTGTCGCGGTATCAGAGGAGAAAGATACCCTTGAAGAGGTATATGAACCCTATCTCATACAAGAGGGCTTCCTGAAAAGGACTCCGAGGGGCAGGATTGCCACTCCCAGGGCATATATCCACCTGGGAATGAAGCCCCCTAAGGCCCTAAGGCCCTCTCTATTTGAAGGCTCCAAGTCTTAGAGAAGAGGATGGTGAAGAATGATATATGAGAATGTATTGGCACTCATAGGCAAGACGCCCTTGGTGCGTATAAGAAAATTAAACCCTAATCCCAAAGTGGAGATATTGGCAAAGTTAGAGTATTTCAACCCTGGTGGCTCCGTAAAAGATCGGGCAGCCTTCTTTATGATAGAAGAGGCAGAGCGCAATGGTGAGCTTACCAAGGAGAAGATCATCTTAGAGGCCACAAGTGGCAATACCGGCATTGGGCTTGCCCTGGTGGCTGCCGTAAAAGGCTATAGGATCCTTTTGGTTATGTCTGAGTCTGTAAGTCAAGAGAGGATAAAGATACTCAAGGCCTTTGGTGCTGAGATCCTATTTACACCTGCGCACTTGAGCACAGACGGGGCAATAGAGTACGCATACAGATTAGCAAGGGAAGAACCTGATAAATACTGGCTTGCTGACCAATTCAATAACCATGCCAATTGGAAGGCCCACTATTACGGAACTGCCATGGAGATATGGGAAGACACACGTGGACAGTTGGATATGGTGGTTGCCACCATGGGAACCTCTGGCACACTCATGGGTGTTTCTAGGAGGATGGCAGAGCTTTCAAAAGATATAAAGGTAGTCGGAGTAGAACCCTATTTTGGTCACAAGATCCAGGGCCTCAAAAATATGAAAGAATCCTATCCACCTGGTATCTATGAAAGGCATAGACTCTACAAGGTTATAAACATAGAAGATGAATTGGCATATGAGACAGCAAGAAAGCTCGCAAAGCTAGAGGGGATCTTTGTCGGGATGAGTTCAGGGGCAGCCATGGCAGGGGCGCTGAAGATGGCAGAGGAGTTGGAAGAAGGTAGAATAGTAGTAATATTGCCGGATACTGGCGAGAGATATCTAAGCACTTCACTCTTCTTGGTAAAGAAGACCCCTGGTATCAAGATATTTAATACACTTTCGAGGACAGTAGAGGAGCTTATTCCCATTGAAGAAAACAAGGTAAAGATATACTGCTGCGGGCCAATACTGAATCAAGAACTTACTCTTAACGTTGCGCGCCGCTTTGTAATCGCCGACATAATATGTAAGTATCTGAGATGGAAGGGGTTGGAGACAGAACTCGTAACCAATGTAACTGACATAGATGAAAAGACGATCAGGTCAGCGGAGGTAAAGGGCCAGAGTTTAGAGGAATATTCCGGCCATCTTTTTAAGATCTTTTTAGAGGATCTAAAATCACTGAATATAACTGAACCTATCTCACATATGAAGGCCAGCGAAAATGTGGATAAAATGATAGAAGTGGTGGAAAGACTGACCCAAAAAGGCTATGCCTACGAAAAATTCAGGTCGGTTTATTTCGACATATCTAGGCTCAAACCTTATGGCAGCCTTTCAAAGGTGGACCTTTCCAAGATACAAGTGGGAAAGACCGTTGATCTAGACCAATACGAAAAGGACAACCCAAGGGATTTTACCCTCCTAAAAAGGGCAACCTTAAGTGACCTAAAAAAGGGGACTTATTACGAGACCAGATGGGGTAAGGTGAGGCCTAGTTGGCATTTAGAATGCGCAGCCCTTGGATCGGTGAAACCTGGGATACCCTATGACCTCCACATAAGCGGCTTGGAGCTCCTCTTCCCACATAATGAGAACACCTTTGCCATAGGTTATGCCCTCTTGGATAGGATACCTTGCAGGTACTGGCTCCATGTGGATCAGGTGGAGTTTCAGAGGGATAAATCAGGAGGTGAAGAGGTGGCTCAGGAAGCCACTGTGAAGGAATTCATGGGCTTATTGAATAACCCTAGGGCCCTCAGATACCTTCTCCTGTCCCGAAACTATCGCCGTAAGATCTTACTAACCCAAAAGGATATTAGAGATGCGGAGCTAAACATATTTAAGTTGGACTGGACAATTCAGGCCCTGATGACAGCGCCCACTGACAATGGGTCAGGAGAACTGAAACAGGGCATATATGACTTGAAGGCCGGCTTTTTTGATTCCCTAGAAGAGGATCTAAACCTCCCAAGGGCCATTGGTGTACTCTTTAGGTTTGTAAAAAAACTTAACGAGTCCATAGAACACAACGGGATAGCAGACAAGGTAAGAGAGGAGATCTTATCCCTATTTAGGCAAATAGACAGTGTGCTGGGTGTATTTTCCTTCTCCAGACATCCAGATGAGGCAAAGATAAAGGAGATGGTAAGCCAAAGGGAAAGGTTTAGGGAGAGGAGAGATTGGGCCGAGGCAGATAGACTTAGGGATGAACTAAAAAATATGGGCGTAAATCTAGTGGATACACCCAAGGGCACCCTTTGGACCTGGGTATCCCCGCCTCCGGTGGGTGGATGAGCCTATAACATACTGGTAGGCTGGCCCGTTGCCTCTAATACACTACTCCAAAGCCTACCATTGGGGTCTATCTGCTTTCTCCTGGATACCGCCAATGGTATGGGCACATGGGTGAATTCCCCATTCCAATACCCAACCACCATATCTGTCCTGCCTGCCATCCCTGCGTGGACCGCATTGTGGCCTAATAGCAGACAGAAAACAGAGTCGTGGGGATTGGCAGGGGTTGATCTGATTGTATAGCTGGGATCTATATATTTTAGGTTTACCTGTATGCCCTTGGACTTAAAATACTCCAAGATCTTCTCTTTCAAAAATAGCCCAATATCTGCAAACTTTCTATTCCCAGAGGCATCCCTCTCCTCTGGTCTATCCATAAGGTCCTGACCAGCACCCTCTGCTACCACTATCACTGCATGATTTCTGCTCATAAGCCTTTCCTCTAAGGCCTTTAAGAAGGTCTCTAAGCTAAAAGGCACTTCGGGGACAAGGCAGAAGTTCACCTCGCTATTCGCAAGGGTGGCATGGGCTGCTATAAAGCCAGACTCTCTCCCCATTAGTTTTACAAGTCCTATCCCATACCTAAAACCAACTGCCTCCACATGGGCAGAATAGATGACGCGCCTCGATTCTGCCACAGCGGTCTCAAAACCAAAGGACTTGTCCACAAAGGAGATGTCGTTGTCTATGGTCTTTGGAACACCTATCACTGCGATCTTAAGGCCTCTTTTATCTATCTCCTCCCATATAGCGTGGGCACCTTTCAGGGTGCCATCCCCACCTATTGCAAAGAGGAGCCCTATATTCATCCTTTCCAAGGTATCCACCATCTCCTCCACATCCTGGGGCCCCCTACTGGAGCCCAGGATGGTACCCCCCATCTGATGGATCTCACTTACAAGGGTAGGTGTCAGTTCCAGAGGCTTGTGCTTGTATCTGGGGGAAAGCCCCTCGTAGCCATATCTAAAACCAAAGACCGTCTCAACCCCATAGTGATGAAAAAGGCTAAGTACAATGGCCCTGATCACGTCGTTCACACCTGGACATAATCCACCGCAGGTTACAATTCCACATCTGAGCTTTGAGGGATCGAAATATATCTTCTCTCTGGGGCCTGCCATCTCAAAACAAAGGGGATGGTCGTTCCAAGTTTCCTTGCAGACCACCTCTCTTAGGTTCGAATAGTAGAGCACCTTATCTTGATCTGCGACAAATTGCACTCCTCTGAGGGGAGAAGGTATCTTGGGATCGCCCAGTTTGGGAATCTCGAAGTCTTTTGGGCAAAGGTTATTGAAACATTTGGTCTCCATCCCCACCCCCACACCTTAGACCGGCAAACGTTCCACAAAATTTGTGAGGAAGAATTCCCCTTTTTGGATCCATTGTTTAAGTATCTCTGCCACCTCCACTGCCCTCACATAGGATGAGATGGGCACAGTGGGAACCTCCTGTCCATTAAAACGGATGGTCCCACTCTTTAGCTCTGCATAACTTACCCGCCCTAAGCTTTTGGGCTCCCCACTGGGATAGTCTGATCCATAGTCTATGATCTGCGTAAAGATTTCCTCATCCGATATGCCACAAAATCTTGCTATCTCCTCGTTCAGGATTGGGATTGGGATCCCTATTCCCACTGCCAGAGAGCAACCATACCCTAAAATACTCACCCCCACTACCCACCTGGGATCCATCTCTTTTAGGTCCCCCATCACCATCAAGGTCCCTGCAGGTCTAAGTGGCACACCGTTTTCCCCCCTCGGCACATTGGGATTGTGCTGGGTCCCAGGACCTATTACATATCCCCTGGCCCCTCCCAAGAATATCCTGGTGCCCAGGCCTATGGTCATAAAGTAAGGGTCTTTCAGGAGGGGGCTCAATTCCCCGGATGTGGCATAGTTTGCATTTCCAGCATGGGGTTTTAAGACGCCCATATAGGTATAAATGGTCCTCTCACCTAAATTTATGGCACAGTTATAATTCTGATAGCAGTTCCTGGGATTCAAAAGCTTGGCATAGGGCAGCTCCTTTAAGGTCACCTTCTTGGAGACCTCCTTGTTTGGATAGCAATCTGTTCCATAGGCAATTGCCCTCAGATGGACCCTTCTTCCTGCCACCAGGTCTTCTATCACATGACCTCCTCCGTACTTAAACAGACCAGGATGGACCCTATTGAGTGGGTCATCCTCTTGGGGTTCTGTGGCACCTATGTAGATATCCACTGCTGCGAGACCGGCATATGCAGGCACATTGTTGAGCCAGACCCTGTGGGCCTTGGTGGTGGGCTTTGTATGACCGAAATTGATAAAGGCTCCGGAGGAACACATGGTAGAAAATGTCCCTGTGGTGACCACATCTACCTCCTTTGCGGCCTTCTTGTGACCTATCTCCTTAACAAGGCGTACCATCTCATCCGCCCTTAGGACCACCACATCGCCGGAGGAGATCCTCTTGTTTATCTCCTCCACCGTTCTCAGGGACTCTTTTTCTGCCATGTTTCTCCTCCAATGTTATCTTATTCTGGACTCCACAACAGCCCAGTCGATGTTCCTAAAAAAGGCCTCAATATAATCCCCCTTCTTAAGCCCATAGTCAACCATGTAAGCGTGCTCGAATACATCCATTATAAGTACCGGATTTAGCCCTGCCGGATGGCCCACATCGTGCTCATTTATCCAAAAATTCAGATACCTCTTAGCTTCAAGGTCCTGATAGAGTATCACCC
Organism: uncultured bacterium; assembly: GCA_938002815.1. Taxonomy (GTDB): domain Bacteria; phylum Desulfobacterota; class DSM-4660; order Desulfatiglandales; family CALKZT01; genus CALKZT01. Next base: position 6,082 of record CALKZT010000047.1, read on the forward strand.
ACCCAATACCCCTCATGGAACCCACTGCCTTGAATTCTTTTTGCCACTCCTCATAGGAGCCAAAGGATTGGGAGATCTCTTTCATAAACCGGCCTTCTGGCCTTGGAGCACCTCTGCCTCCCAGGTTTTGAAAATAATACTCATGGAGTCTCATACCATTGAATTCCCAACCAAGCCTCCTCTTTAGCTCGGCAAATTCTGGGGTGTGGGCCTTTCCCTCTTTCAACATATTAGTGGTACTTTCCAGCAACTTATTGGTATTTGCCACATACCCTTGATAGAGTGAGAGATGGTTTTTAATTAATGTATCACTAAACCCTTCCATACCCAAACACTTGGAAAAATCCTTTGGACTATAGACCATAACTCCCTCCTTTTTTACCTCTGCAAGAGAAGATACCATCTGGCCAGAAAGAATCATCCCTAAGCCAGCGAGCCCAAGGCCTACAAAACCCCTTCTTGATAAGTCCATCTTATACCCCCAGCTCTTTTTTGGGGTATCTTAGGCCATATTAACTTAATATCAATATCTAAGATTTAGCGTGCCCCCATCCTATCCAATAGGCCCTTTGTATCGCCAAATATTATACATCTGGTGGGACAGACCGAGGCACAAGCAGGTCCTTGCCCTTCTGAGATCCTGTGAATACAGAGATCACATTTGACTGCCACATTTTGTTCCTCAAAGAACTGCATAGCACCGAAAGGACACGCCTCCACACAGGCCATACAGCCTATGCAGAGCTCCTCCTTTATGAGGACCATTCCCAATTCATTCTTGTAGATGGCCTTCTCCGGGCAGGATTCCATGCAAGGGGCATTGGCACAGTGGTGGCAATAGACAGGGATAAAATCAGGTGCCTTCTCTATCACCCTTATGAGCCTGGGGCCAGTTGGCAGATTGTGTTCCTGTTTGCAGGCCACTTCACATGCATGGCATCCCATACATTCTCTCCTCTTTATAATGAGCGATATCTTGCCCATCTTTAGACCTCCTTACAGGGTGAGATATTACACAAAAGGACCCTAATATTTGTGGCGCCCATGACCGGGTCCATGGACTCGTGGGAGTTGTCGGTAAGGATATTGATGTTGGATATCTCCCAGCCATGCCCGGGGTCCTTTATCTCAGGAAACCACCAACCATGTTCTGCAACCACCACCTTAGGATGTATCCCCTCGTTCAGTTTGGCCTTCAGTCTTACCTTCCCCCTCGTGGATTCGATCCAGACCCACATCCCCTCCTCTATGCCCTCTTTTTGGGCGGTTTCGGGGTGTATCTCCACAATGGGATGAGGCCTTATCTCCCTCAGCCACGGGATCTGTCTGTTGGCAGAGTGGAAGAAGGTTGGGGTCCTAAGCCCAGCATTTAGGATATAGGGATATCTCTTTAGGAGGTCTGGCCTTGAAAGTGGGCTTTCTGGCGGTTCTGTATACTTGGGGAGTGGATCCCTTCCCCATTTTTCTAATATGGTGGAATAGAGCTCCACCTTACCCGTCGGAGTAGAAAACCCCTTTTCTCTGTATTTATAATATTCCATCTGACCTTGTAGGTATCCAATCCTCTTGAACTCCTCCCATGTGAGTCCTGCTGGTTCCAGGATATAATCAAGGGCATCTTCCACTGTATCCCACCACATCTGCCCCATCCTTTTGCCCAGCTCCATGAAGATCTTATGGTCCTGCCAGGCCTCCCCGATCTCCACTGCCTTCTGCCTTGCCAGGACAAAGCCATGCCTCTTCCAGTTATCTGCCACGTGATTCACCTCCAGCCAGGTGGCTGCCGGTAAGAACAGATGGGCTAGCTCTGCAGTGGGGGTCATAAAGAAGTCTATTACAACCAGGAATTCCAGTCTCTTTAATGCCTCATAGACTTCTCTGGCATTTGCCCTGGTTACCACAGGGTTTGTGCCACATAGGAGTCCTGCCTTCAAGGGATATGGCTTCCCTGTCAAAATGGCCTCCCAGGCGACCTTAGGGGTTATGAGCGCCACCCTGCTTGCAAGCTTGTACTGCTCCCCTCCCAGCCTTTTCTTTGCCCTCTCTCCAAGCTCCTTGTGTAGGGCAAAGTCCGAGACCTTTCGCACATTGGGAGGTACATAGAATACATTACCTCCAGGGGAGTCCAAATTCCCGGTAATGGCCATAAGGGCCGTGAGTAACCTGGTGCAGTCTGTGCAGTTTATGGTCTGCTCCGTTGGGACCCCCCAGTGTATTGCGGCAGGTTTCGTGTTGGCATACATCCTGGCTGCCTGGACTATCAGATCCCTCTTCACCCATGTCACCTCTTCCACCCACTCCAAGGAATGGCCCAGTATCCTCTCCTTAAAAGGCCCCCAGCCATGGATATAATTTTCCACAAAATCCCTGTCGTACAGATTCTCTTCAATAATCACCTTTAAGAACCCTATTGCAAGGGCACCATCTGTCCCAGGCCTCAGTTGCAACCATAGATCTGCCTTCTTTGCAAGAAACCCCTTTCTGGGGTCTATTACTATGAGCTTTGCCCCTTTCTTATAGGCATCCCAGAAGTCTATACCCTTGTATTCGTCGGGATTGGTCCAGAGCGGATTGCAGGCCCACATCACAATACACCTTGGATTACCCCTGTAATCGGCCACAGGAAGGTTGCCGCAAGTAATCAGGGTAGCCCCTACCCTACTCACATAGCACATATGCCCTGCCGTGAGCACATTGGGCGTCCCCAAAAGATTTGCAAACCTATACAGGTGGCTCTCATAGTCCCTTCCTGTCCCCTGCCCTATCACCACTGATTCAGGGCCGTATTCCTTTATTACCCTGTTCAAATTTTCTACGGTTATATCCAGGGCTTCATTCCAGCTGACCCTCTTCCAGTTACCATCCACCTTCTTTAGGGGATGGAGTATCCTCTCTGGATGATAGGCAAGTTGTAGTATTGAAAGCCCTTTTGAACAGAGGGATCCTCTACTAATGGGAGACTCAGGATCTCCTTCCACTTTAACGGCCTTTCCATCCTTTACGTGCACAATAACACCGCAACCTCCGTGACAACTGCGACAAACTGTCCTTACTTTCTTTATCTCACTCATGGCTTCCTCCTATTTAGTCTAAACCCCTGGCTCGATGAGTCCATTTTTGAAGGCATAAATTAGTGCCTTTAATGCCCTTACGTTTTTTTCCACAATGGGAATGCCCTTTCCCCTTTCTAGCATCTTAGACAGAGACTCCTCTATTAGCTGGAGCTCGGTTTTTATTTCAGAGTAGACTTTTTCAATTTCTTCAATATTCATCTCTCTTCCCTTAAATCTTTAAACCTTCTTGCTTTGAGTGTGTATCTAGGGAGCTCACCTAAATTGGCCACAATAATTTCAAAAGTTAGGTTTGTCTTTACCTTCAATCTTTCCTTAAGACGGTAAACTAGGTCTTTTTCTTTATCCTTACTGAGGGGCTCAAAAGGCTCCACCCTGAGTGTTATAGAATCCATCACCCCTTTCTTGGTTACGATTATTTCATATTCATTTATCTCCCCAAATTCTGACCTCAATAACTCCTCTACAGTAGAAGCTGAAAACAAAACTCCCAGGATCTTTCTAAGGTGATCTGCACGACCTACCACACCTTTTATCTTTTGTGAGCTCCTCCCACAGCCACAATTCCTACCTCCTTTTACCACCACATCCTTTGTGTTAAATCTGACCAATGGGAAGGACCTCCTTCCAAGGGGTGTTACCACTGCTACACCCATTTGGCCCTCTTCCACCTCCTTACACAGGGTCTCCTGGTCCAATATCTCCACAAGAAAGTAGGGCTCCATTATGTGGAGCCCTTCCTTTTCTTCACACATTACGGCCCATGCACAGGCCTCGGTTCCGCCGATATGGTCATAGACATCTGCCCCCCAGATATCCTCGAGCCTCTTTCTTGTGGCAGGTGGCATAACTTCCCCTGCGCACAGCATCCTTCTGACACCAAGGGATCTGGGATCTATACCCATCTGCTGAGCAGTTTCTGCCAAATGTAGCCCGTAGGTGGGTGTATTTAAAGCCGCATAGTGCCCTTCCCAGAATGCCACATATACGTTATAGCCAAAGGGGACAAAGACCCTATCTGTATCCCTGAAACCTGCCATCCAGAGTATGTGGCACCATATCTCTATCCTCCACTGCCAACTCTCATAACTTTCTGGCACATAGACAGGGGTTCCTGTGGTACCAGAGGTCTGCCTGAAATGGCTTACCTCCTGATAGGGGACACCCAATAGTTCACCAAAAGGGAAAGGCTCCTTTCCCTCTTGGGCAGCCCTGAGCTCAGATTTCTCCACCACAGGTAGAGCCCTGATATCCTCTAAGGCCCTTATGTCTTCTGGGTCTACCCCTTGAATTTTTCCCGAAAGAAGGGGGAATTTTGTTTGGCATAGGCCAGCTGCTCTTTGAACCTCCTCAATTGTATTGTTCTAAGCCTTTCCTCGGCCAGCCTTTCGGTCAAAGGATTCCAAAATCTGCTCACGATAGACCTCCTTAGAGGTTTAGCCTCTCTTCTACTTTTTCCTTTACTTCGATCATATAGGCCTTCAGCTCCTCAATCCTTTCATCGGGGATCTGGGACCTCAATCCCACCGCCCAGATGGCCAGTGGCGCCTTCACTATTTGCGTCCTAATGGGAACCGAAAGGGCCCTAATACCCTCTATATATTCCTCCATATCCACAGCCACTCCTTCCTCCCTTACCTTTCTTATGAGCCTCTTATACACCTCCTTGTCAGTGATACTTTTGGCTGTAAATTTCCTTAAGGTGTTTTCCCTCAGGATCTTTTCTATCTCCTCGTCAGGGAGCAATGAAAGAAGCGCCCTACCACCAGCGCCTGCAAGGAGGGGTAGTCTCATTCCCACCTCTGAGTGGATCTTGATGTCAAAGGCATCATCCACCTTATCTAAGATGATTGCCCTTAGACCATGCTTCATACCCAAAAAGGCCGATAAGAGTGTTCTTTCGTTTATCTCCCGAAGGATTGGATGGACTGTATTTATGAGGGCAGATCCCTGTTTTGCATACCCACCTAACAGATAGAGCCTAAAGCCCAGTCTATATGAATTGGGTCCGGTCTTTTCTACCACGTTCAATTCTTCCATGGTGTTCAGAAGGTTGTAGACAGTACTCTTATTTATGGTGAGTTTGCTGGATATCTCTGCCAGAGACAGGGGCCTCTTCTCCTTGGCCAATAACTCCAGGATGGCAAAGCCTTTTTCTATGGCAGGTACCCTTTTGTGCAATGTCGTTCTCTTTAGAGAATATCTATATCATATAGAAAACGAAGGCCCTGTCAAGGGATAATCTTGTGCCTCTCCTTGACTTCAACCCCCTTTTTGTTTAAAGGGATCCCATGTTCCCCATAAGAGATACAATCCCCTCTAAGAGATTCCCTCTGG
>CALKZT010000048.1 GCA_938002815.1 uncultured bacterium
CTCCTTCCTTTTTGGATATCACTGATTGGAGGTGATGGGAGCCCTTGGCATAGCCTAAGATCCTATAAGAGATATCATATACCTTAAGGGCAAGCTCCCTCAGGTCTTGGTCAACATAGGGGTCAAATTCCTCACCCAGAAGCCTTATCTCCTCCCTCCATTCCCCCTGAAGTGGGGTCCTGCTAAAGGCAAATATACAAAGTAACATGGCCTCCAAAAGCCTGGGGAACTTTCCTAAGGATTCAAGCTCCCTTGCAATTTCAAGGAGCTTCTCTTTGGATGCACCTATTTCCGCAACCCCTGCCCCTCCGAACTCCTGTTTTATCCTAAGGGAGAGGGTGTTGGGATCATAAAATCCTTCTACATCCCCACTTAGAAGGGCCTGGAACATCCTAAGACCCTCCAGGGTCCTCCCTGCGACCCCTGAATCGACACTCTCAATTACCCTGGCAAATAGGGTGGGTGAGGTCTCCCAGAGAGTTGCTAATCGATCATAGACCCTGTATGGGGTTAAGACCTGCCCCACAAACCAGCTCTTGGCCTCCCCCAGTATTTCCACCACCTTCTTAAACCTCTTCTCATACCCCCCAGGGATGGTCAATTTCAGTTCCCATAACCTCTGGGGGGTCTCCTTATGGCTTTGGGCAAAGGCAGATAGCCTCTGAATCGTTCGGTCCAACTCCACCATCTGATCTGCTACCTGGCCCACAGAAAGATCATCTAAGGGCCTTTCCATGATATGAAAGCACCTCTTGATGTCCCTAACTACGTCCTCATAGCCCACCGTAAGGGCGTTTAGCTCTGGATCCAATGTGAGAAAGAGCCCTGTGCCTGGCAAGAAGAGTGCCCGATTCCTCAAAAGCTCCTCCCTCAGTCCCACAAGGCCAGACCAGGTGAGCTTTCTAAAGAGCTCCCCCCCCAACTCCCTTTCAATCCTCTTAGACCTCCTTATGACCTCCTCTCCCCTCAGCCCCTTTAGCACCGGGTTTAGATTTATGATACACTCCTCTGAGGCACCCAAGATCACCCATAAGACATTTAAGACCACCTCAGGGGATAACCTCTGGAAGAGCCGGCCGGTCCCATGGAATTCTGATTCATTCAGCCTCCGGGCAAAGTCTTCAAACCCAGATCCCTTCTCCCAATATTCTTCCATGAGTCTCTCAACATTTCTTACCAAGAGGCGCACATCCTGCATCCTTTTGAAGACCTGCTCATCGAATCCCGCCAGTATCTCAAGCTCTGTCTCCCCCTTCCTCATGAGGACTTCCGCATGGTTTATGAACTCATGGTAGCCCATGAGCCTCAAGACCCTTCTTATCACAGAATCCTTTAAGGCCTCCTCCGAGAAGAGTTCTCTGTGGGACCTAAGCTCTTCTGTGCTCAGTTCAGGATTGGCTATAAACCTCACATACCTTTCATAGAGTTCAAAGAGCTCAGACATCTGAGGACCGCTCAAAGGCCTGCCCATAGAGGCCTCCAGCTCGGCAGCCGTCATAAGCCTTATGTACCTCATCAAATTGAGGCCTTCGTCTGGCTCAAAAACCTTTGCATATTCCACCACTGACATGAGCCTCTCTTCGTGTAGCTTTCCCAAAACAATCCTTCCCAAAGCACTGTGGCCCACCACTATCCTCAAGACCTCATATATCTCAGACTCCTCAAGGCCCAAAAGGGAAAAGATATCCAGGTTGGCCAGAACGCGCGTATAGGGTCCCTCAAAGTGATAGGGGTTCAGCCTTCTGTCCAACTCCTCCAGTAAGGGAAGCCTCCTTTGCAGCCTTAGGACCTGATCCAAAAATCTATGTCTCCTCACCTTTGACTTAAGAGGCAGCCTCAACCTATCGCTCTGTTGCCTCTGTACATTGGGATAATCTGAGTGTCTCAGTTTTCCAATTATGCGCAAGACCTTGGAGACATAGCCAATGGAATCACGGTAGTCTGCTACAAGTTCAATACTACAACCCCTTAACCTGTCCCTTTCCCCGGCCTTCAAAAGGAAGTGGGCAGGGTGCTTGGGACCCTTCCTTTTAAGGTGCGTGACCCAAAAGGACTGAAACCTTATCTCCCCAGATACCCTAAACCTCTCTTCCCAAAACCCTTCTAAAAAAGGGGTCCTTAGCTCCTGCTCCTTTGAGGGCTGGAAGAACTTTCCCAGAAATTTCGTCAAGAGTTCTCTATGGGATACGTAGAACCCCTTGATGCTCCTACGGGGAGCTGGCTTAAGCCTTTCCACCTCCTCTGAAGAGATAGATACCATACTTTTTTCATCTGGGGATAAGGCAAACATGTCTGCGTTTACAAAGGTGTGATATCTGTCCAAATACCTTAAAAAATCTCCTGCATATACCGATACCGATAGAAATGGTCTTTTTCTTTCATATTTAATGGAAAAAAGCTTGGCGAACATCAGGAAGTTTCTAAATTCTTTTTCGGAACTAAACTGGACTTCGATTCGCTTTTTGATGTTATTCAAAGGATATCTTTGAAAAATAATGAGGCTCCCTTCCTCTGCCAAGACCTTGTAAATCTTAGAGATTAGATAAAAAATCCATATCTTGTAATCTGATATGTTTTCACATTGTAATCTACTAATATTTCTCTCTAACCAGTTGTTTAAGTCTTCAGTTGAAATCACAAGGTCAAATAAAGATTTAATGTTAGGAAAAGTATCCAGTGATGAAATACGTTCTATCTCATCCTCACCAAACCTTGCCCTTAACTCATTAAAAATTATAGAATTTTCGTATGTCAACACAGCAATCTTGAGATACTGTTTGAGAGATTCCCCTTTATAAGCTGTGATAAGTGTGGAGAGCTGTTCAATTATAAATTTGACCTCTATGTTAAACTGGGAGGCAGTCTGTAGGGGTATCAGATAATAGGGTTTTAGATCCCTTGTGACCCTGGTAAGAAGCCCTTTACTTCTATAGTAGAAGTTAAGTCTCCTATAATGAGGCAGGCCTGCCTCATATTCTGTCTCTACAACAGAAACCTCAGGCACCCTGAAGCTTTCCAGGAAACCTACCCCATAGACATTACCACCGTACTTTCCCTTTAACATGGGTGGGACCCTTAAGGAGACCAGCATGCCCTTGGGTACGTCTGCCGGATCTATGCCATGTTTTTCAAAGTCCTTGGGATAGACTATATCCAGTTCCATAGCATTGTGTACTGGTACCTAAACTTATGGGTGTGTTTCTGTGCTACTTTCCTCTACTGCCGTCAAAAATACCTGTCCGGGCCTAAGCCCCTCATCTCCCTTTATGATGATACTAAGGCCATATTTGTCTTCCAGGTTTGCTATCTTTCGCCTCTTGGCGTTTTGAAGGTAGTCTGCTACCCTGATGGGCAGTCTTGCCTCAATGGCCATAACGCCCTTCGATCTCAATTTGGATCTTATCTGCCTAAGTACGTTTATGGCAAAGGACTCCACTGAAGGGACTAGCCCCCTTCCCCCACACGTCTGGCAGGATTCATAGGTGAGGGATTCCACCTGAGGCCCAAGTCTTTCTCTGGACAATTCCAGGATCCCAAACTTGGATATGGTCCCCAACCTTATCTTGGCCTTGTCCTTCTTGCTCTCCTCCTTTAGTAGCCTTTCCAGCTCCTTTATATGCTTTGGGCTCTTCATATCTATAAAATCCACTACCACAAGCCCACCCAGATCCCTTAGCCTCAGCTGCCTCATGATCTCCTTGGCTGCCTCCAGGTTGGTCCTGTATGCAGTCTCTTCTATACCCTTTGTCCCCTTTCCCCTGCCAGAGTTTACATCTATGGCGATAAATCCTTCTGTGGGCTCTATTACAACTGAGCCCCCCGATGAGAGTGGCACCTCCCTCTTAAATATCCTCTCTATCTCCTCCTCGATCCCATACCTTTCGAAGATGGGGATGTCGTCTTTATAGAGCTTGACCATCAACCTCTTTTTGGGAGAGATCACCTTTATATAGGACCTGATCCTCTGATAGGCCTCCTTTTCGTCCACCACTATCTCCCTGATATCCTGGGAGAGATAGTCCCTCAGTGTCCTAAGGACAAAGTCCTGCTCCCTGTGTATTAGGGAGAGGGGTGGGGAGTTGATTGCCTTTTCCCTGATGGCCTCCCAAAGCCTAATGAGCCTGTTTAGATCACGAACCAGCTCCCTTTTACCTACACCTTCGGCAGCAGTCCTTACAATAATACCATAACCTTCTGGCACGGGGAGTTCGTGGGCAATCTTTTTGAGCCTCCCCCTCTCCTCCTCTTCTTCTATCTTTTTACTTACCCCCTTTGCAGGATTCCCAGGTGTAAGCACCAAGTACCTGCCCGCCAGGGATATAAAGGTAGTAAGCTGATCACCCTTTTTACCTGGCATCTCCTTCATGACCTGGACCAGCACGGTCTGTCCCCGTTTTAACATCTTTTCCAGAGGGATTGGGGAGCTGGGGATGGGATCCTGGGAAAAATAGTCCTTGTGGACCTCATCTGCCGGCAAGAAACCATTTTTTTCCACACCAAAGTTGATGAAAAAGGCCTGAAGGCCCACCTCTGCCTTTTCCACTACCCCAAGGTATATGTTTCCTGCCCTGCTGTCAGAGCTTATGGTTTGGATATGGAACTCATCTAAGACGGCATCCCGTATGACCGCTATCCTGCACTCCTCAGGATCGTCCACATTTATCAGCATCTTGGAGGACACGGGTCAGTTTCCCTTTCTCTGCTTTTTAAAATGTATGGTTGCCTGGTACATGAAGGTCCTTATGGCGACCTCTCTGTTAGGTTGAACGCTGGAATCATAGGCCAGGTCCAGATAGGGTATATTCATCTTTGCCATGAGAGGTCTCAGTATGGCAGCTGTGATGGTGCTGGGCATGCAGGTGAAGGGGTAGAGATTTACCACGCCATTATAGCCTTCCTCTATATAGGATAGGGCACCAGGTATGCTAAGGCAGGCCTCTGTTCCCACATCGAAATTATAGAGACCCCTATCCTTGAGGATCCCCTCCAGATAGGAGATCTTATGATCGGCTGGCAAGGGGATTACCTTCATGACCTCTTTGAATACCTGCTTCTGCCTCATCTGCTGATACAAGAGATCCCCTCCATAATTTAAGAGCCTCCTCAAAGCCTCCCTGGCCCTCCCAAGCCTCCATCTCCTGAGGGAAAGGTAGAGATCCCTTTTTGCCTCCCTCAGCCTCTCGTAGCTGGTATAGTTCATCCACTCCGCAATACTGGCATTTACCACCTCACCCCCATAGGTCTCTATCATTCTTATGGTATCCTGATTAGACCTTATGTGGCTCCTCACATATATCTCTCCCACGATCCCTATCTTAGGCCTCTGGGGGATCGTAGGGTCAACTATACCTCTGGCTCCTTCCAATAGATCCAGGAGTCTCTCTATTATCCTATCAAAGGCCTTGCTGGCTCCCCATCTCTGAAAGGCCATTTCCATCTCTTTGGTGGCACTATCCACATAGAGATCTGCGGATCCCTTCTCCCTTTCATAGGGCCTGATCCTCCAAAGCAGCCTATCCAAAACATCTCCTACCACCACAGAGAGATATGCAACCTTTCTGAGATCCGATACCCTCTCTTTCTCTATGAGACCGTCCAAGGCATAGCCATCCTTAGTGGTGAGCGCCACGATCTTTAGGTCCTTCAACTCCTCTAAGGAATCCAGTACAATACGCTGATACTTGTTATACATCCCGAATCTGCAAGGCCCTTCTGCCTCTGGCATAAAATAGAGATACTCCTCGGGATCAAATCCCTTAGGGGACCTTTTGGATTCCTCTTTCACAAAGTAGAGTATGTCTCCCAAGGTTATCTGGCAGGGGAAGCATTCCTTCCCAGAGGTATACTCCTTGCCTAAATCTAATCCCAGAAAGGTGGGAAGCACCCTGGCATTGATCCCAAAGGACCTCATAACAGAGGCCAGAAGATGGCTCCCTATTCTGTTCATCTCCGGGATGAGTAAGGTCTTACCCTTTAGGTTTATCTTTCCAATACCCCTCTGAAGGCTCTGAAAGGCCACTATTTTCCCGCCTGCAAATTCTTCCATCTTTCCCTCCAATGGGTAAACTCAAAGGAGAAGTGCCTCTTTCCTGTACTCCTGGCTCCTCATAGAGTTTTCCACGACATTTTTGAAGGCCTCTATCCTGGTCATGACCCCTGCCACTGCACTGTGCTCATCCAGCTCCAATATCAAGTAGGGCTTATCTCCCATGATGTGTTTATAAAAATGTTCCAGAAAGGAATCTGGGCCACAACCAAAGTTGGTCAGATGGATTCCAAATGCAAAGGGCATTGCCTTTATCCACTTTGCCCCACGCAGGATCTGGGATCCGAGCCCCCAGTACATGGAAGGAAAGTCATTGAGCTCTATATCATTTAGCTCCAAAAAATCCATCGGGATTGCCTTTATTCCCACCTTACTGAGATTCTGCCCCAGCCTCAGATTCAGCCTTTCGTCGTAGAGATTATAGGGCCTCCCTGTCACCACCACCAAAGGCTGAGAGGGGTCATGTTCCTTTATGATACGCTCTCCCAAAGCTATCAGCTCTGAGCGAAAGCTATAAAACCTCTGGAGGGCCTCCCCTAAGGCCCTCTTTACCTCTTTTAGACCCAATCTTAGCCTATCTTTCAGACCTTCGTAGAGCTCTTGGGCAAGGAACTCCGGGTCCTGATTGAGCCTTACCACCGGGGAGAGAAAACCTCTGATCTCCAAGGCGGCCCTGATCATAAAGGAATTGCTCTGGACCATAGGGCAATAGAAGCCGGTCTCTTTGGAGGAAGGTGTGAACATATTTATCATATGAGGCATAAATATGAGCCCTACCCGATCCTTTAAGAGCTCAAAGTGGCCATGACTTACCTTCACAGGAAAGCATGTCTCAGCAAGGGACAATTCTATACCCCTTGCGGATATATCTCCCGTTGTGGGAGGAGTCATGGCCACCTGTAGACCCAGCTCGCTAAAAAATGTGACCCAGAAGACCCCTGTTTGGTGCATGTAGAGGGACCTTGCAAGACCTATTGCACGTGGGCCCTCAACTTCATCAAGGGAGCGCACCCTTCCTTCCATATATCTTCTCTGGATCTCGTCCCTCAGCTTGAAATAGTTGGGTGGCCTCTCCTTTACTCCCCTTGTGACGTCGTATCTCCCACACTCACCTCCCCAGATACTCTTTCTTCCGTCAAAATCATAGATCCTCAGTTTACACTCATTGTGGCAGCTGGGGTCTGCCTTGCAGATCTTCTCCTCGAATCTCAACTGGTCATTTATTGCGGAAGCTATCCCCCTGAACCTGGAGCTATGGACCCTGAAAAATTCCACATATTCCTTTACAAAAAGGGCGGCTCCATAATCCCCCAAGACCTCTCTATGGGCAGGTACCACAAGGGGCCTGCCCAAGACCACCTCAAAGGCAGCCACAACCGCCTTGTTGAGGGATGGCCCTCCGAGGAACATGATCCTTTTTCCTATCTTTCTCTTGCCCACCACCCTGTTTAGGTAATTGTGGACTATGGCATAACACAGCCCGGCAAGGAGGTCCTCCCTCTTGGCACCCTTCTGGTGATAGGAGACTAGGTCTGATTCCATAAATACAGTACAGCGCTCGGCTAGGGGTATGGGTCTCTTGGAGGAGAGGGCCACCTCCTGGAATTCATTTACTATGTTTACCCCGTATTTGTTAGCCAGCTCGTGCAAAAAGCTTCCTGTCCCTGCGGCGCAGACCTTGTTCATATCAAAATCCAGGGGATTTTTGTTCTGGATGAATATATACTTGGAATCCTGGCCACCTATTTCAAAGACAGTATCCACCTCAGGGTCTATCTCTACCGCTCCCCTGGCATGGGCAGTGATCTCGTCTACCATCAGATCTGCATTTAAGAAATCCCCCACCACATGCCTGCCTGAACCTGTGGTAGCCACCCCCCCTATTACAAGGCCATCCCCAAACTCCTTATCTATCTCCCCCAAAAGCTCCTTTGTCACCTCAATGGGCTTTCCCCTGGTGGGTACATACCTTTTGTGTATGATCTGATGATGCTCATCCATCAACACATACTTGGTGGTGGTGCTACCTATATCTATTCCCAGATACACCCTCTCCTTTGTCCCTTTATACAACCTGGGTAAGGTGTATGAGTGTTCAGAAAACCGAGTGAGTTTAAGTTCCAGTCTGGGGGCAGAGGGTAATTCCCTCCCACCTTTGGCAATTTCCATCATCTCATGGGGCAAAATGATCCCCGGCTCCTCCCTCTCCTTTGCCAGAAGTGCCACACCCAGGGCCCCCAGGGAGGTACTGTGGGGAGGGACCAAAAGGTTTGGAAAATACTCCCTAAAGGCCTTCACCTGCAGTGGATTCAGGGAGAGCCCCCCTATGAAGGCTATGGGCTCAGCTAAGGTCCTATTCCCTACGATGGTACTTATATAGTTCCTGGCATTACCTAAGTGGAGCCCATAGATGATATCCTCTAATCTTTCGCCCTTGTTTTGTAGGTGGATCATGTCTGACTTTGTGAACACAGTGCACCTGCATGCCACATTACAAGGTTTCTGGCTTTTGAGACCCAACTCTATAAAATCCTTGAGGACCTTATCTATCTCCTCAAAGTCCTTGGAGACCTTCTCCTCATACATGGATACACTGAGCCTTTGGGCCTGCTGATCTATAAAAGACCCGGTCCCTGAGGCACAGGGTCCGTTAGTGGAAAAGTACTCCAATTCCCATGATGAATCATTTCCGTATCTGATCTGGTAGAGGGCCGTATCCTGACCACCCATGCTTATTATGCTTCTTACCCCTGGCATCACATGGAGTGTACCCACTATCTGGGCTATACTTTCAAACTCAAAGAAGAGTCCCTTTGCCTCGGCTATCTTTCTCCCATGGTTACCAGTAAATGAGACCGAACGGATCTCTTCGGGGTTCAGCCTTTGAAAAAAGGACCCCAAGACCTCTGAACACCTCTCCTCTACCCTTCCAAAGTGCCTCAGATACGGGTGTTCATAGAGGATCCTTCCCCCCTCATCCACTGCCACTCCGTTTATACTCACTGCACCAATATCTATTCCCACATAGATACCCATGCTTATCCCTCTTCTTTGAAGGCATAAAACTCCCTATCCTCTTGCCTTATCTTTATAAGCCCATGATCCCTCTTTAGGGTCTCTAAGGCATGATCCCACTTTAGGCCCTCAACCCCTAAGAGATACCTAAGCTCTTCTTCCAGAAGTGGCCTCCTTTTCAGTGTCTCCACTATCCTCTTTAGCCCTCCATGGGCTACGGGGCTCATGTTCCTATTTCCCGATATGGGTTCTGCCTTCTCTCCCAGGGCAAAGACAGCCTCTTTCACCGTAAGCTCAGATACGGGCAAGGCCTCTTTGAAGGCAGGGGGCCTTTCCACCGTACCCACCTGGATCCTGTGTGGCCCAATTTGGCTCAAAAACTCCCCTATCCTCTTCCACTCCTCGGCCGTATCATTTATACCAGACACCAGCATCACCTCCACCCAGATCTCCCCCCTAAAATCCCTCTTTGTGGCCCTGAAGGCCTCCCTTAACATCCTGTAATCGACTCCTGGATGGGGCCTATGGAGCCTCTGGAAGGTCTCTTGGGAACCTGTGCTCATGGTGGGTATGATCAGGTCCAGATAGGGAAAGACCTCTCTTGATTGGGACTCATAAAAGAGTATACCGTTGGTCAAGAGGGCGGTCCTTATGGAGGTCCTCCTTTTTACCTCCCTTAGGATCTCTTTTATGTTGGAGTTCAAAAGGGGTTCCCCAGACCCGCAGAAGGTCAAGACATCGGGCCTCTGAACCTTTAATGCCTCCTCTATCTCCTCTACTATTTCCTCTGGTTCCCAGAAGGGCCGGGGCCCTGAGATCAGATGTGTGGTGGGGCCCACCTCGCAGTATACACAGTTATAGGTACAGGTCTTTCGGGGCACCATGTCCACTCCCAAAGACAACCCGAGCCTCCTGGAAAAGACTGGACCAAACACGTGCCTCCAGGCCTCAGGGATGTGCTTCGTACCAGTTCCTGCCATAACCCACGTCCACCTTCAGGGGCACCTTTAATCTATAAACCCCTTCCATCTCTTCCACAACTGCCTTTTTGGTCTTCTCCAGCTCCCCCTCAGGCACCTCAAAAAGAAGCTCGTCATGCACCTGAAGTAGGATCTTTGCTCCAAGCCCCTCCCTCCGAAAACGATCCCTGATATTTACCATCGCCTTCTTTATGAGGTCAGCGGCAGTACCTTGAATCGGAGTATTTATTGCTGCCCTCTCTGCCTCAGACATGAGCCCCTTGTTTTCACTCCCTATGTTGGGCAGATATCTCCTGCGATTAAAGAGGGTGGTCACATAGCCATCCCTTCTGGCTTTCTCTACCGTCTCTTTCCTGTACCTTAATACCCCAGGGTATCTTTCATAGTAGGCCTCTAAGTATGCCTTTGCCAGCTTTATGTCTATATTCAGCTCCTCAGAGAGCTTCTGAGGTCCCATTCCATAAATGATCCCAAAATTTATGGCCTTTGCCATCCTCCTCTTGTCCGGGGTCACCAGAGATGGATCCTTCAGATCAAATATCTCCATCGCAGTCCTCTCATGGATATCCTCGCCCTTCAAAAAGGCCTCTACCAATTTGGGGTCCTCGGAATAGTGGGCAAAGATCCGAAGCTCAATCTGACTATAATCCGCAGACAAAAGGAGAAAACCCTCAGGGGCGATAAAGCCCTTTCTCATCTCCCTTCCCACCTCACCCCTTACAGGGATGTTTTGTAGATTGGGATTGCTGCTGCTGAGCCTCCCGGTGGCAGTCACGGTCTGATTGAAGGAGGTGTGCAACCTCCCGGTCTTCGGATTTATGAGATCTACGAGGGAATCCAGATAGGTAGATCTGAGTTTTGTTAGGGTCCTGTATTCCAAGATCAGCTTTGGGAGTCTATGGGGTCCAGATGCAAGCTGGTTTAATACCTTCACATTTGTGGAAAATGCCTTTGTCTTTTCAGTCTTTTTCAAGGTTGGAAGTTTTAACTTTTCAAACAAGACATATGATAACTGCTGAGGTGAATTGATGTTAAACTCCATACCAGCTTCTTTATAAATCTCTTCTGTCAATTGATCAATTCTCTTCTGAAGCTCTATAGACATATCGTTAAAAAGTTTCACATCAATAGTTATACCGTTTAATTCCATTTCAATTAGCACATATATCAGAGGCATCTCAATCTTGAACAAAAGATCCAAATTATTGCTGTTCTTAAGCTCCTTGAAAAGTACATGGTAAAGTCGCATCGAATAGTCTACATTTTCACAGTAATATTGTTTCACAACATCAATTGGCAAATCTGTAAGCTTTAATTTATCTTTGGCTTTACCCACCAGATCTTCAAAGCGAGTCTTCTTAAAATTGAGATAGTGTTGCGAAAGAAACGAAATATCATGTTGTCTCTGCTCTGGATTCAAAAGATAAGAAGCAACCATTGTATCAAAGTAAAGCCCTTTGATATCAAACCCATTCTGGATCAAAATCTCTGCCGCATACTTTATATTGTGCCCAACCTTCTTTATCTTATCGTCTTCAAGGAGCTCCCCAAACTCTCTCTTAAAGGTGTCCAGCCCAAAAGAGGAATTGGCCCCATGCTCCAAGGGAACATAATAGGCCTCACCTTCTCTCCCACAAAAGGAGATACCCGCTATTCTTTGGAGAGGAGGACTTTCGTGGATGGTAGCCACATCAAAGGCGAAGATCCCCTCGTTTTGGAGCCTCTCTTTTAAACCCATCAGCTCCTCCCAAGAGGAGATGAGAGAGTATGTCGCCAACGGCCTCTCCTCTTTTCCCAGCTCATTCAAAAGGGAGCTAAACTCAAGTTCCCTCAAAAGCCTTGAGAGCGCCTCGCTATCCTTTGGGCCCAGAGAGGGTAAGGAGGTATCCAGGGGTATATCCTCCCTGATCTTTACCAGTTCCTTGCTTAAGAGGGCCTTGTCCTTAAATTGAAGGATCTTTTCCCTAAGTTTTGGAGACTTTATCCCTTCTGGAGAGCCAAGGAGACTGTCCAGTGATCCAAATTCCTGGATCAATTTCAGTGCGGTCTTCTCTCCCACACCTGGTATCCCAGGGATATTATCTGTGCTATCTCCTGAGAGGGCCATCACATCCACGAGCCTGGTGGGTTCCAGTCCCAACTCCCTTATAAGGTCCTGATATGAGATAACGAGGTCTTTCATTGGATCCCACATGGAGATCTTTGGTGTCAAAAGCTGCTTTAGGTCCTTATCCCCAGAGACCAAAACCACCTCATAGCCTTCCCTCTCAAAGGCCTTTGCCAAGGAACCCATTATATCATCTGCCTCATAGCCCTCCTTTTCATAGGTAGGTATGCCCAGTGTGGCTATCAGCTCCTTTATGACGGGGATCTGTACGGCCAGACTCTCCGGCATGGGAGGCCTGTGGGCCTTGTATTCAGGGTAAAGCTCGTGCCTAAAATTAGGCCCCTTGGAGTCAAATACCACTGCCACATACTTGGGGGCCTTCTCTTTGAGGAGCTTGATGAGCATTCGGAGGACCCCGTATATGGCATTTGTGGGGAACCCCTTTGAGGTACTCAGATTTTGTATGGCATGAAAGGCACGGTGTATGTAGGAACTTCCATCTACAAGATAGATCACACCCCCTGTGTGCATCTGTTTGCCTTTATCTGGCGTATTCCACTGCCCTTGTCTCTCTTATCACCGTTACCTTTATCTGGCCAGGATAGGTCAACTCCTTTTCTATTCTCTTGGCTATCTCCTTACACAACATGTAGGCCTGGTCATCGTCCACCAACCTACTTTCCACTATGATTCTGAGTTCCCTACCAGCTTGTATGGCATAGGACTTGGTAACCCCATGGAAGGACATGGCTATCCTCTCTAGCTCCTCCAGCCGCTTCACATAGGATTCGTAAGTCTCCTGCCTTGCGCCAGGACGTGCTCCAGAAAGGGTATCTGCCGCCTGGACCAAAACCGCCAGAACCGACTCGGGCGGCACATCTTCATGGTGAGAGGCTATGGCATGCACCACCTGAGGCGGCTCCCCATATCTCTTTGCCAGGTCTGCGCCTATGAGGGCATGGGGACCCTCCACTTCGTGGTCCACAGCCTTGCCTATGTCATGTAAAAGCCCGGCCCTCTTTGCCTGCTTCACATTTATGCCCAGCTCTGATGCCATGATCCCCGCTAAGAAGCTTACCTCTTTGGAATGCCTCAGCACATTCTGGGCATAGCTACTTCGATATTTCAGCCTCCCCAACAATCTTATGAGCTCAGGATGGATCCCATGGACCCCTACATCAAAGGCAGCTTGCTCCCCTGCCTCTTTGATGGAGGCCTCTATCTCCTTATCCACCTTGGCCACCACCTCTTCTATCCTGCCTGGATGTATGCGGCCGTCTTCTATGAGTCTCTGAAGACTTATCCTGGCCACCTCTCTCCTGATGGGATTAAAGGCGGAGAGGATCACGGCCTCTGGCGTGTCGTCAATGATGATATCTACTCCTGTTGCGGCCTCTATGGCCCTTATATTCCTCCCCTCCCTCCCTATTATCCTCCCCTTCATCTCCTCATTGGGAAGGGTAACCACAGAGACAGTATTCTCTGCCACATATTCCCCTGAGTATCGTTTTACTGCCAGGGCAAGTATCTCCTGTGCCTTTCTGTCTGCCTGCTCCTTTGCCTCTGCCTCTATCCTCCTCACTATCCTTGCGGCCTCTTGCCTTGCCTCTTCTTCGAGGCTTCTGATCAATATGGCCTTTGCCTCATCCCTTGAAATGCAGGCTATCTCCTCTAACTTCCTCTGCTGCTCCTCCAGGAGTCTTTCGGCTTCCTGCTCTTTCCTCTTTAATTCACCCTCTAATTTCTCTAAGGCCCTCTCCCTCTCAAGGAGCCTGGATTCTTTTCTCTCCAGCTGCTCCATCTTTCTGTCTAAGGTCTCCTCCTTGTGAAGAAGCCTTTTTTCCAAGGATTGGAGCTGTTCTTTCTTCTCTTTGGTCTCCCGATCCAGCTCCAGCTTGGCCTGAAACAATATGTCTTTGGCCTGGAGGGCTGCATCCTTTCTGAGGTCATTGGCCTCCTTCTCGGCCTTGGAAAGGATCCTCTGGGCCTCTGCCTCTATTTCGCTAAGACGCCTCTCTGCCTTCCTGCGAAATAAGAATATACCCAAGCCTATGCCTACAAAAAGGCACGCTCCAGATATGACTATGGTCTCGATCATCTTTTAGGTTCCTCTGGCCAGTGGTTAAATCTTACCTACGGGGGAGGCGTATGAAAAGAGGCCCAACATCCTCAAAGGTTTAGGATTTACCCTTGGTTATTGCCCTATCTATCTGCTGAGTTATCTCCCTTACCCTCTTGGAGACCCTAAATGCAGTCAGTTCTGTCTCTTCTAGTAATTTAAAGTATTCCTCTGCAATATTAAAAGCCACCAAGACCGCGAGTTTCTTCTCCGGCAATCCCTTAGCATCCTTTGAGATGTCCTCAAATTTCTCCTTTACAAATCTCGCAACCTTTTCGCAAAGCTCATCGGGTTCATCGCTTTTTAGTACATATTCTGTCCCAAGGATATTTACCCTAATGAGCCTTTCCAAGCCGCCCCCCTGTCTTCATCACATGCTTAGCCTTTCCAATCTCTCCAAAAGTGAAGCAATCTTCATACGTGCATTCTCTTTGGCGCTCCTCAAAGACTCCACTTGGGAACTAAGGTCATTAATCTTTCCCTCTTGTATCTGGACCTTTTCCCTCAAGACCTCGTTTTCCTTCCTAAGGGCCTCAAGCATCGATATGAGATCCTCTATCTTCTTCTCTAAGATATCCAATTGTTCCAGATCCATTGGCAACACTCCTGGTTACGAGATAAAGATCACAAAGATATACTTTATTCTATCCCCAAGGTCTTTACCGGTCAATAAAAAAGGCAGGCCAAAAGGCCTGCCCCAGAATTTTCCATTAGATCAATTATCTACTTACCTTTGCCACCTCTGCCACTTTCAGCCTTGCCACCGCCCGCTTTAGAGCCAATTCTGCCCTGATGAGGTCTATATCAGGCCTCTCCCTTGCCATTGCCAGCCTCTCCTTTGCCCTTTCCATGGCCCTCATGGCCCGCTCCACGTCAATATCTTCTGCCCTCTCAGCTGCATCCACGAGCACCGAGACCTTATTGTCCAGGACCTCACAAAAGCCTGTGGTAACGGCAATAAAATGGCTCACACCATCTTTGTTATATTTCAGTGCACCAGGCACAATCCCTGTGAGGAATGCCACGTGCCCTTCCAAGACCCCAAACTCTCCTAAACTACCTGGTGCGGTAACTGATTCTACCGTCTCTCTCACCACAACCCTTTCGGGTGTCACCACTTCCAACAAGAGACCAGCCATCTATTCCCCCTACTTGCTGGCTGCTGCCATTCTTTCTGCCTTCTCAATAGCCTCTTCAATCCCGCCTACCATATAAAAGGCAGCCTCAGGGAGGTCATCGTGCTTACCTTCAATAATCTCCTTGAATCCCCTTACGGTCTCCTTTACCGGGACGTATCTGCCCTTGGTACCGGTGAAGGCCTCTGCCACATGGAAAGGCTGGCTCAAAAACCTCTGGATCCTCCTGGCCCTTGCCACTATTACCTTGTCCTCATCGGAGAGCTCTTCCATACCCAGGATGGCTATTATGTCCTGAAGGTCCTTGTACTTCTGTAGGATCTGCTGGACTGTTCGAGCCACATAGTAGTGTTCCTCACCCACCACATTGGGGTCCAGGATCCTAGAAGTGGAATCCAGTGGATCCACAGCAGGGTATATCCCCAGCTCTGCAATGGGCCTAGATAGGACCACAGTACCGTCCAGGTGTGCAAAGGTAGTGGCAGGTGCAGGGTCTGTCAGGTCGTCCGCAGGCACATAAACACACTGGACAGATGTAATAGAACCCTTCTTGGTAGATGTAATCCTCTCTTGGAGTTCTCCCAGATCTGTTCCCAATGTGGGCTGATAACCCACGGCAGAAGGTATCCT
>CALKZT010000049.1 GCA_938002815.1 uncultured bacterium
GCCGCTACAAATCCCATGAGTGTGGACAGAGAAGGCCTGCCTCCGGAGGTGGTGGAAAAGGAGAGGGAGCTTTATCTTGCCCAGGCCAGGGAGACAAAGAAGCCTGAGAATGTGATCCAGAAGATAGTGGAAGGGAGGCTCCAGAAATTCTATTCTGATGTCTGCCTCCTGGAGCAGCCATTCATAAAGAATCCGGACATAAAGGTCCAAGACCTCTTAAACGAACTCATAGCCAAGACAGGAGAAAATATTATCATCAGGAGATTTGTTAGGTATCAGCTTGGGGAAATAGGTGAGTAGGAAGAGCTATAAGAGGGTCCTTCTCAAGCTGAGCGGGGAGGCCCTTGGAGGAGATAGAGGCCCCTTTGAGGAGGAAAGGCTTTACTTTTTGGCCAGGGAGATAGCCCTTGCCACAAGGGAGAAGATAGAGCTGGGGATAGTGATAGGCGGAGGAAACCTCCTTAGGGGTTTAAGCCTGAAGGGATTGGGTATTGACCCGGTGGCCTCTGACCATATGGGTATGCTGGGGACCTTTATAAATGCCATCCTCCTTTCCAGGTTCCTCCAAAAGGAGGGCATAAGCTCCAGGGCCCTATCCTCCATAGGGATCCCGGGTGTCATAGGCCAATATGACGCAAGACTCTCAAGGGAGCTACTGGAGGGCGGAGAGGTCCTGGTTTTGGCAGGGGGTACCGGGAATCCCTTTTTTACCACTGACACAGCCGCAGTCTTAAGGGCAAAGGAATTGGGGGCAGACGTGGTATTTAAGGCCACGAAGGTGGATTATGTATATGACAGGGATCCCCTAAAGGATGGTTCTGCCAAGGCCTTTAGAACCCTCACCTTTAAAGAGGTCATCAACAAGGGCCTGATGGTAATGGATCTTACGGCCATCACCTTGGCCATGGAGCTTAGGCTGCCCATTTGTGTATTTAACTTCTCCAGGCCAGGGAACCTCATAAAGGCAGCCACTGGAGAAGAGATAGGCACATTTATCTGGGAGGTGTAGGGTAATGAAAGAGGAGGTCCTAAAAGAGCTCAAGGACAAGATGGGAAAGACCATTGAGGGCCTCAAAAAGGACTACTCAAAGCTCAGAACCGGGAGGGCCACGCCGGCATTACTGGAAGGTATAAAGGTGGAATGTTATGGGACCATGATGCCCTTGGAGCAGGTCGTCTCCATATCTGTGCCTGAACCCAGGTTGATAACCCTTCAGCCCTGGGATCAGTCTATTGCTCCCCAGATAGAGAAGGCCATCTTGAAGTCAGAGTTGGGTTTGAACCCTAACTTTGATGGGAAGGTGATAAGGATAGCCATTCCTCCCCTCACAGAGGAGAGGAGGAAGGAGCTCGTGAAGGTGGCCAAAAAGATGGCAGAAGAGTGTAAGGTGGTCATAAGGAATCACAGAAGGGATGCCAATGAGGCGGTCAAAAAGCTAAAAAATGAGAAGGCCATCTCAGAGGACGAGATGCGAAAGACCCAGGACCAGATACAGAAGATCACCGACGAACACATAAAAAAGATAGACGGGATATTCTCAGAAAAGGAAAAGGAGATCATGAGTTTTTAAAGTGGACTTGGATCCCGAAAGATTACCACGACATGTGGCCATAATAATGGACGGAAATGGCCGGTGGGCCAAAAGGCACGGACTCAAAAGATATCAAGGCCATGAAAAGGGTGCTGAGAGTGTAAGGGTTGTGGTGAGGGCCACAAGGGAACTGAATATCCCCTACTTGACCCTCTACTCCTTTTCTGAGGAAAACTGGAAAAGATCCCCTTTTGAGATCAGACACCTCATGGGACTCCTAAATAGGTTCCTGAGAACAGAATTAGAAGAGATGCTGAAGAACGGCATCAGGTTTTTGGCCATGGGAAGGCTTTATAAACTCCCCCAGGAGACTCAGACACTCCTCAAAGAGACCATGGAGGCCACTGCCCATAACAGGGATCTCCACCTCATTTTGGCCCTCAGCTACGGGGGCAGGCAGGAGCTCTTGGACGCAATAAACTCCCTTTTGAGAGGAGGGGGCCATGAGGTGGTAACCGAGGAGATGCTCAAGAGGTACCTCTATCTTGAGGAGGTACCAGATCCAGACCTTTTGATCAGGACGAGTGGTGAGATGAGGATCAGTAACTTTATGCTATGGCAGCTGGCCTACACAGAGCTCTACTTTACACCTGTACTTTGGCCTGATTTCGACAAGGAAGAGTATTTAAAGGCACTGCTGGATTATCAAAAGAGGGAGAGGAGGTTTGGAGGGACAGATTGACGAGGAAAGCTCTTTGAATCAATCCTGGAGCCCTCATATTAAAAGGCTGATAACAGGTCTTATCTTAGTTTCAGTAGTTTTTTTTCTCTTTTCTTCAGAGAAGGCACTGGTCTTTGAATTGGGAGTAATAGTAGTCTCGCAGATTGCTCTTTTTGAGCTTTTAGGATTTGATCGGAGGAAAAATCTTATAAAAAGATGTTTGATACACGGAGTATCCTTGACTGTCCTGAGCCTATTTTTTCTTAGGCAATGGGTCTTTCTCCCTGTGAGTCTCTTCATACCATTTGTGATAATCTCACTTCTGCTTTTTGTAGAAAAGAGGGCAACAGAAGATGAACTGAAATGGTGGGCATTTTCTATCTTTGGGCTACTATACCTAAGCTTACCTTTTGGATTGCTGTTCTCAATATTGCTTTTACCCCACGGGAAACTCTGGATTATGTTCTTAATAGTGGTGGTGGCTGCAGGTGATATATCCGCCTACTATGTGGGTAAGGGATTTGGCAAAAGATCACTACTAAAGGAGATAAGCCCCCAAAAGACGGTAGAGGGAGCGATAGGTTCCATAGTGGGGAGTGTTCTGGCGGGCCTACTATTTTTTAATCTCTTCAAGCTGGAGGAGATGGGTTTAAAGGGGGTATTATTGATCCTTGGGATCTCCCTTTTATCCCAGGCAGGGGATCTCTTTGAATCCTATCTAAAAAGGGTACACAAGAGAAAGGATTCGGGTAATATTTTACCTGGGCATGGAGGGATCTTGGATAGGGTAGATGGGCTCATATTTGGAATCCCTGTCCTGTATCTCTTTCTGTCACTCAAGTATTCAGCTTAAGGGGAAAGAGGTTGAATCTCTGCATATTAGGTTCAACAGGGAGTATAGGTACAAAGACCCTGGAGATTGCAAAGAGATATCCAGATGATATCCATGTATCCTCCCTTGTGGCAGGCAGAAACTTAGAACTCCTGGCAAAACAGGTCCGTGACCATAAACCCAAGGTGGTGGTATTGAAGAGGAAAGAGGACAGAAGGCCCTTGCAAGAATTGATAGGCCCCGGCTTTGACGGCGAGATACTTGCTGGGGAGGAGGGCTATGAGGCTGCCGTCTCATTGCCAGAGGTGGATGTGGTGGTGAGTGCCATATCTGGCACGGCCGGGCTATATCCCAGTTACCTGGCGCTAATGCATGGCAAGAATTTGGCCTTGGCCAATAAAGAGAGCCTTGTGATGGCCGGGAAGATCCTCACAGAGCTATCCACCAAGAAGGGTAGCTGGATCCGACCCATTGATAGCGAGCATTCTGGTGTGTTTCAGGCCATGGAAGGTCACAAAAGGGAGGAGATAAACAGGATCATCCTTACTGCCTCAGGGGGACCCTTTAGGGGGATACCCCAAAGGGAGCTGGTAAAGGTAAAAAAGGAGGATGCCCTAAGACATCCCAACTGGAAGATGGGGCCCAAGATCACGGTGGACTCTGCCACCCTTATGAACAAAGGGTTAGAGGTAATGGAGGCCATATGGCTCTTTGGCCTGGAGCTTTCAAAGGTGGAGATTCTTATACACCCCCAAAGCCTGGTGCATGCCTTGGTAGAATATGTGGATGGCTCCATATTGGCCCAGGTCTCAGTCCCTGATATGAGTATCCCTATTGCCTATGCCCTTTTTTATCCGGAGCATAAGGATATCGTAAAAAGGGGGATAACTAGATCCCTTGACCTGGAATCCTTAAACGGGCTTACCTTCGAGAGGCCTGATCTCTCCCTGTACCCATGTCTTAAGATTGCCCTGGATGTGGCAAAAGAGGGGAGATCCTTCCCAGTGGTCCTCAATGCTGCCAATGATGAGGCAGTGGACGCCTTTTTGGAAGGGAAAATAGGCTTTGTGGAGATACCCCAGATATTATTATCCGTCCTGGATACCCATGAACCCCAAGATGTTGAGGACATAGAACAGGTCCTTTCCATTGAGAGCTGGGCAAGGGCAAAGACCCAGGAATATATTATCAGCAGAGGTGGGATTTGATAGGAATAACCCTTTATTACATATTGCCCTTCATTATTGTGCTGGGGGTTTTGATCTTTTTTCATGAATTGGGCCATTTTTTAATGGCAAAGCTCTTCCGCGTAAAAGTGGAGACCTTCTCTTTAGGCTTTGGGCCAAAGCTCCTGAGGAGGAGGTGGGGGGAGACAGAATATGCCATCTCTGCACTTCCGTTGGGTGGGTATGTGAAGATGCTAGGGGAGGATCCGGAGGACCAAGATATACCCGTAGAGGATCTGGAGAGGAGCTTTACACACCAGCCCTTAAAGAAAAGGCTTGCCATTGTAGCAGCAGGTCCTCTTTTTAACCTATTTCTGGCAATCCCCCTCTTCTTTGTCTCAAATCTGATCACAGGTGCCCAGATAATGCTCCCTGAGGTGGGCGCAGTTTCAGAGGGTTCGCCGGCTGAACGGGCCGGCCTTAAGGGAGGAGACCTGATCCTGAAGGTGGACGGCAAGGAGGTCCATGTCTGGGAGGATCTGAGGAGGATCATAGGGGATAGCAAAAAAGAGGTATTGGAGCTGGAGGTGGATAGAAAGGGAGATGTGCTCCTCTTTCAGGTAACTCCCGAGATAAAGAGGGTAAAGAATATATTTGGAGAGGAAAAGGAGCAGAGGGTAATAGGCATAACCGCTTCCCAGAGGTTCAAGAACCTAAAGCTGGGTGTGTGGGAGTCTTTCTTGGGCTCCTTTAAGAAGACCTATGAGGTGGTTTACCTGACAATCTATACCCTGGTCAAACTGGTAGAGAGGGTCTTGCCACTCTCTTCTGTAGGTGGACCATTGATGATAGGCCAGATGACAGGGCAGATTGCCCAAGAAAACTGGGTATATCTCTTTCCGTTTATGGGTGTAATCAGTGTGAACCTTGCGATCCTGAATCTCTTACCCCTTCCTGTACTGGATGGTGGGCTTATATTTATGTTTCTTTTAGAGCTTGCGATAAGAAGGCCTCTTTCCATAAAGGTGAAAGAGATAGTACAGAAGGTGGGGGTGGCCTTTCTGGTCTTGATAATGATTCTGGTTACCTGGAATGATCTGATGAGAATAGATCTGGTGAGAGGTCTCTTAAGAAGGTTCTTAGAATAACCTATTTGACCATGATTCTTTGTATTAACACATCTGCGCCTGAACACTCTATCTCCCTCTGTCAGATGGATGGTTCTTTGGTGGCGGAGTATTACTCTTCCTCAGAGAAGGAGAATTTTAGGGACCTTGCCCCTGCACTGGAATTTATCCTAAAGGCAGGGCAGAAAAGGTTGGAGGACCTAAGGGCAATATTTGTGGCCATAGGGCCAGGGAAATTTACAGGACTTAGGGTGGGTCTAAGTTTTGCTAAAGGCCTCTCCTATGCCCTGGGTATCCCCATATTGGGTATCAACTCTCTGGATGCCATGGCCAACAGCATACCCTTTTTGGGGAAGGCTCTGGCGGTCTTCATTGAGAGCCGCAGAGATGAATGGTTCGTGGGACTTTACCGCAGGGAGAAGGAACTTCTGGTGTCCGACGGCCCAATAATGGTCTTGGGTAAGGGGGAGCTGAAGGAGATCAGGAGGGATGGACTATATGTCTTGGGCCATAACTATAATAGACTATGGCCTATTTTGAGGGATGAGTTGGGGGAAGGTGTAATAGCCTTGCCCCGGTGGCATTGGAATCTTAGGGGTTGTGGCCTTTTGGCCCTGGGGTTAGAGAGGCTTGGGCGGGGGGAGGGCGATGATCCAATGCTCTTAGAGCCCCTCTATTTAAGGGGCCCTGAGATCAGACCTGTGAGGGGTGGGATTTCATGGGACTTAGGGAAATGAGGCCCCCTGTGGCAAAAGAGGGTTTGATCTTTATACTCCCTTACTGGGCATTCTTGTTCCTGCTTTTGGTTTTGGGGCAAAGTGTCTTATCTGGGGCCTTATCCTTTGTGGGGCTCTTGCTTATATGGTTTTTTAGGGATCCAGAGAGGATTTCAAGGGAGGTCCCTGAGGCGATTTTGGCCCCTGCAGATGGAAAGGTGGTGGAGGTGAAGAGAGATGCGGTCATTAACGAGATACCTATGCAAAAGATAAGCATCTTTATGTCCGTCTTTGACGTCCACGTTAATAGATCCCCTGTGGAGGGACAGGTTGTGGGAAACCAATACTTTAAGGGGAAGTTTTTCTCAGCAGATCAGGACAAGTCTTCAGAGTTAAACGAAAGA
>CALKZT010000050.1 GCA_938002815.1 uncultured bacterium
GAACCAGGTCATGACTTTAGTGAGGAACAGCATCCTGTGAAGATAGAAAGACCTTTTTATATGCAAAAGACTGAGGTTACTCAAAGGCAGTGGAAAGAGGTGATGGGTTACAATCCATCTTTCTTTAACAATTGCGGTGATAATTGCCCTGTTGAGAATGTGAGTTTTGAGGAGGTGAAGGAGTTCATCCGAAGGCTCAATGAGAGGGAAAATACAAAGAGATACAGGTTGCCCACAGAAGCTGAGTGGGAATATGCCTGTAGGGCAGGCACGAATACTGCCTTTAACAACGGAGGGATATTGGAGGGTAGGATAGGTTTTGAGAACGACTGGCTAAATGAGATTGCCTGGTACTACCACAATTCCAAGAGGGGCACCCACCCTGTTGCCCAAAAGGCCCCTAACCAGTGGGGGCTTTATGATATGCATGGAAATGTGTGGGAATGGTGTGAGGACTGGTATGCCAAATATCCATTTCAAGAAAGGAGCAATTCAAAGGGTCCAGAAACAGGGTGGTCTCGGATAAGGAGGGGAGGGAGCTGGAGGGAGAGCCCTCTCTTCTGCCGTGCTGGTTACAGGAGCTCCATCAGACCCGAAATGAGAGATAGTGACACCGGATTTAGGCTTGTAGCAGATGTTGTTGGTGAGCCTGTGCTGCCGAATGTCCCCGAAGCTCCACCAAAAGCCGAAAGGGGGCCTGTATGTATCGCTTCAAAGGTGGTATTGTTTGACCTGGATAAGGCAGATATCAGGCCTGATATGGTCCCTATCTTAGACGAGGTAGTTCTTATGGCAAAGGAAAGGGATGCTGAGATCCATCTTTCTGGCCATACCTGTGACCTGGCCTCAGATGAATATAACATAAGGCTTTCGAAGAGAAGGGCTGATTCTGTGATAAAGTACCTTGTGGATAAAGGGGTGCCTGAAAAGCGTATCTATAGGAGTTATTATGGGGAGGAGAGGCCAAGGGAGCCAAACACAGACGAAGAGCACAGGAGCCTCAATAGGAGGGTGGAAATAAGGATTTTTGTAAATGAGTGATTCCATTCTCCCAAAGGGGCACTTGTTCTTATGGGAGATATAAGCGCCATAATTCCCACATACGAAAGGCCAGTTGAACTTCAGTCTTGTATTAGATCCATTATAGATCAGACAAGGCCACCTCAAGAGCTCATCGTGGTGGACGATGGAAATCTTGGGGAGGTGCCCTTATTGAGGGAAATAAATGAGCGAGGTATTAGGTGCCTATACCTCAAGAAGGAGAAAAAAGGGGTCATAAGTTCCAGAAACTTGGGTGCAAGGGTGGCCTCTGGAGATGTGGTCTTTTTGCTCGAAGACGATGTTGTGCTCTTCCCCGATTTTATTGAAGAGATCATGAATGTCTATTGTTTGGAAGGCCTTGGGGATGTGGGTGGAGTTGGAGGTGTCACCGTCCCAATCGTTCCGGCCTCTAAGGGGAGTGCTTTTTATAGGTTGACCCAAATGGCCTTTCTACTTATGAGTAAGAAGCCTGCCCAGATATTGCCGTCTGGTTTTGATACAGCAGACTTCGATAGGAGTCTATTTAAAGGGAAGGATCCTGTTCAGGTGGATCTCCTTCCCGGAGGACTCTGTTCCTTCAAAAAAGAGGTCCTAAAAGAGTTCTCGTTTTCCGAAAGGTACCAGGATGCGAGTGGCTATGCCCAAGGGGAAGATAGGGATTTCTCATATAAGGTCTCAAGGAGATACAAACTATATGTGAACCCAAAGGCCAGGGCATACCACCTGAAGGCATCAAAGAGTGGATTTGGGACAAAGAGGAAGCAGGGCAGGTTATTCGTATTGTCTAGATACATGTTTTTTAGGGACTATCTTGCACATGAAGGATGGAGATGGGCTTTATTCTTTTATTCTCTATTTGGATTCTTTATGTTGAGGGCTCTAATTGCCCTTTATTCAATGCAAAAGAGTGAAATTGAAAGGGTGTTTGGAAT
This sequence comes from uncultured bacterium, assembly GCA_938002815.1. GTDB lineage: Bacteria > Desulfobacterota > DSM-4660 > Desulfatiglandales > CALKZT01 > CALKZT01. The sequence continues at coordinate 1,974 of CALKZT010000050.1, forward strand.
AGTGGAAGGAATAATAGATATTCTGAAAGGGAAAAAGTCGCTTTATTAGGCAGTTTAACTAACTAAACATGTTAGAGATAACTACGAGAAATTTTATTTTTAGAAAGAAAAACATATGGTTTAGTGAATATCCGTTTGATATACCCAATTGCAGTGCAGTATTTTTTTATGCATGTAAAAATAATGTCAATCGTGAAGATTTCATAAAAGAAGAAACACCAACCATTATCATAGATCTTCGTCAAGAGATAGAAGCAATTTGGAAAAAGATGGACCAAAAATCCTGCAGATATATGATAAATAAAGGAAAAAAGTTAGGGATAGAGGTAAAGAAGAATAGCGATATACACGATTTCATCAAACTTTACCTTAGATTTGTAAAAGAAAAGAAATTCGAGTCTTCACCAGAAGCACTGGATATTATGAAGAAAGGGTATGGTACGTTCTTTACAGCGTATCTCAATGGAGAGATGCTTTGCGGAATGATGACAGTGGAGGACGAAAAATTTAGCAGATGGCTAGTGGGTGCATCCAAACGTCTTGAGGTGGACAAAGAAAAATCGATTGTCGTTGGGTCTGCAAATCGATTGATGATCTGGGAAGCCATACTGGATGCAAAGGCAAGAGGGCGTGAGATCTTTGATTTAGGGGGCTATTATGGAGGGGATGACAAAAATGATCCAAGATATTCAATTGCTTCCTTCAAGAAAAGTTTTGGTGGAGAGATAGTGATGTATTACAAGTACAAAAAATACTACTCTACCATTTACAGAATTGGTAAATACCTCTCCAGATATTGGAAACATCCCAAGGTATTTTGATGCCAAAACAAATACTTTAGCTTCTTTCTCTTGCTTATCCCCGGTTAAGCGGAAGACTTTCTGAGTACCACGCAGGTTATTCTGTATGGCCTCTGTATCCACATTAACCTGTGTAGTTGGGAGACCCATTTTCTGAGACTATAAAAAGGAAAGAATAGTTTGAGAAGCTTCCAAAGCCTCTCTTTGGCCTCCATTTCCCTTATCTCGTCCAGGTAGGTACACTCCTCTAAAATTGCCTTAAGCTCCGTATTGTAGCCGGGGAAGAGGGAGGCAATCAGGTTTGGGGAAGGCCTGTATAATGTGTCTATGGGGTCTGGATGATAGGGATAGGAATAGGGCACCGTGACAAAGATCAATCCCTTTTCCCCAAGAAGTCTATCAAGCCTGTTTGCCAGATTCACAGGGTCTCTTACATGTTCAAATACATTTGAGCAGAGAAGGGATCGTGGTGACAGCTTTTTGAGGCTTTCAAGTACCTTGTCATCATAGATATCGCCTGCAAGATCCACTCCATCTGCCTCTTTGAGGTCAAAGTGGATGACCTTGATCCCTCTTTCCATAAGTGGATGTAGAAGATATGTATAAATATGGGGCTTTATCTTTTCCCTGAATTCCTTTGTGGAACTCCCTATATTTATGCAAGGTGAAAGCTCCTCCACCGTATAACAGGAAAAAGCCATCTGAAGCCATAGAGCTTCTTTTTCTCTCATTGTTTGTCAGAACTCTGTAGAGTTAAAGTAAGGCTAAATGTCTGATGCCATAAAGCAATCATGAAACTAACACCACTGAAAACTATCAGCTATTTTTTCCTTTTTATTATTTATAAAACCCTTCCACATTTAATTATAGCTCCTTTTTGTGGGAATGAATTCTTTAA
>CALKZT010000051.1 GCA_938002815.1 uncultured bacterium
GGTACAAGATATCCTTGCCCAAAAGGCCAAGATATAAGAGGTCCTCCTTGTTCACAAGGGGGCTTTTTATGGAGGTAGGGGAAAACTTTAGCCTACCTGGCTCATTGACAGAAACAAGAGCCCCAAATACTCCCTTAGAGCCACGCTGCTCTCCCTCAGGCCACCAATGGAAGGGAGGTACTCATGCCAGAAGAATCTTCGCTCCTCCCAGGTCTTAAAGCCACAAGGGAGGAAGGCGGTCCTAAGCCCAATCCTTTTGGAGATGGCCCAGACCCTTTTTACGTGAAAGGCAGAGGTTACAACTATGGGGTCTTTGAATCCCTTTTTTTCGCATATCTCCTTTACAAGCCTTAGATTTTCAAAGGTATCCCTGCTCTTATCCTCCACTATGATTTTTGATTCCTCTACCCCCATATGGACCAAGAACCTCTTTAGGACCGCTGCCTCTGCCCCTTTACCCTCAAAGACGGAGCCTCCTGATACTATCAGGGGGAGGCCTGTTTTTAACCACAATCTATAGGCACAGTTCAAACGGACCACTGCCTCTTCTGTGGGCGCTCCTCTCCCAGAGAGGTCCATGGCCAAGTCCTTGAGACCACCACCTAATAGGATTATCACATCCCCTTTATCTGATGCCTCTTTTAGGGCAACCCTTTCAAGGGGGAGAATAAGGGTGTGTGAGATTATCTCTGTGGAGGAGGCCCAGATCAAAAGGCCAAAGGATATGGATGCCCAAAAGCCCCTTTTATGCCGCCTTAGGAGAAATGCCAAAAGAAAGAGGAAGACCGAGAAGATCCCCGGAGGGATGAGAAAGGGGGTTAAAAGCTTCTTTAGGAGAAACACTCCCAAACTCCCACTTAATTTCAAAGGGCCTTTATATTTTTAAACCTTGATCGGTTCAAGGGATTAATTCCCAAGGGCCTCTAATTAATAGGGGTAAGGGATCTAAGAGGTGAATGGAGCTATCTTGGCCCATTAGATCCCAGTTCAAGCTAAGATAAGAGCATCTATACTCGGCGATGCTTACATGTAAGTGGGCTTTTAGCCTTGAGCCCCCTTTTTTTACCTGTGCAATGGTCCCTACTGGCTCACCTCCATGGACCCTCGCCCCCTTTTGTAGCCCCGGTTTCGGGATGATGTGGCCCAAGGCCCAAAGGAGCTTTTGCCCCTCTTCTACTTCTAGGGTGGCAAAGACAGAATGGCCTATAAAGTCGGGTATCAGGGAGACTACCATACCATCATAGGGTGATGGCACAATGGTCTCGGTAGAGAGGGATTTTAGGTGCCCTTCCTTGTCCCTAAAAAAACAGATGTCGAGGCCTTCGTGGGGCCTCCCCCTGGGCCCCTCTTTCCACCAGGCTATGGTGCTCAAAAAGAGCATCCCCTTGTGGAAGACCCAAGAGGAGAGCTCCCAAAGCCCATTTAGAAAAACAAGGGATCGTTCAAAGTCCGAGCTGGGGAGGCCTTCCAAAGACATTGGGTCAATGGCCCGTGGGTTTTGGGACCCTGGTTGGGCGCATCAGGATAGGGAGAGGCAGTATCATCAGGACCAAAAGGCTTAGGATGAAAAATACGTCGTTGAAGGCAAGCATATATGCCTGCCTCATTACCTCTCTATAAAGGAACATCAGGATCCCTTTTTCCCCAACCAGCTGTGGCAGAAGTTCCTGTGTTCTCAAAGTGAGGAGCATGTTTTGGAATTCCCTGTCAAAGGGGGTAATGTTTTCCACCAACATGTTTTGGTGGAACTGAGCCCTTTGTGCCAATAGGGTCGTGGAAAGTGCAATCCCAAAGCTCCCTGCCAGATTTCTGAGGAGGTTGAAGAGAGCTGTGGCATAGCCCATCTTCTCTTGGGGGATGTTTGCGTAAGAGGAGGTGGCGAGGGGGACAAAAAACATCCCGAGGCCAAAGGCCTGAACCACCCTTGGCGTTGCGGCAGAAAGAAAATCTGCCTCCAAATTGAAGCCAGACATCATCTGAAGGGCAAAGAACATGATCACAATCCCCAAAAAAACTAAGATCCTGCTCTGAAGCCCCTTTTTCATTAAAATCCCGGTAATGGGCATGATCATCAGACTTGCCAATCCGCCTGGCCCCAATACCAATCCTGCCCAGAAGGATGTGTAGTTGAGTAGATTTTGAAGATATAGTGGCAAGAGCACTATCCCCCCAAAGAAGGCAAAGAAACCTGTAAATACCATTGTGGTTCCCAAGGTGTATGTCCTGTCCTTGAATATCCTCAGGTCCACCACAGGGTCCTCAACCCTTAGCTCCCACCATACCAATATTGCCAGTGAGATGATGGCCAATAAACTGAGCCTTATAATAAAATCCGATTCGAACCAGGCCTCTCTCTCACCTTTGTCTAAGACTATCTGGAGGGCCCCCAACCCTGTGCACAGTAAGGCAAGGCCTGCATAGTCCACCCTGCCCCTGTGGAGCTTAAGATGTGGTGGATCCTCTATAACCAGGATCGCAAGTAATACTGCCAAGATACCCACAGGCAGGTTTATGTAGAATATCCATCTCCAGGACCAGACATCAGTGATCCAACCCCCCAAGACAGGGCCCACCGTGGGGGCGAGCACGATACCCATCCCAAAGACGGCCATAGCCAGCCCCCTCTCCTTGGGGGGAAAGCTTTCTAACAATATGGCATGGCTTAGGGGTTGGAGCCCACCCCCACCGATCCCCTGGATCACCCTTGCAAATATCAAGGAGCCCAAAGAAGGTGCGGCCCCACAGATGAGGGATGAGGAGGTAAAGAGCACAATGCTTATAATGAGGTATCTCTTTCTCCCCAAGAGTCTACTGAGCCAACCTGTAAGGGGTATAACTATGGCATTTGAGACAAGATAGCTTGTAAGTACCCAGGTGACCTCGTCTAAGCCTGCATTGAGGGAGCCTTGGATATGAGGCAACGAGACGTTTACGACACTGGCATCCATTATCTCGAGAAAGGTGGGCAGAATTACAGTGAAAGCGATCAGCCACTTGTTTGCCTTTGGGACATAAGGCTCCAAGTTAATGCCGCTCAGAGGTGGTCACTTTTTTGGTGAAAACGGTTACATGTAAGGAGGTTCCAATCCTAAGGGGCCTCTCCTGAAGGTCTTTCTCCTCCAGCTCTATCCTCACAGGGACCCTTTGGACCACCTTGATCCAGTTTCCTGTGGCATTTTCAGGGGGGAGGAGGGAAAAGGCAGCCCCTGTACCTGCCCTAATCCCTACCACTCGGCCTTTCAGTCTTATGCCGGGGTACATGTCTGGTCTAATGATGGCCTCTTGCCCCTTTCTGATCTCCTCTATCTGGGTCTCCTTAAAATTGGCCTCCACATAGACCTTATCTAAAGGGACTATGGCCATAAGGGGTTGACCCGGGCTGACCCTGTCCCCTACCTGGATCCTCTTTTGTGCCACCTGTCCTGAGATGGGAGCCTCTATCTTGCAATAGGAGAGGTTTAGGATTGCAAGCTCATACCTTGCCTTTACCTCTTTCTCCTGTGCCTTTAGGGCAGCCAATTTTTCCCTCTTTAACTCCACGGATTCCATCTCTGCCAAGGCCTTTTCCAAAATGGCCTCTTGCCTTTCTATCTCCCTCTGGGCTGCACTGATTCCCTTTAAAGCTGCCTGGATCTCTGACTCCACCGAGGCGAAGTTGGCCTTTGCCTGGCTATGGGTCTTGTCTACCATGTCCTTGGACCTCTTTGGGACAACCCCCTGTTCATATAGGTTTGAGATCCTAAGGTGGTCTTTGGTGGTAAGCTCAAGCTCTGCCTGGACTGCGCGCCTCTTTTCCTTCAGTTCATTGATCATCTCTTGAAGCCGCTTCTTCTGCTCCCTTGACCCTTCCATGGCCGCCTTTGCTGCCTTGTAATTGGACTTGCTTGTCCTTTCTGTGAGCTCTATCTCAATTTCCATGGCCCTTATCTCTGCCCTTAGCCTCTCTAAGGTTGCCTCTGCTTGGGCCTTCTGTAATTCGTAATCTGAGGGGTCAAGCTCCAGTAGGGGCGCACCTTTTTCTACATGCTTGTCATTTTCTGCGTAAATTACAAGGACTGTACCAGGTATCCTACTACTTATGGTGGCTGAGTCTGCCACTACATAGGCATTGTCTGTGCTGACACTCCCGTATAGGAACAGGTACCAATAAAGGGCACCAGATGAGATCAAAAGGGCTAAAATTAGTGGTATGAGCCATAACTTACTTTTCTTTTTGCTTAGGGGAGCTGTCTTTTCGTCCAAGACCATAAATTAGACCTGTATCTCCTCAGGAGGTTTTGATAGCTTCCTTGTTCCGTTCAATTTGAGTTTAAGGTCCCCTATGAGTTCGATATCCTGGGCATAATTTCTGCCCGGTGTGGTGAGATAATTACCAGTCATAATAGCATTGGCACCTGCATAAAAGACAAGAGGATGTAATTCCTTTAAGTTCTGCACGCGGCCACCACATATGATGACCTCCTTCTTAGGTAAGGCATATCTAAACAGTGATATGATCTTAAGACACCTTGTGGGTTCTGGACCCTTTAGCTGGCCAAGCCTTGTGCCACTGATTGGTGTCAAGAAATTGCATGGGACTGCATCTACATCCAGATCCCTTAGTACCAAGGCCATCTCCACAATTTGTTCATCAGACTCTCCCATGCCGAATATACCACCAGAGCATACCTCCAATCCCACTGACCTTGCATCCTTTATGGTGTTCAGCCTTTCTTCAAAACTATGGGTCGTGCAGATCTCTCGGTAAAAACTGGGTGCAGTCTCAATGTTGTGGTGGTATCTGGTAAGACCCGCTCCCTTTAGGAGCTCTAAATCCTCTTTCCCCAGGGAACCCAAGGAGGCACAGAGCTTTAGACCAGATCCGCGTACCTCCCTATAAGCCCTTGCCAATGCCTCCACATGATCCCTTTTGAGCCTCCTTCCGCTTGTAACCACCGAAAACCTCTTAATTTGGGGATTTAGGCTGCCGATGGTTTTGAGGATCTCCTCCTCCCCGACAAAATCGTATATGGGGATGTCTGTGTCGGCATGGGAGGATTGGCTGCAAAAGGCACAATCTTCTGAGCACTTTCCTGATTTGCCATTTTGGATGGCACATAAGAGAACCTCATCTCCCCAAAAGGTCTTCCTGATAAGATTCGCCCCTGCCATAAGATAGGGGATATCCCCTTCTGGAACCTTTAGAATCTGGAGGAGTTCATCCCCTTCAAGTATCTTACCCTCTATGACATGTTCCGCTAATTGAATAAAATAACCAGGTTTCACGCCATGCCCCTTGCGGTTTATAATTTTGGCACTAATATAGCCGCAACGAAAAGTGAGGGCAAGGAGGCAGTTTATGGTAGAGAAGATCCCTTTTACACCAGAGGGCTTCATGAACCTAAAAGAGGAGCTACAGCACCTGCTCAGCGTGGAAAGACCCACAAACATAAGGGCAATAGAAGAGGCCAGGGCACACGGGGACCTCTCTGAAAATGCCGAATATCATGCTGCCAAGGAGAGGCAGGCCTTTATAGAGGGGAGGATCATGGAGCTTCAAGATGTGCTCGCAAGGGCAGAGGTGATAAAACCTGAGGGAAGTAAGAACAGTAGAATCGCATTTGGGGTGAAGGTCTTGTTGTACGACTTCGAAGAGGACAAAGAGGTGACCTTTAGACTTGTGGGGCCCTATGAATCAGACCCTGAAAAGGGTTATATCTCAGTCTATTCTCCTCTGGGGCAGGCCCTAATCGGCAAGAAGATAGGGGACGAGATAAAGGTCCCCACGCCTTCTGGGCTGAAGGAATTTGAGATCCTGGATATAATCTGAGGTATTGAGGAGCTACCCCCTATTATGGGCTCGGTAAGGGAAAGGATATTCATTCATGGCCTTGACAGTAGCCCTCTTGGCACAAAGGCCAGGTACTTTGCCCAAAATTATCCAGATATGCTGATACCCCACTTCAGAGGAGATCTGGAGGAGAGGCTCAGGCTTCTATACCAGGTCCTTGACCAAAAGGATAGGATCATCTTGGTGGGATCAAGCTTTGGGGGCCTTATGGCCACATTGTTTGCTATAAGATTTCCCAAGCGTTGCGAGCGATTGATTCTGCTTGCACCTGCCATAAACCTGCTCGAAGGTGAGAGGATGCCCAAGGGCTATATTGAGGTGCCCACTTGGATCTTTCATGGGGAAAAGGATGAGGTAATACCCCTTGAGTCTGTGAAAGAGGTCTCTTCTGCGTTATTTTCTGATCTGAGGTTTTATGTGGTAAAGGACGATCACTTTTTAAGGGATACCTTTTTTCAACTTGAATGGGATGAACTGCTAATGATAAAGGATCAAGATCAAAGGAGGTAGGGTTGGAACAAGTCAAAAAAGATAAAAAGAAAATAATCATCGAGTATGTTCAATCAGCGGCAATTGCAATTGCTCTTGCTCTTGTAATCAGAACATTTGTTGTTCAGGCTTTTAGGATACCTTCTGGTTCTATGGAACCTACCCTTATGGTGGGTGATCATATATTGGTGAACAAGTTTATATATGGGCTTAAGCTCCCTTTTGTTAACAAGACAATAATACCTCTCAGAGAACCACAAAGAGAAGATGTCATTGTATTTATCTTCCCCCAAGATAAGAGCAAGGATTTCATAAAGAGGGTTATTGCTTTACCAGGAGAAAAGGTGGAGATTAAGGACACAAAAATATACATCAATGACGAACCATATAAGGATCCTTATGGTCACTATGACAACCAGAAGGGGACTTATGTCTTTAGGGGGAGGTTTGGACCTCAAAAGGTCCCTGAAGGTTATGTCTTTGTCCTGGGTGATAACAGGGATCATAGCTATGATAGTAGATATTGGGGCTTTGTCCCCGTAGATTACATAAAAGGAAAGGCATTCATTGTGTACTGGTCATGGCCCAATATTAACAGGATCTTTCACATAATAAGATAGTACAAGGTAAGAGGTTGTATATCAAAACCACAAGGCTTCTTGAGGGGGCAAGGGGATCTGAGGGCTTAGTGGTTATAATAGATGTCTTTAGGGCCTTTACCTGTCTGCCACTGCTATATCATTTGGGTGCAAAGAGAGTTATCCTGGAAAGGGATGTGGAAAGGGCCAAGAGACTTATGGGTGAGTTCCCTGATTCTCTCCTTGTGGGAGAGCAGAATGAAGTCCCCATAGAAGGCTCTGAGATTGGGAATTCTCCTTACAGGATCTTGAAAAAGAGAAAATCTCTAAAGGGCAAACTGGTGATACACAGGAGCACAGCAGGGGTAGTGGGTGTCCATGAGGCCTTAAGGAATAACACAAGGGTATTTATGTCCGGTTTTATAAACGCCAAGGCCACTGCAGATGCAGTAAAAAAGGCTGCCTTTTTAGAGGTGACCCTGGTGGCCATGGGTGAAAGGGGGATAAGTCCATCACCAGAGGATGAGGCCTGCGCCCTTTACATACATTCCCTACTGGAGCCGGGGGTCCTTTATGACCATTTCTGGCATATGGAAAAGATCCTTGGGTCCTATTCCTACAAAAAATTCTTTGATCCCCATAGGCCCTATTTAGAACCTGAGGACCCCATTATATGCCTTCAAAGGGATTTAGTCCCCTTGGCCCTGGAGGCCGTGAGGGAAGGGGACCTCGTGATGGCAAAGCCCCTTCCCTATGACGAAGATCGCCCCATTGGCTATGATCTCATGGGGTTTTAGGGTGCAGCGCTCCAGATATTTAGGCAAAACCCTAAATCCCTTCACCCTAACATCTTTTGTTACCCTCTTGGTGCTGATTATATATTTTTGGGGATTCGAATTTTTGGAGCTGGTGGAACTAAAGGCCTACGATTTGAGGGTTAGGGCCCGTGGTGTCAGGGAACCCACAGGCCATGTGGTGCTTGCCGTAATAGACGAAAAGAGCCTGAAGGAGCTTGGGAAATGGCCCTGGCCCAGAACACAGATAGCCAGGCTTATAAGGTACCTTTCGGAGGAGGGAGCTGCTGCCATAGGCTTCGACATAGGTTTTTTGGAGCCAGATGAACACAGTGGCCTGAATCTGATCAAGGAGGTCCAATGGGAGCTGGAGAGGCTTCAGTTGGCGGATGAAAGGCTTATGGGCTTCTTGGAGACCAAAAAGGAGGCCATGGACAATGACCTTCATCTGGCAAAGGAGATCCAAGATAGTCAGTCTCCTGTAATTCTGGGATTTTTCTTCCATATGTCCGGGGAGACACTTCAATATACCCCCTCTGTGGAGGAGATAGAAGGGCACCTAAGGTCTGTTCAAAATGGCACATATCCTATCGTACTTTTTGGTGGGCAAGAGCCCAAAAGGGATCCCTTCCTAAAGGCGTATATGCCCCAGCCCAACATTCCTGAACTCACAAGGGTGGTAGATGGGCAGGGATATTTCAATATGATAGCAGACAAAGACGGCCTGGTGAGGTGGATGCCTCTTGCCATTAAGTGTGGGGATGGGATATATATGCCCCTTTCCCTTCAGACCTTAAGGCATGCCCTTGGTGGCCTCCCTATAAGGCTTCTGGTGGAGGATTACGGGGTAAAGGGTGTGGTCCTTGACAAGCTCTTTATACCCACCAATGAGAATGGGCAGTTACTAATAAACTACCTGGGGCCAGAGAGGACCTTTAGACACTATTCCATATCGGATATCTTAAACGGCAGGATCGAGAAGGGTGAGTTCAAAGGGAAGATAGTGCTTGTGGGTGCCACTGCCATAGGTATCTATGATATGAGAAATACCCCATTTTCTCCAGTGTATCCTGGTCTTGAGATACATGCGACCTTAGTGGACAACATAATCACAGGCCAGTTTTTATCCAGACCAAAATGGGGTATGCTTTTGGATTTTGGGGTTATTGTTATATTGTCAGCTTTAATAGGGGTATTTGTCCCAAGGGTTGGAGCAATTAAGGCATTGATCTTTTCTTCAATTGTTATATTAACCAGTTTAGCCGTTAACTGCTGGCTTTTCTGGCAAAAAGGCTTTTGGGTCAATATAACTTACCCTATGTTAGACGGGGTTTCAGTTTATATTGTGCTTACAGTCTACAAATACATTACCGAAGAGAGAGAAAAGAAAAAAATCAGGAGTGCTTTTAGCTATTATGTTGCACCGGCGGTTGTAAATGAAATGCTTAAGAATCCTGAGAAATTGAGATTAGGAGGAGATAAGAAAGAACTTACAGTTCTTTTTTCTGATATAAGGGGATTTACCTCTATCTCTGAAAAAATGGATCCAGAAGATCTTGTGAGATTACTCAATGAATATTTGACAGCCATGACCAATATTGTATTCAAGCACGGTGGGACACTGGATAAATACATGGGAGATGCAGTTATGGCCATCTACGGGGCCCCCCTTGAGCAGGAAGACCATGCACTCAGGGCCTGCGAAAGTGCATTGGAGATGCTGGAAGAATTGGAGAGACTAAATGAGAAATGGGAGAGGCAAGGCAGGCAGAGGTTGAGCATAGGGGTTGGGATAAATACCGGGGATATGATGGTTGGAAACATGGGCTCTGAGCAGAGATTTGACTATACAGTAATGGGAGATGCCGTGAATTTGGGATCCAGGTTAGAAGGTGCAAATAAGACCTATATGACCAATATCCTTATAAGTGAGACCACATACGAAAAAGTAAAGGATGAATTTATCTGCTTAGAGGTGGATAGCGTCAGGGTAAAAGGTAAGGCCCTTCCCGTAAAGATTTTTACGATCCTTGGAAGGAAGGGGCAGGTATCTGACGGCAGGGTCAAGGCAAAGGAGCTATTTGAGGCCTCTTTGGAGGCCTATAAGGGCCAGGATTGGGATAGGGCAGAGAGGGGTTTTAGGGAGGTACTTGAGGTAGATCCAGAGCTGAGATTGGCAGATGTATATCTCAAGAGATGCCATGAATTGAGAAAATCGCCACCTGGAATAGAGTGGGATGGTGTGTTTGAGATGAAGACCAAATAGGTGTGAAGATGGAAAGGCTAGTAATAAAAGGGGGAGTCCCCCTAAAGGGAAAGGTGAAGATCAGTGGGGCAAAGAATGCCGCCCTGCCATGCATTGCTGCTACTATCCTTTGCCCAGGAAGGCATGTGATCAGCAATGTCCCGAGGCTTAGGGACGTAAATACCATTCTGGAGATGGTGGGGACCTTGGGGTGTGACTTCCAATGGGAAGGAGAAACGGTCAGCATAAATACGGATAGGCTTATGAGCTATGAGTGCCCTTATGAGTTGGTGAGGACCATGAGAGCCTCTATACTTCTCTTAGGCCCTTTGCTTGTAAGGGAAGGCAGGGCAAAGATAAGTCTTCCTGGCGGGTGTGCAATAGGGGCAAGGCCTGTGAATCTGCACCTGAAGGCCTTATCCCAGATGGGTGCCCAGATGCATCTGGATAGGGGCTATATCTTTGCAAGGGCAGAGCGGCTTAAGGGGGCGGAGATATTCTTCGACATACCCACGGTTACAGGTACGGAAAATGTCATGATGGCAGCTGTCTTGGCAGAGGGTAAGACCCTAATCAGAAATGCTGCAAAGGAACCTGAGATAGTGGATCTGGCCAGATTTCTGAGATCCATGGGCGCCCAGATCTCTGGGGACGGAACAGATACCATAGTGGTAGAGGGGGTGAGGGAGCTAAGGGCCGGTTCCATTTCCATTATCCCCGACAGGATAGAGACAGGTACCTATATGCTTGCAGGGGCCATTACACAGGGCGAGGTGGAAATTTACAGCTGTATACCCGAGCACGTGAATGCCCTTGTGGAAAAACTCAGGGAGACCGGAATCGAAGTGAGTGTAGGGGAAGAAATGATAAGGGTGAGAGGGTCAAACGAAATCTCTGCAGTGGATGTAATTACAATGCCCTATCCAGGTTTTCCCACAGATCTTCAGGCACAATATATGGCCCTTATGTCCATAGCCAGGGGCTCATGTGTCATAGAGGAGACCATCTTTGAGAATAGATTCATACACGTGGCTGAGCTTCAGAGAATGGGGGCCAAGATAGAGGTAAACGGCAACAAGGCGTATGTTAGGGGTCAAAAGAGGCTCCTTGCGGCACCTGTAATGGCAACAGATCTGAGGGCGTCTGCCTCTCTGATCCTGGCAGGTCTGGTGGCCCAGGGGGGTTATACAGAGGTCCACAGGATATACCACCTGGATAGGGGATACGAAAACATCGAAAAGAAGTTGAGCGACTTAGGTGCAATCTTGTGGAGAGAAAAGGTTTAGGATGTGTTTAAGAGGCCAGCCCTTCTTCTTTTCACCTCCTTTGCAGCAGGTATTCTCGTTGGGCATTATTGGATTTCAAAGCCTGTTAGTTTAGCCTTATTTCTATTCCTACTAATACCATTTGCCCTGTTTCTTTTAATTCCAGGAGGTAAGAGGATTATACCTCTATTGGGGATGTTTTTTGCCTCAGGGATTTTTTTAGACTCCTTGGAGCACAAAGAATCTCAATTACTTCCTATGTCAAATGATGAAAAAGTAGTTAGAGCATATGGTAGAGTCATTGAAGTAACAAAGAAAGATAGTGATTCATTAGTTTTTTTGTTTGAAGTTTACGAGCTATGGAATGAAAATAGTTCACAATCGATAGATGAAGCAACAGAAGTTGTAGTTAAAACAAATCCTCCCCTTATATTTTCAGGAGAATACTTGCTATTGTATGGCATCCTTACACCAATTAGGGGATTTCTGACTGAAGGTGCAACCGGCAACATTTTACAAAAAAATCTAAAAGGGGTGTACACTCGGTTTAAAATAAGCGATGGGAGGTACATAGTACCGGTAAGGGGAAGGAAGGGGCCCCTCTATGGTAAGCTTCTTCCACTGAAGGCCAGTTACCTTGAGTTTCTGAGGGCAAATCTAAGGGAGGATTTGTTCCCCATAGCCTCTGCTATTCTTTTAGGTGAGAAGGCATTAATTCCACAGGATACAAAGGACTGTTATGCAAAGGTTGGACTAAACCACATATTGGTAGTATCCGGACTTCATCTGGGGCTTCTTGCGGGAGGGGTGTTTCTCATACTTAGACTAACAGGGCTTAGACTTTCGCCCGGTGGTTATCTAAGTGGTTTTGTCCCCTTATTTTTGTGTGGCTTAATTACTGTATTCTATGTGGCAATAACAGGTTTTCATGTCTCAGGGCAGAGGGCAATGCTAATGATCTTTGTCTTTTTATTGTCATTTGCTGTTCTTAAAAGAATAGATAGTTTTAACTCTTTAGCTATCGCAGGGCTTGCAATGCTATTTGTAGATCCACATAATATTTTTTCTTTGTCCTTCCAACTTTCATTTTTGGCGGTTCTTGGGGTTATATGGGCCAATGGTCACATCATAAAACAATTTGCTGAGCGTATCCATGGAAAGTTAACCCTTAACTATTACATAAGAAAGTTGTTAATCTATTCTGGTAGCCTTATTATTGTTTCTATATCTGTGAATCTTTTCTTGTTACCAATTTTAGTCTATAATTTTAATCAGTTTTCTACGATAGGTGCTTTTGTCAACTTAATATGTGTGCCTCTATTAGGGGTATTAGTTGTGCCATTTGGATTGGTATCCATAATAATATCCACCTTTAGTGAAAGCTTAGGAAGCTACATTCTAATACCAAGCTCCTTGGGTTTAATCCTTATAGACGGGGCTGTTAGATTCGCTTCAAAATTATCCTTTGCCTCTTTCTTCTGGGTTACCCCCTATCTATGGGAGATGGCCCTTTTTTACCTTTTGCTCTCTCTGGGGTTCTTCTCCTTTAGGGGTAAGAGCCTTTTTGGCTTCTCTTTAGGCCTCCTCCTTTTGTCTATCTCCTTTCATGTCCTGTGGGTGTCATGGGACAGCTATGGCCCTTCCGGCATGGATATTAGCTTTTTGGATGTGGGACAGGGCAATAGCACATTCATAAGGGCCGGGAAGGGGAGTATCCTCATTGACGCAGGGGGGCTCCCAGGTACCGATTATGATGTGGGTAAAGGGGTTGTCTCTAAGTTTTTGTGGCATAAAAGAGTCAGGTCTTTGGATCTGGCTATCCTTACACACCCTGATTATGACCATATGCAAGGCTTTCAGTTTTTACTTGAGGCCTTTTATGTTAAACGATTTCTGACGCTTGAATACCCCTTACCGTTAGAGCTAGTCTCAAGGTTAAAAGAAAAGAAGATAACTATCCTTGAGGTCTCCGAAAAAATAACGATTTCTGATCGCTATTACCATATAGAGATTTTTCATCCCACAGCTGAGACCATTTCTTTCTGCTCTGATCTGAATGACTTGGCCTTGATACTAAAGGTCTCAAGTCAATATGGTTCTGTATTAATTACAGGAGATAATGGTAGGAGTGTTTTAGATAGAGTGGCAGAGATATACGGTTCGAAGCTTAAGGCAGATGTCTTGCTTATACCTCACCATGGCAGTAAAAGTTCGTTGAGTAAAAAATTTTATGAAGGTGTTAAGCCTAAATTGGCAGTAATCTCATGTGGCTATAAAAACCCTTATTCTTTGCCTAATAAAGAAGTGCTCAATGCACTCCATGAGCTGAATATAGAGATTCTCTCTACAAATACATGTGGAAGTATTACTGTAAGCCTAATGGGGTATAAAGATGAGGGGGATGTTCAGATGAAAACACAGTGTTTTTTGAAGCAAAAGAGGATTTCGTAGGCAATGTCATCAATTGCATGTTCCCAATTATTTATCTTATAGATGAATAGGACATCCGATTCCTCTTAAGCCCAACCTTTCTGCCTAAGCCTGTGCCCCGGGCCGACCTTATTTATCTCCCCCTTGGTCCCATGCCATGTTGGAAAAATCGGGGTATATAGAGATCTTTATTCCACATCTAATTTGCCTTGTAAAGTCCAGTAAACTATTTTACAAGGAGGATGGGGCATGTGGACATGAGGCCCACCTTATAACTTACCGTTCCAAACTGTGGATCCTTGTTATTTAGATCAGGTTTGTGGCTTGCCATAACTATTAAGTCGATCATGTGCAACTGGGCATATTTGACGATTTCAACTGCCCTTTTCCCGTATACTATTGCCTTCTCTACAATGACATCATCACCATATTTTTTAATTAATTTGTCGAGTTCTTTGTCGGCTTTGTTATAAAGCTTTTCATAGAAATCTTTAAACTCTTCAAGTGAGGCATCCTCGATGGTTTCTATTACATGTAAAAAGTGGATTTTAGATCCGAAAATATTTGCAAGATTGATGGCGATATCCAAGGCAGATCTATTCTTTGGAGTAAAATCTGTAGGGACTAAAATTGACTTAAACATGGCACCTCCTTACTTTATTACTAACACTTTTGCTCCTTTTATTTTTGCCTCTTTTAATTCTAAAAGGGCAATATTAGCATCTTTTAGGTCATATTCCTTATATTCTGGTCTTAAATTCATCTTTCCCGCAAGTTGCAAAAACTCCTCTATATCTCTTTTTGAAACATTTGCCACAGATTTTATCTCCTTTTCCATCCAGAGGTCTTTTTCATAATTTATGGTTGCCAACACGTCCTTGTCCACATCTTCTTTTCTAATGGCGTTTATAACGAGTCTGCCTCCCGGGGCCAAATTCCTAAGGGCGCCCAGGATAGGCCTCCAGACTGGTGTCGTATCTATAATGGCTGAGAGCTTTTCCGGTGAGGGGTCGGAGTTATCCCCTGCCCAGATAGCACCTAAAGAGAGGGCAAATTCCCTCTCCCTTTCGCTCCTTGCAAAGACATAAACCTGGCTATTGGGGTAGAGAAATTTTGCCATCTTCAGGACCAGGTGCCCTGAGGCGCCAAAACCTGTGAGGCCCAAAGGATCCCCGTCCTTGAGGGAGGAGAGCCTGAGGGACCTATACCCTATGGCACCTGCACATAACAAAGGTGCTGCCTCTGAACTGGATAGCCTGTCAGGGATCCTAAAGGAGAATTCACCTTTAGCCTTCATGAGCTGGGCGTATCCCCCAAAGACATCCCTACCTGTGGCCACAAATTCAGGGCAGAGGTTTTCTAAGCCATTCTTGCAGTAGTTGCATTTACCACAGGAGGAATATATCCACCCCACTCCCACCCTCTCACCAGTTCTATATCCCGAGGCCTTCCCCCCCTCCACCACCTTCCCCACCACCTGGTGTCCCAAGACCATGGGAAAGCTAGAAGGGGGTGTCCTGCCTTCTATTTCGTCTATCTCGGTGTGGCAGACAGCACACCTGTATACCTCTATCAGGATCTCATCATCCCCTATGGCAGGCTCAGGAAGTTCTTCCATGACCAAGGGATTCCTTTCTTTGGAGAGGTCACATATGGAATTTAGGACCATTGCCTTCATCTTCACATCCCCCTTTAGGCGATCCAGACCTTTTCATAAAAACTCCTGTGGAATTCCACAACCACCTTTGGTTGATTCGTCCTTAGATTCCAGGATATAAAATAAGTGAAAAAATCAAAAGGCAATTCCTTTCCAAAAAAATTTTCTAACTCGGCATGGAGTTTGTTTAGGAGTCTCTTTAGGAGGCCTTCCAGGTTCAGGTGTCCGGTCCACTGGAAGAAGAGATCCTGTTTCTGTAACTGCTCCAGGGCCTCATCCCAGTGGATCGCCTCTATTTTCCTCCTGAGGATGTATGCATTCCCCCCATCTGTAAGCACAAGCAACGGGGGGTTTATGCCCACTTGGGTCCCCCCCAGATTCAGCTCCCTTGCCAGCTCCACGAGCTCTAACATATGGGCTGTCTTGGTCAAAAGAAGGGAAAGGTGTCTTGTCTGCATCCTTTCAAAGATGTATTTCTCTTCCCCCTCAGAGAATTCCTTTAGCCTTGTGGGGTCAAAGCCCAGGTCCAAGAGGTCTCCTATGGTGAGCTTCGCCTCGGGGGATCTCCCTGTCCTTGTGAGCCAGCTTACGTAGCTGGGCCTACGATAATTGGGAAGGGACTCTATGAACCTGGCAGGTTGCCTCCTAAGGGCACCCGGTAACCTCTTGTAGAGAT
>CALKZT010000052.1 GCA_938002815.1 uncultured bacterium
CTCGAAACCTGGGCCTGCCTGAAGCGGTATTGCGGGTTTGCCGGTATTTGTGAATATGGCGAGGGGAAATATGAACATATCCCCCACATCACGGAGGATACTGTAGATCCAAGCTCTTGGCCAGAGAATGAAACCCTTGAAGAAGCGCTCAGGAATTATGTCTTCTTCAAGGAGATCATCGACGAAGCCCAGGAGATGAAGGAGTCTGCTGCTGATACGATCAAGGCCATTCTGCAGCAGTATGGGGCCAAAAAGGTCGCAACTCAATTTTACGTTGCCAGTCTCACACCTACCAAAAGGACCTCCCTGGACAAAAATCTCATCCCCATGGAAATCCTGGAGAAGGCCACCAAGGAGAAGGACGTTTTGACCCTGAGGGTGAGGCCGACGCCATGATGTGTCCATTCACAAAACAGCAGTGTCGTGAGGATGAATGCGGGTTGTACTATAGCCAGGCAGATAGATGTGCTATAGTAGACCTGGCGGTGTCTGGCAGGGAAATTAGTTTCATCCTTAACGAGATCAAGGAGGTCCTGGAAACCTATGGAATCGAGCCAATTCGATTCTAACGGCTGCCGGTGCCATGGTGGCAATCAATCCCCCACCATTGGCAAGTTGATGGAGGCTTTGTCCAAGGCCCAAGGGGCGATGAGGCCTGCCCTCAAGGATTCGGAGAATCCATATTTCAAATCCAAATACGCCGATTTGAAGCGTATTTGGGAATCGGTGAGGGAGCCGTTGGCGCAGAACGGCTTGGCGGTGGTCCAGACCACCCGCATCGACCCCAACGGCCGGGTGGTGGTGGTCACTACTCTTGGCCATTCGTCTGGCGAATGGATCAGAGGTGAGCTGGCCATGATGCCGGTCAAGCAAGGGCCTCATGAAGTTGGGAGTACGATTACCTACGCCAGGCGGTATGCACTGGCGGCCATTGTGGGTGCGGTCACCGAAGATGAGGACGATGACGGCAACGCCGGGGCTGGCCGTCCTGCTGAACCCCTGGCAGACGCCCCTGCTGCTCCCGTCCACGTCCATAGCGAAGAACCTACCGTCGAGGACCGCCAGCCAGAGGCCGTGCCCCGCATCACCAAGGCGATGCAGGCGTATATTGAGCAGCAGCTCAAGCGGAAGAAGATTGATCTGCAAACCTTCCTCAACAAAGTTGGGGTGGCATCCCTGTCTGATATCCCCATGTCTGAAAAAGATCGTGTGATCCTCATGCTCCGCAGGGAGGCTTAAGATGGCTTCCTTTCACGAAATTTTGGATAAAATGTCTGCGGTTCATAAAGCCAAGAACGCTGATTATGGGCAGTCGTATAATCTAGTACCCCAGCTTCTTGGCATCCCCGCACACGTAGGTATTTTGGTCCGCATGACCGACAAGCTGGCCCGGGCTTGTCGTTTGGCACAGGGGCGCAATCCCCAAGTCGCTGATGAGAGCCTGGTAGACACGCTCTTGGATTTGGCCATCTATGCTGTCCTGGCCATCATGACTCTTACCAAGGAAAAGCAGCAAAACTAAAAATCCAATGGGGTTCGAGCCTTGAGTGCTAGGACGCCAGTGGAGATGGCTTTGTTGTACGCCCAAGTGGGCTGGCCGGTTATCCCTCTTCATTCCGTGGAGGCAGGCCGGTGCACCTGCGGACGGGATGATTGCGGCAGCCCGGGGAAACATCCCAGGACGATTAATGGCCTGAGGGCCGGCACACTGGACAGAGACCAGATCATCGAATGGTGGAGCCGTTACCCTCAGGCCAATATCGGGGTGATCACTGGACAGGAATCAGGGATTGTGGTGCTGGATTGTGATGCCGGCAAGGGAGGGCTTGACACCTTGGCTGAGCTGGAGAGGGAATATGGCCAGCTCCAGACCAAGTTTGCCATTACCGGTGGCGGCGGGAGACATTACGTCTTTCGCCATCCCGGGGGGCGGATTGGTAATCGCAGCGGCATCCTGCCGGGTCTTGATATCCGTGGGGATGGAGGATATATCGTCGCACCACCGTCAAATCACGCCAGCGGGAACCAGTATATCTGGGACAGGCAGTATAAGATCAGCAGCATACCTGATTGGCTGCTGGCAATCATGAGGAACGGCCATCCCAAACCAGACAGCCAAGGGCCGTCGTTTAACTTCTGCTTGGAGCAGGGCAGTCGGGATGAAAGCCTGTTCCATCTGGCCAACACCCTCCGCCGTGGTGGTATGAGTTATGAAAACGCCCTGTTGGTGGTCAAGCTGGCCGCCCGTGCATGCAACCCACCATTTCCTGAATCAGAGGCCGTCAAGAAGGTTGATTCGGCTTACAAACGGAATGATGATTATCAAGAGAACATCTCATCAGCGGTCAGAGAATGGCTCAACATCAATCAGGGTGTGTTTACCATAGACGATGTGGCCAAGGATATCCTGCAAAACCATGACAGAAACGCCAGGAAATATTTGTCGGTAGTTTTACAGCATCTATCGGAAACGGGCTTGATTGTCAAGCACGGCAGCAAACGTGGCGTCTACCGGATTGTGGACGACCAGGCCAACGACATCAACTTTCTGGCTGCTGACATCTCAAAACCCTACCCTATCAAGTGGCCCTTCAGAATAGAGGATATGGTCAATATCTATCCCAAGAACATAGTCGTTTTGGCTGGCGCCACCAACGCCGGGAAGACCGCCTTCCTGCTTAACCTTGCCAGGATGAACATGTATCATCTGCCTGTCCGGTATTTTTCCTCTGAGATGGGCCCGGAGGAGGTGCGTCTCAGGCTGGGGAAGTTTGATATCCCTATCGAGGAGTTTGCCCGGCATCTGCAGGTGCGTGAAAGGGCCAGCAATTTCGCTGATGTTGTAGACCCTGAAGCCCTCAACATCATTGACTTTTTGGAAATTTACGACAGGTTCTATGCCATTGGTGAGGAGATACGGGCGATCTATGACAAACTTACCACTGGCGTGGCTGTGATAGCTATTCAGAAAGCCAGGGGGTCAAACTGGGGGCGTGGGGGTGATTTTTCTGCCGAGAAAGCCAGGCTGTATTTAAGCATGGAGTATGGCAAACTCACCATTACCAAGGCCAAGAACTGGGCCAGGAGAAATTTCAACCCGAACGGGAAGTATATTGAATTCAACATTGTCGACGGCCACAAGCTGGTGCCTAGGACAGATTGGCAGGGGGTTTAGATGTTTTGCCGCATCGAATTGATTGGCAATCTGGGGCGGGATGCAGAGTTGTCGTATACATCCCAAAACAGGCCGTACGCCCGGTTCAGTGTCGCTACTCAGGAATTTGATGGCAAGAAGAGTTTCCCGCAATGGCACAAGGTGGTCTTGTGGGGTGAGCGTGCAGAGAAGCTGATCCCATATCTCACCAAGGGGACGTTGGTCTATATCGAGGGTGTCATCCGATATAGGGAATGGAAAGGGCGTGATGGGGAGCCCAGGCAAAGCCTGGAGATCAATGCGAGAAATCTGAGAATCCTCAAGGGGCAAGGGAGCAGAGAGCCGGAAGATTTGGGCGACCAGGATGTCCCATTTTAGGAGGTAGCTGCCGATGCCTTTCAAGTACTGCAACCCCAGGATGTATAATTTCCTCCGCCAGGTGGGGGATTTCTACGCTCTCAGCCGCAACATCTGGGCCGAGGCCCGTGGTCAGGGTGCTGATGGCATGCAGGCTGTGGGTGTGGTGACCCTGAATCGAGCATTTTATTATCTTTGGGCTATGGAGAACGGGCTCAAATCCCCCTGGCCTAAAGGTGACATCACCGGGGTCATAGCCCAGGCCAAGCAGTTTTCCTGGACCCTGTCCACTGACCCCTCTTACGAAGCCGCCTTCCAGCCGTGGAGGTATTCCCTGCAGGCCTGGCGGGATGCCAAGCAGGCGGCGGTGGACGTGCTGATGATGGATTTGCTGGACAACGTCAAAGCACTGGGAGGTGCGCTTTACTACCTGAACCCCAAGGCCTGCATCAAGCTTGGGTATGGTCTGCCCTCTTGGTACCACAAATTCAAGAAAGTAGGCGTGATCAAGGACCATGAATTTCTCAAACCACCTGAGGCTGAGGGATTCAATGGTTACTGGGAATATGCTGATGAGATCGAGGATTTTCTCTACAGCCTGATCCCGGAAAACTATTTGTCTTAGGAGGTATGCTGCATATGACACAACCCTCTCATAAACCCTTGACGCCCGTCAAGGCGATCAGGTTGAAATGCATAGAATGTGCCAGAAGCAAGAAGAATGTCAGGGAATGCCCCCTGACGGATTGTCCATTGTACATCTATAGGATGGGGACCAACCCCAATCGGAAGGGGATAGGCAATCACAAGTCGAGAAGGAGGGAAGAAGTTGTCACGCAGTAAACCCATGCTGAAAGATGAACGGGTGGCTTGTGTGGATTGTGCTCATATGGAGCACAAATCGAACTATATGGCCGAATGCAATTGTCCTGACATGCAGCCCAAGATGAGGCCCACCATGTTTGGCGACAGCAGGTACGCTCTCAGGGTTTGCATGGGGTACAAGGTGGCCCATATGTATCATACCCCCACTTGCCCTGAATGTGGGGAGACCACTGTCCCCCAGGGTGGCTGTGTGGTGTGCATGCATTGCGGTTATAGCGCCTGCGGGTGACATCATGAAACCAGCTAGTATCAAAACCAAGGGGCGCAGGCTGCAGAAATGGGTCTGCGCCCAAATTAGCCAATTGGTGAATTTACCTTGGGGCAAGGATGAGCACATTGCCCCCAGGGAGATGGGCCAAGCCGGCCCAGACGTGCGTCTTTCTCCCCTGGCGAGGGAGGCCTTCCCGTTCAGTGTAGAATGCAAATGTCAGGAGCGTTGGGATGTGCCTGGATTCATCCGCCAGGCACAGGCTAACCTCTATCCCGGTACTAGCTGGTTGTTGGTGCTTAAAAGGAGGGGCGAACGCCCGGTCGTGGTTATGGACGCTGAGGAATTTTTCAAACTTTTGGGGGAGTGAAATGACCTTCGATGAATATCAAGAACGGGCCTTCGGCACCGCCATCTACCCTGATCTGGGGGAGAACATCTATTATCCCTCCATGGGCCTGGCGGCTGAAGCCGGAGAGCTCTTGAACCATGTCAAGAAGTTGATGCGTGACCGTCTGGACCTCAACCCCGTCAACAAGTACCATATCCTGTCTGAGCTTGGTGACGTGCTCTGGTATGCGGCCGCCATCGCTACTGAGTGTGGGGAGAAACTGAGCGAAGTGGCGAAGAAGAATCTGGCTAAGCTGGAAGCAAGGAAGCAGAGGGGTACGATAGGCGGGAGCGGGGAGGAAAGATAAACTCTCTGGACTAGTAAACAAATAGGGTGGGGGATAACACCCCCACCCTATTTATGCCTTATAAATCTGCCAAGATAGCCATGAGCCGCAGATCATTATATCGGTTCTTGATCCACCAAGCAGCTGAGGTGACCAAGAACAGTTTTTTGATCCTGAGCGCATCACCTTCAGGGTTTTCATCCCCCAAAAGATCCTGCAGCCTGACTCCCAGGGGACGCAGGTGGTTTTCAGCTTCCTCAATATAATCCCAACGGATTCTCTTGGCCCACTTGACCTGCTCAGGGCTCCCTTCCAGCTCGGGCAACCCTATGTCCTTTTCCATTTCTTCCTGCTGTGATTGCCAGCATGCCTTGCAGAGCTTTTCCTTCTCCAACAGCAGGCTCCTGGAGATGTCCTGAGACCGCCCATAAATGTAGACGGTCTCCTGATGGCCGCAGCTTCTGGTAATCAGATACTTCATGACCAATTACTCCTTCAAAAGAAGATAATGAACCCTCCCAGTTGGGCCCACTTTTGCAGGGTGACGCCCCTGACGCTCTTCCGACCGCTCCACAGCCACCATTCTGCTGACTTGTTCAGGAAGATTTCCCTCAGGCGTTGTGCATCGCCCTCAGGGCTTCCCGCGGCCATGGCGTCCTTAAGGCTCAACCCATTGGAGCGGAGGTACTTATCGGCTTCCTCGGCCAGACACCACCGAACCTTGCTGGCGTACCCAACAAGGTAGTGGGGACCCTCTAATTCCGGGAGGCCCAAGGCCCGTTCTTCTTCCTGCTGCTTGAAATTCCAGCAGGAGGAGCAGTATTTCTGGGCCTCGGCCGCCAAGGCCCCCTCAAGGTCACGGCGGTGGCTGGCCAGGAATACCATTTCCTTGTGCCCACAACGGCGGACTACCAAGTGCCGCATTACCGCACCTGAATCCGCCAAGCGCGGAAGCCCGCATAGCGGACTTCCTGTTCAGTGAATTCCCGGGCTTCACTGGCCCGGAAGTTGGGGATGATGGCGATAACTTCATCCCCTTCCTTCAGGGCGAGGTTAGCCCGATTGAACGCCACCTCACGCCCAAGCAGGGCGGAGAGGATTTTGGCGGTGACTTCATGACCCACGGCGCTTTCGGCACCGTAGGTCAGGTCGACCAGGTCGTCGATGTCAAAAATCTCATCGACGACCAAGTCAGCGTGATAAACCCTCAACATCGCCGGGGTGAAGGTAGAGGTGATGTACTTCATTTTTTTCTCCTCCTTATCACATGGATTTCCTTGTGTGTTGTGTATTCAGGATACCAGTGAGTGACCTCTATGTCAAGCCCACCGGTATCATTTCTTCTGGCAGCCAGGGAGACCACCCTTTCTGTTTTACTTAACTCCCAAAGGAACCTCTGCGCCCGTCTTACCAGAGAACGCTCATTGGGTGCGATGCGTTGTAACCCATCAATAATATCGGTATCGTTTTTAACCCAACCGAGAGCCAC
>CALKZT010000053.1 GCA_938002815.1 uncultured bacterium
GTGACGAGGTCATTTACCATTACTCAAGCGGGGTTGGGATAGGATGGGCCAAGTCTGGTGGTGAGATATCGGCCATAGACGGGGCACGTACCTTGGCAGTCTCAGGGATAAAGGAGACCATCACCTATCTCGAAAAGATTGAATTGGGTCTTCTAAATGGGATTGAGTACGTGGAATTCAGGGCGTGTCACGAAGGTTGTATAGGGGGGAAGCTTACTGCAGTGGACAAATACGAGGCAAAGAGGAGAACTGATAGGCTTGTGAGGATGTTTGGTATAGAAAAGAGGGTGAGGCCACAGTACGTAAGAAAGCTATATGAGTCCGGTTTTTTTACAGCAGAGAGGGAGTTAGCCACCCTGGTAAACCCAGTGGATGTGGATATTAGAAGGGCTATAAATAGGGCAAAAGAGGTACAGTCCTTATGGGAGCTCTTGCCCCAAAAGGAATGCGGGGCCTGTGGCTCCCCGGATTGTATGACCTTCGCTGAGGATGTAATAGATGGTCTTCAAACACCTGATCGCTGCTTTTTTTTGAGGGAGATGAGGTCATGGAATTGAACGTAGAAAATTTGGTAAAGGCCATAAACTTAGAGGTGGTAGCAGGAGGCCATCATCTGAACAGACGGGTCAAGGGTGGTTATTGCGGAGATCTTTTAAGCGATGTGATGGCAAACAGCAAAGAAGGGGATGTCTGGATTACGGTTCAGACCCACCAAAATATTGTAGCAGTGGCAGTCCTTAAAGAACATGCAGCCATTATAATAGCTGGAAATAGAGAAGCAGATCCTGAGAGCATTGAAAAGGCAGAGAAAGAAGGGATACCACTATTGAGATCCCCCTTGAATGGCTTTTTGGTCTCAGGGATGCTCTATAAGCTCTTTGAGCAGGGAGAAAATGCTTGAGTTTAAGGCAGACCTACACATACATACCTGCCTTTCCCCCTGCGGGGACTTGGATATGACCCCAAAAAAGATAATAGGAAAGGCCAAGGAACTTGGCATAGGCATACTTGCAGTCACAGATCACAACTCCTGTGGGAATGTAAAGGTAACACAGCACTTAGGAGAAGAGGCAGGTTTAGTGGTACTGCCAGGCATGGAGATCACCACAAGAGAAGAGGTTCATCTCATTGCCATATTTGGGGAGATAGGCCCATTGGAGGAGCTGGAATCCTTTATCTACGAGGGATTAGACGTACCAAATAGACCCGAGATCTTTGGGTATCAGGTCTTGGTAAACGAAGGAGAGGAGGTGGAGGGCTTTGTGGAGCCCTTGCTGATAACGGCAAGCAAACTCTCCTTAGAGGAGGCCGTCTTTCGGATCAAAGAAGCCGGAGGGCTCAGTATAGCAGCCCACATTGACAGACAAAGCTATAGCGTATTTAGCCAGCTGGGCTTTATCCCCCCTGGCCTAAATTTGGATGCAGTGGAGGTGTGGGATAGGAGCGGATATAGCCGTTTGAGGGAGGAATCTATTGATTTGTCTCGATTCCCTGTACTGACAAGCTCAGATGCCCACTTCCTCCATGAGATAGGGAGAAAATCTACCCTATTCTACATTCAATCAGGGGCCTTCGAAGAGGTGGCCAAGGCCTTAAGATCACAGGAAGGCAGGTATATAAAGGGGCATTGCGGGATATAGGTATGCACATAATGGACCTTGTAGAAAACTCTCTTAGGGCCGCCTCAGACCGGGTGGAGATAGAGATAAATGAGGATCGGGATTCGGGCTATCTCACTCTCATCATTAGAGACAATGGAAAGGGTGTCCCCGAGGAGGAACTCCCCAAATTGTTAGATCCCTTTTATACCACCAAGGAGGGTAAGAGAGTAGGGCTGGGCATCCCCCTGTTTTACCAGGCTTGCAAGAGATGTGGAGGGGATTTGAGTCTGGAGGTGAACAAGGCCAATGGGCTCACACTTACAGGGACCATGAGATTGGATAGTATTGATCTGCCCCCTTATGGGGACTTGGGGGCCACAATTTCTGCCGTAATATTGGGTTATCCCCATCTAAATTTAAAGTTTCACTGGAAAATTGGTGATAGCTCCATCTCCATAGATACAGAAGAGTTGAGGGAGGGGAATCTTTCCGATTACTCACTTATAGTAGGGATCGGGGAAAAGATAAAAAGTTTCTATAATAGCACCAAGGGAGGAAAAAATGCCTAAACTGACCATTGAGGACCTAAAGAAGATCAAAGAGAAGACCTTACAGGAAACGGCCCTCCGAGAAGGGGGTCACAAGATAAGGATAACGGTCCACATGGGTACCTGTGGAATAGCGGCAGGGGCAAGGGAGGTAATGGATGCATTATTGCAGGAACTTGCAGAATCTCAACGGACGGACATAAAGGTGATGGCCTCTGGATGCATGGGAATGTGTAGCAGCGAACCCAATGTAACCGTAGAGGTGGAAGGTCAGGACCCTGTAGTGTACCAACATATGAACCCCTTAAAAATGAGACAGGTGTTTAGGAGGCATGTCCTCATGGGGGAAGTACAGACAGACTTTGCCCTTGCAAGGGTAAAACAGGTCAACTAACAGGGAGGGGTTGAGGTATGAAGGCACTGAGAACAGAACTCCTCATATGCGGAGGAACGGCTTGTAATGCATCAGGCTCTACAAAGGTGAGAGATGCCCTGGAGGTGGAAATCCATAAAGCGGGTCTTCAGGATGAGGTAAGGGTCATTGTCACGGGATGTAACGGGTTCTGTGCCCAAGGTCCTTTGCTCCTTGTGAAGCCAGACAACATACTCTACCAGAAGCTAACCCCTGACGACGTTCCTGAGCTTGTTTTAGAGCACATGCTAAAGGGTAGGCCTGTAAAAAGGCTCATGTACACCGCACCTGAATCTGCAGAGGTTATACCTTACTCAGAGAATATCCCGTTCTTTTCCAAGCAACTGCTTTGGGTCCTCAGAAACAGGGGGATATTGGACCCAGAGAGGATCGACGAATACATCGCCAGGGACGGGTACCTGGCTGCCCATAAGGCCTTGGTGGAGATGAAGCCGGAAGAGATCGTGGAAGAGGTGAAGAAGTCAGGATTGAGGGGCAGAGGAGGAGCAGGCTTTCCCACCGGACTGAAGTGGGAGTTCGCCAGCAGGTCCCCTGGCGAGATAAAATACGTCCTCTGCAATGCAGACGAGGGAGATCCAGGAGCCTTCATGGATAGATCAGTTCTGGAGGCAGACCCCCACGCTGTTTTGGAGGGTATGATCATAGCCGGTAAGGCCATAGGCGCACACCAGGGTTACATATATTGCAGGGCAGAATACCCCCTAGCCTTAAGGAGGTTGGATATAGCAATCAACCAGGCAAGGGAATACGGTCTCCTTGGCAAAGATATACTTGGAAGCGGCTTTGACTTTGACATAGAGGTCTACCAGGGGGCCGGGGCCTTTGTATGCGGCGAGGAGACTGCCCTCATGCAGTCCATAGAAGGGAAAAGGGGGATGCCCAGGCCAAGACCACCCTTCCCTGCCCAGAGAGGCCTCTGGAACAGACCAAGTGTTTTGAACAACGTGGAAACACTGGCCAATATACCCCAGATCATACTAAAGGGGGGAGACTGGTATGCAAGCGTAGGGACTCAAGGTTCTAAGGGTACCAAGGTCTTTGCCTTGAGTGGGGCTGTAAACAACATAGGACTTGTGGAAGTCCCCATGGGCACCACCCTCAAGGAGATCATCTACGAAATAGGCGGAGGTATTAGGAACAACAGAAAGTTCAAGGCGGTTCAGCTTGGAGGGCCCAGTGGCGGGTGTGTTCCAGGGCATCTATTGGATACTCCAACTGATTATGAGGCCATAGCAAAGGTGGGAGCCATTATGGGCTCTGGTGGTATGATTGTGATGGATGAAGGGACTTGCATGGTGGACATGGCCAGATTCTTTCTGGATTTTTGCCAAGAGGAGTCCTGTGGGAAGTGCACACCCTGTAGAGAGGGTACCAGGAGGATGCTCCAGATCTTGGAAAAGATCACCCATGGCGAAGGGGAGATGTCGGATCTAAAGGAGCTCAAAGAGCTTGCCTATTTTATTAAGGACTCTGCACTCTGCGGCCTTGGGCAGACAGCACCCAATCCTGTCTTGAGCACCCTCCAGTATTTTGAGGATGAATATGAAGAGCACATCTTGGAAAGACATTGCAAGGCAGGGGTATGTACAAGCCTATTTAAGGCAAGGTGCATAAATGCATGCCCCCTCGGACAGGATGTGCCTGGTTATATCTCTTTGGTGGCAGAGGGAAGATACGAAGAGGCCATCTCTCTCATATACCAAACCAATCCACTGCCTGGGGTCTGTGGTAGGGTCTGCACACACCCGTGCATGGAGGTATGCATGAGGGCTCAGACAGACGAGGCCTTGGCCATTCCTAAGATAAAGCGTTTTGCCTCGGACATGGCAAGGCTAAGAAGACTGAAGCCAAGACTTGTAAGGAGAGAGGATGGGAAAGAGAAGGTGGCCATAATAGGAGGAGGGCCTGCAGGCCTATCCGCTGCCTTTTATCTGGCACTTATGGGCTACAAACCCCACATCTATGAAGAGCTCCCTGAGTTGGGAGGTATGCTGAGGTATGGTATTCCCCCCTACAGGCTACCAAGGGATGTATTAGACGAAGAGATAAGGTTCATACTCTCCCTGGGGGTTGAGGTTCATACCAACTGCAGGATAGGCAGGGAGATCTCCTTTAAGGAACTCTTGGCCCAATACCCTGCGGTCTTTGTGGGGATAGGTGCCCATAAAAGCCAAAAGATGGGGGTCCTTGGAGAGGATCATCCAAGGGTCTTAGGTGGTGCAGAGTTCCTGAGGAATTATCAATTGGGCAATGTCCCTGATGTGGGAAAGAAGGTGGCTGTAATAGGCGGCGGCAACGTGGCCATAGACGTTGCAAGGACGGTAAGGCGTATGGGAGCGGATGTTACCATACTTTACAGACGGGAAAGGAAGGATATGCCCGCCTATGAAGAGGAGGTAGAAGACGCCCTGGCAGAGGGAATCCAACTCAGAACACTCGTTGCGCCAAAGAGGATTATGGAGAGCGGAAAGAGACTCGTAATTGAACTGGATCAGTGTGAACTGGGGGAATTTGATAGCTCCGGAAGGCGTAAGCCCGTGCCCATTGAAGGGTGTGTGGTCACGGAGGAGTACGACACAATCTTTGCTGCAGTGGGCCAGACCTCAGATATAGAGGGTTTAGGCGGTCTTTTAACCAAGAGGGGAGTAATCCCTGCGGACAAGTTCACCTTAGAGACCAATCTGGAAGGGGTATTTGCAGGTGGAGATGTGGTCTTAGGGCCTGCAAGGGTAGTGGATGCACTGGCGCACGGGAAAAAGGCCGCAGTACAGATAGATAAATACCTTTCTAAAAAGAAAAACAGGGAGCCCGTGGGGATATCAGAGGTGAAAATAGAGGTCACCATGAAGGTCCCAGAGGAAGTGACAAAACAGCCTAGGGAAGAGATGCCTAAACTGGCCCCTGAGGAGAGGGTAAAGGGCTTCAAAGAGGTAGAATTGGGCTACGATGAGGGTAGGGCAAAAACAGAGTGCCTGAGGTGTTTGAGGTGCGATGTAAAGCTATAAGCCAAGATTAGGGATTTAGACTTTGGGGATGTGCAATAAGGTAAAGGAAGAGCCCCCAGAGTTCATAGTGGTCTTCCAATACGAAGGAAAAGATCCAGCCCCCTTTAAGAGAGAGGGATTTATGGGTCTCTGGAAGGAAGGGGGCCAATCCTTTCTCTTTTTTAGGGGGGATATCTCCGATGAAAGGGAGCTTGGACTATCGGATTACACAGCAAAGTATGTATTTAGGTACTGGGATTGGGTTGGGGGTGAATTTACGACCTTTTCCGTGGGCAATTTCACCGTAAGACCCCCCTGGGAACCTGTTAGAAATCCCTTAGAAATTGTGATAGATCCTGGGGTGGTATTTGGCTCTGGACTCCACCCCACTACCCGAGACTGCCTCTCTTTAATAGATAGGCTCCCTAATATACCGCAGTATGCCTTAGACCTCGGAACAGGGACAGGTATCCTTGCCATTGCCCTCGCAAGAAAGGGTATGAAGGTAATAGCAGTGGACAATAACCCTTTGTGCCTCGAGGTTGCCAGCAGAAACTTAGCCCTCAATGAGGTTGTGGATTCAATCACCTTAGTGGAAGGAGACATCCTCTCTTTGGAGCTGAAATTCCCAGAGCTTGTGGTGGCCAATTTAGGACCTGATATTATAAAGGCTATTTTAGAGAAAAAAGACCTAAGAGAGACCAAGGCCGTAATCCTTTCAGGTATCACCCGCTCCTTTGTCGGAGAGATTCAGGATCTCATGAGAGAGGCCGGGTTTCATATATCTGAGCATCTAAGTGACCAAGTTTGGCACACACTTTTTGGAGAAAAGGATCCCATTGAATACTAAGAGCTACCTACCCAAACCCCCTGATGGTTATTGTTTTGCGTGTGGCCCTACCAACCCAAGCGGTCTTAGGATGGAATTCTACGTGGAGGAAGATTGTCTCTATTCAGAGAGCTTCATAAGGGAAGAACACCAGGGATGGACCGACATAGCACATGGAGGTATTGTCTCTACCATACTGGATGAGACCATGTCTTGGGCCGTACTCTATTTCAAACGTAATTTTATTGTAACTAAAAGCATGGAGATCACCTTCGTAAGGCCCCTCGAGGTAAAAAGGGGCTATTTGTGTAGGGCAAGGGTCTTGCCCACAGAGGATCCCAAGGAGGTGAAGTCCCAGGCAGTGATCCTTTCTGGGGAAGGAAAGATAATGGCAAGGTCTCTGGGAAGGTTTAGGCTACTTACAGTGGAAGAGATGAAGAGGATATCCCCAAGGGATTTAAAGAGGATGGAGACATGGTTTGCTCTCCTATCCAAAGCCTAAACCTTCCAGCCATGAACGCCCACTAGGTCCACAAATCTGCAACCCCCAAGGTTTTGGGTCCTTTGGAGGCCATCCTTCTTGGTGATCTTTATTAATTCTTGGTTGTGCCGCTCACCCACAGGTATTACCAATCGACCCCCATCCTTTAGCTGATTCACAAGGGGCGTAGGTACTGAGGGCGCACCGGCAGTAACCAAGATGGCATCAAAGGGGCTATGATCCTCCCACCCCAAGGTGCCATCAAAGAGCTTGAAAAAGATGTTCTTAAAGCCCAGCCTATCAAGCCTTTCCTTGGCAGATTCGTAAAGTTCCTTTATCCTCTCTACCGTATAGACCTCCTTGGCAATAAGGGCCAGTATAGCTGCCTGATAGCCACTACCTGTACCTATCTCCAAGACCTTATCCTCTTTTTTCAGCTCCAGTGCCTCGGTCATTAAAGCCACAATATAAGGTTGTGATATGGTCTGGCCCTTACCTATGGGGAGGGGGTGATCGTCATAGGCCTCGTTTAGGTGTTCCTCGGGTACAAAGAGGTGCCTTGGGACAAAGAGCATCGCCTGGAGTACATTGGGGTCCCGGATACCCCTTTGCTGAATCTGATACTTTACCATCTTTTCCCTCAGCTCCTTGAACCGAGGGGTATCCCCTGAAAATTCAAGTTCCATTTTCCTTAAGCCTATCCCCTGGTTTTCCTAAGGACTATTTTCACCGAATTTTCTCTATCAGGGCATTCAAGAAAGATCTGGTCTGAATCCATCCAGGGGTATTTTCCTCCAAACTGCAATAATGAGAGGGAAGGAAAAATGTCATGATAGAAAAAGCCACAGAGCCCACCAGTATCCCAGCAGCCCAACATTATTTTGTCTCCCACCTTATGTCCTGCACTACAGCTGCCCTTCACCTCTACTACCTCTGCCTCTAAATAGCTGAATCCCTCTGGTTGAGTCGCCATTTAATGACCTCCCTGGACTCAAGTTTCTCCTACATCGACCGTCTCAAGTATAAAATCCACAAAACTCTTTGCCAGGACAGATAATGTCCTTCTAATATCCCAAATGAGATAGAATTTCCTCAACATATCCAATCCCCTAACCTTAAGGGGCCAAAGATACCCTGCCTTAATTTCTCCCGTAATGGCCCTCTCGGAGATGACGCTTACCCCCAAACCTGACTTAACTGCTTCTTTCACAGAGGTGGTACTCCCAAGCCTTGCCACCACCCTCAGGTCTCTTTCTGGATCTATTTTGGCCTCTTTGAGCCCCCTCTCCCAAAAGGATAAGGTACCTGAACCCTTCTCCCTTATTACGAAGGGCTCCTTTAATGCCTCTTCTAAGCTTATACTTTCAAGACCATAGAACCTGTGGTCCTGATTTACACATAAGACCAACTGGTCCTGCCATATGGGTATGCATTTGAGGTTAGGGTTATGATCCAACGCCCCCACTACCCCTACCTCCAGTGTGCCATTTAAAACCCCTTCCCTTATCACCTTGCTATCCCCAATGACCAAGTTGATCTTTACCAGGGGATATCTTTTGAGGAATTCGGCCACCTTAGCTGGGAGGATATATTCTCCGGGGACGGTGCTTCCACCCAGCTCCAAGGTCCCTGATCTTAGTCCCATAAGGTCTTTTAGCTCCATTAGGAGCTTTGACCTTAGCTCAAGCAATTTCTTTGAATATTCATAAAATAGCTTACCAACACTGGTCAGCTCGATACCCTTTGGGAGCCTATCTAAGAGTTTCGCACCTACCCGTGCCTCCAAATTGGATATGCGTTCACTCACAGAGGCCTGGGCCAGATAGACTTTCTCTGCTGCCCTTGTAAAGCTCTTGAGCTCAACTATGGTAGAGAATATCTCTAAATCCCTAAAATCAAAATCCATCTCAAAGATACATGTAAAGGGTTTCCTTGGCCCATTTGAGATTTCTTATACATTCTTCCTTGCCTATTACCGGAAGACCATGGCCTGGTAAAAGAATCTCAACTTCCAGGTCCTCTAATCTCCCCAAAGACTCCTTCAAGGCCTCTGGGTCTCCCCCTATAAGATCTGTTCTTCCTATGCCGTTTAAAAACAAGAGGTCTCCACTAAAAAGGGCCTTATGTCTTGGCCAGTAGATACACATGTGTCCCGGGCTGTGGCCTGGCGTATGGATAATCTCGAGCTGTATACCCCCCACCTTTAAGCTTCCTTCCTTGAGGAGAATATGAAAATTTGTCTCAAAGGCCTCATCCCTCTCCTCTAAGACCTCTTTTAGAAAGTGGTATTCCTCCCTGTAAATGGCAAAAAAGGTCCTCTCTTTAAATCTCTTAATTGCTTCCATGTGGTCTGGGTGGAAATGGGTGACCAAGACCAGGTCCACGTCCTTTGGTTCGAGCCTAAGTAACTCTAGCCCTTTTGCCACGTGACCAAAAAGGGCAAAGTGTCCCGGATCAATTAAAACTTTTCTCTTCCCTGACAAAAAATATGTGTTACAATTGTTTTCGGCTGGGTTGTTCCATTGGAAGAGATGTAATCCTTCTCTTATCTGCATAGGGCCTCCTATCGCCGTATCTAACCAGCCTAAATATATCAGGTTTTGGTTTGTGTTCAACCCTTTAAGGAACCCTTAGCCACAAGGAGGTGAAGCATGAAGGCAGGTATCATCTTTACAGGCACTGGCCCCATCTTAATACTTACCTCTTATGAGTCCCTAAACGATCAGGGACTCATCGATAAGCTTGCAAATAAGGGGATTACCAAATACATTGCCTGTGAGCTTCCCCTGGATTTGGTAAAAAGTAGATATGGGAACCACTATAATGTGGTGATGGGAGACCTCAGGCAGAGCGATGACCTAAGGGTTTTGGACTACAACGGCTACAATGTGTTCCAACTTTTCAGCTTCAAAGAGATGGGAAAGCCTATTTATCACGAACCTGAATCCTAAACCCCTTCAAATGTAACCCTTAGTACCTCCTGGTAGGTGGTCTTACCCCCCAAAAGAAGCCTTAGGGCATTCTGAAAAAGTGTTGTCATGCCCTGTTTTTGGGCTATACCTTTGAGTCTCAAGTGATCAGGGGCCTCATCTATCGCCTGCCTGAGTATGTCATCCACCAGCATCACCTCAAAGACCCCTATTCTTCCCATGTACCCTGTTTCCCTGCACCTCTCGCAACCTACCCCTCGCCTTAGCCTTACCATACCCTCTTTTCCCACACTAATGCCCAAATCCATTAGCTCCCGGGGGTCCATTTCAAACTCTTCGGTACAGTGAGGGCATATCTTTCTTACAAGCCTTTGGGATATACTGGCGTTCAAAACCGCCTTCACTAAATAGGGCTGGATCCCAAGGTCCAGTAGTCGGATGATGGCAGAAGGGGCATCATTGGTATGTAAGGTGGAAAGTACTAAATGTCCCGTAAGAGCTGCTTGGATCGCATTCTCTGCTGTCTCTTTGTCCCTTATCTCCCCCACCATGATCACATCTGGATCTTGCCTGAGGATATATTTGAGTGCAGAGCTAAAGGTAATCCCCAATTGTGGCTGGACCGCTATCTGGTTGAATGCCTCATCCACAAGCTCAATCGGGTCCTCGATGGTGGTTATATTTATCTCCGGGGAGTAAAGGTATTTTAAGGTGGAATAGAGTGTTGTGGTCTTACCACTCCCAGTAGGACCACACACAAGCACCATGCCATAGGGTAGACTTATTGCCTGCTTATACCTTAAAAGGTCTTCTGGCGTCATGCCCAAATTCTCCAAGTCCTGATAGAGGATCTCAGGGGATTGGAGCCTCAGTACCAGTTTTTCTCCAAATGCCACTGGCACAGAACTCACTCTCACCTCCACTTCTGAACCATCCCTTGCCATCTTTATCCTTCCATCCTGAGGCCTCCTCTTTTCAGCCATGTCCATCCTTGCCATGTTTTTTATGCGGTTTGAGATGGCAGGATGAATGTTCTTAGGTAGCTCATATACCCTGTGCAAAACCCCGTCTATTCTATATCTCACTGCGACCTTGTCTCTTTTGGGCTCTATATGTATATCACTTGCCCTCTGATCCAATCCGTAACTCAAAAGGTGGTCTACTGCCTTTATAATGTATTGATCTTCTGAATCCACATCAGAGGCCCCTTTTACAGTCACCACTTGCTCCAAATTTGCGATGTCTATACTTGAAAGGGATTTCGAGCTCTCCCCTTCTGCAAGCGACAGATATTTCCTGAAATTGTAAAACTCATTAAGGATCTTAAGCACTTCGCTTTTAGGTGAAACCACCACCTGAATCCTCTGCCCCAAAGCCTTTTCTAAGTCCAATAGGGCCGATCTATCGAAGGGATAAGGAGTAGCCACAACGAGCTGCCCTTCCTTGGCTTCCGCTAAAAGAAACAGATGCCTTAAGGCAAACTGATAAGGGATAAAACCCGTAACGGTCTCCAGTTTCAGCTTCAGGGGATCAGGCCTATAAAAAGGATATCCCCATTCCTTTGCAAGGGAACGGTAAATTGTCTCTTCATCTAAGAGGAGCTCTGCCCTATCTGACCTCCTTATCTTCATGGATACCAGCACATCTATAGGATCCAAAGGAGGTTTGTCCTTTTTTTTCAATGAGGCAGACTTGATCGTCTCTAATCTTTTGAACCTCTCAAGGACAGAAGGGTATTCCTTTAGAATTCTGTTATAGCTAAGCTGGTCTATCTTGCCATCCCTTAGAAGGGAATTGAGAATCCCTTGAATGGTAATGGATTTCTCTTGGTTTGAAGAGTTCATCTTTCACCTGCTTGGTGCATATAAAGGGCCCTTAGAGTCGATTATAGGGGGCTTGGGAGGAAAGTTCAATAATATGAGCCGGTATTACACTTCTGAAAATAAAAAAACCCCGCCTTTTGGCGGGGGATAAAGATTCGGCAGCGTCCTACTCTCCCACGCGGCTTCCCGCGCAGTACCATCGGCGCTGGAGGGCTTAACTTCCGTGTTCGGAATGGGAACGGGTGTTTCCCCTCCGCTATGGCCGCCGAAATATATCCTGAAATACAGAGATAGTGGCAAAGGTAGAAGAAGTTAAATATGGCCAAGACGCACGACCTATTAGGACCAGTTAGCTAAATGCATTGCTGCACTTACACACCTGGCCTATCAACCTCGTAATCTACGAGGGGTCTTCAGTCCTGATCTCTCGATCAGGAGGGATATCTAATCTTGAGGTGGGTTTCCCGCTTAGATGCTTTCAGCGGTTATCCCGTCCGAACATGGCTACCCAGCTATGCCGTTGGCACGACAACTGGCACACCAGAGGTTCGTCCATCCCGGTCCTCTCGTACTAAGGACAGAGCCTCTCAGATATCCTGCGCCCGCGGAAGATAGGGACCGAACTGTCTCACGACGTTCTAAACCCAGCTCACGTACCGCTTTAATCGGCGAACAGCCGAACCCTTGGGACCTACTACAGCCCCAGGATGCGATGAGCCGACATCGAGGTGCCAAACCGCGCCGTCGATGTGAACTCTTGGGCGCGATAAGCCTGTTATCCCCGGAGTACCTTTTATCCGTTGAGCGATGGCCCTTCCATTCGGAACCACCGGATCACTAAGGCCTACTTTCGTACCTGCTCGACCCGTCGGTCTCACAGTCAAGCTCCCTTATGCCTTTGCACTCTACG
>CALKZT010000054.1 GCA_938002815.1 uncultured bacterium
GCACGGAGAAAGAGCAATGAAAGATAAAATAAAAGTTCTATGTGCCTTCGGAACAAGACCAGAGGTTATAAAAATAGCTCCAGTTATTTATGAACTAAATAAATATCCAGAAAGATTTGAAACTAAAATTTGTATAACAGCACAACACAGAGAAATGCTTGATCAAATGCTTACACTATTTAAAATCCATCCCGACATAGATTTAAATTTAATGAAAAAAAATCAAACTTTGTCACTGCTTACCTCTAAAATTATCCTCACCATGACCAAAGTATTGAAAAGAGAAAGGCCTGAAATATTTTTAGTACAAGGAGATACTACCTCTGCAATGGCCACAGGATTAGCCGCGTTTTATCTTGGTATTCCTATAGGTCATATAGAAGCTGGTTTGCGTACATATGATATATATAACCCCTTCCCAGAGGAGATAAACAGAAGAATTTTAGCAGTACTGTCTACTTATCATTTTGCTCCTACTATCAGGGCCGTAAAGCATTTGATACAAGAAGGCATTGATTCAAAAAGTGTATTTCTCACGGGAAATACGATTGTCGATGCTATATATTGGATCCTAAAACAACCAATTTCTGAAAGTATAAGTAATATATTTTCTCAAATTGGTCTACCTGAACCCACAAAATGTGAGAAAGAAACTTTGCCTTATAAGTTAATAGTTGTGACTGTTCACCGAAGAGAAAGTTTTGGATATCCCATTGAACAAATTTGTAAAGCCTTAAGAATAATAGTTGAAAGAAATCGGGATGTATTATTAGTTTTTCCCGTACATCTGAACCCAAATGTACGAAACACTGCTAGGAGATTTCTATCAAATCACCCTCAAATAAAATTACTAGAACCTATACAATATGATGCCTTTATTCATTTACTTAATTGTTCTTATTTAATTCTTACAGATTCTGGTGGAATTCAAGAAGAAGCTTCAGTTTTATGTAAACCAGTATTAGTTTTAAGAAAAGTCACAGAAAGACCAGAAATAGTTGAAACTGGATTGGCAAAACTTGTTGGTACGGACCCAGAGAAAATAGTGCAAGAAACCGAAAATCTTCTATATAATCAGGAACTTTATAAATCTATAATTAAAAAAGTTGAAATTTTTGGTGATGGAAAAGCAGCTAAGCGTATAGTTTCTATTTTAATGAACAAATTAATAAACAAATATACAAGATGTTGATTCAGAATTTTATAGATAGAATCCTAAACATCTATATCCTTATGTATCTTATCCCTGCTCTATTAGTGCTACTTAGAATTGAAAAGGTTTGGCTGATTTTTGGAAGACATGCGGACGATTGGATACCTTATAATTTTGAGTTTTTTAAAGGATGAAAAAAGTAGTTTTAACCTCTAACACCTCTTGGTCTATATGGAATTTTAGGAAGGCATTAATGGATGCCCTCCTGGAGAAAGGATATCAAGTATATATAATTGCTCCAGAGGATGAATATCCAAAAAAATTTTCCAATTTTATTCCTCTAAGAAACTTAGATAGAAAAGGCACAAACCCAGTAAAGGATTTTAAACTTCTTTTAGAATATCTAAGCATCTACAAAAACCTAAAACCCGATGTGGTTTTGAACTTTA
Organism: uncultured bacterium; assembly: GCA_938002815.1. Taxonomy (GTDB): domain Bacteria; phylum Desulfobacterota; class DSM-4660; order Desulfatiglandales; family CALKZT01; genus CALKZT01. Next base: position 1,603 of record CALKZT010000054.1, read on the forward strand.
CCATAAAACCCAATATCTATAGCTCTCTTGCCTGCAGAATCCTTGGAATACAATGTATAAGCACTATAACAGGGCTTGGTTATGTCTTTGTAAGGGAGTCTTTTTTGACAAAATTAGTTAGGCTTATGTATAAAATTTCTCTTGCAAAAAATTACAAAGTTGTATTTTTAAATCCCGATGACTTAAATTTATTTATTGAAAGTTCTATAGTAAACCAAGAAAAAAGCATTCATCATAAAAGGGGAAGGGGTGAATACAGAATATTTCGATCCAAAGCTTTGTAAAGATAACGAAAAGTCCTCCTTTGTTTTTCTTATGATTTCAAGGCTCCTCTGGGATAAGGGAGTTGGGGAGTTTGTAACTGCTGGAAAAATTTTGAAAAGGAAGTACGGAGATAAAGTAGAGTTTTGGCTTTTAGGACCTATAGATAAGGAAGATCCAGCTGCGGTTTCTGAAGAGGATATAAAAAATTGGATAGAAGAAGGGATTATAAACTATTTAGGTATATCGCAAGATGTGAGACCTTACCTCTGCCAGGCAGATTGTGTAGTTTTACCCTCCTATAGGGAGGGCATTCCAAGGAGTCTTCTTGAGGCTATGGCTATGGAAAAGCCCATCATAACCACGGATAGCCCGGGCTGTAGAGAAGTATGCAAGGATGGATATAATGGGTTTTTGGTAAAGCCAAGAGATGTAGAATCCTTGGTAAAAGCTATGGAAAAAATGCTCACAATGGAAAAAGAAAAGAGGATTGAGATGGGAAAAAGGGGAAGGCAGATGATACTTGAGGAGTTCAGCGAAGAAAGCGTTATAAGGAAATATCAGGAGGTTATAGGGTAGCATGCTCATTGATCATTTGGTGACTTTTTTGATTTCCTGTGGTGTTTGCTATTTTCTTATCAGGTTCAATCCCTTTGGGCATAGGGCTAAGACACTGGGTGTCTCTGAAGTGTCAGATCTCGGATTATCATTTTTTAACTGGGCAAGGCTTGGTCCAAATTTTTAATTGTGTCGAAAAAATGCTATAATACTCTTTAACATGGAGGTGTAACATGGCAAAGAAGGCCTTATTGGTAGGGATTAACAAGTATAAGATACCTGGGGCTGACCTAAATGGCTGTGTAAATGATGTTACCAATGTAAGGGATGTGCTTTTGAAGTATTTTGGGTTTACTACAAAGGATATTAGGGTAGTTGTGGATGAGAGGGCAACTAAGAAGAATATCATCAGCCGTCTTAACTGGCTTGTAGATAAGGCAAAGCCAGGGGACTCTCTTTTGTTTCACTTTTCAGGCCATGGCTCACAGATAGTTGACAGGGATGGTGATGAATTGAAGGATAAGATGGATGAGATAATTTGTCCCTATGATATGGACTGGGATGGGAACTTTATAACAGATGATGAGTTGAACTCCATATTTAAAAAGATTCCAAAAGGTGTAAATCTTGAGGTGGTGCTTGACTCATGCCATTCGGGGACCGGGACAAGGGAGATGAGGGCAATCAATGCCTTGCCTTTGGAGATGTCTTTTAAGCCGAGGTTTTTGCCTCCGCCAATAGACATAGCCTGTAGGGCTGATGAGGATATGGAGGTGAGAAGGCTTTTGAGAGGCAACCCATTAAACCATGTCCTATTTGCTGGATGCAGAGACAATCAGACCTCTGCAGATGCGTATATAGGTGGCAGTTACAATGGTGCATTTACATATTATCTGTGCAGGCATCTGAGGGATACGCAGGGAAACATCACAAGGGCTGAACTTATAAAGAGGGTAAGGGCATCATTGAAGTTTAACGGATTCAGCCAGATACCACAGCTTGAGGCACCTGCTTCTGAGAAAAAGAGGAAGATGCTGGAGTAAAGGAGAGAGGGTGTAAGTAAGAAAAGGTGAGTATAAGTGATAGCGATTATCGGTGGTTCAGGGTTTATCGGTTTTCGTCCTTGCAAGTTAATTATATAGATAAACCAGACCTCTCTATGAACGAGCTTGTTAGTCTCGTAAAAGAGAAAATGGGTAAAAAGCCTAATCCTGGCTTCCATTGGCCTTATTGGCTCGGTTACTTAGGTGGTGCTTTTTTTGATGTTATAGCTGCCGTAACAGGAAAAAAATTTCCTATTAGTCGCATACGGATAAAAAAATTTTGCTCAACAACCCAGTTTGGTACATCAATATATAAAAAGACGAATTTCAACCCTCCTGTAAGTTTAATAGAAGGTTTACAAAGAACTATAGAGTTTGAATTTTTAAAGAATAAGGATCAGAAAGATGATGTTGTTTATTTTACAGAATAAGGTTTTAACTGTTTGATAAGGTTTATATTTGTCATAAGGTGGCTGTTTTCAGCTCTCCATATTATAATCACAGAAGAGGTGGAAAATCCATATCTGAGGTTTGCGGAACCAAACAGTGTAGAATAGTTTAGAATTCGCGGGGTAAGTAGTTCTACAATTATTTATTCTGTCATCAGGCAATGTTTGCGGTTTTATAAAAAGTTTAATATAAGGGATAAGCATGCAAGATATTAGATGGATACAGAGATTAGAAAACTTTAGGGAAGGTTTTAAGTAATTAGAGGAAGCGGTAAGCTTATACAAAAATAGAGGTCTTTCTGAGCTTGAAAAACAGGGGATGATTTAGGATTGCCTTTAAACACAGCTTAATAGAAGATGGTGAATTATGGATTGAGATGATAGGAGCTCGTAATCTTACTTCTCATACCTATGATAAAGAAATGTCTGATCAGATTATAAAAAGTATTACTGAAAAATATTATGAAGAATTTAGAAAGTTGCTAAACAGATTTGAGGAATTAAGGATATTAGATGAATAGTGAAGAATTTGGTTTAAGTAGGGGGGTTTTAGATAAAATAAGGGGGGTGTTGTTAGCTAACAAAGGGATTGAAAAGGTAACTTTGATAGGTTCAAGGGCAAAAGGGAATTAATAGAAAGGTTCAGATATAGATCTTGTAGTGTGGGGTTCAGGGCTTAATTTTTCTGAGTATTTAAAGGTTATTTCGGATTTAGAAGAGCTTGACATCCCTTATAAAATAGACCTTTTGAAATATGATATTATAAGCGACGAAGCTTTAAAGGAGCATATAAAGAGGGTAGGAAGGGAAATTTATGTTAAAGAAAGTAGTTCTATAAAAGAATAACCGGATGGGGTTAACATCATAAAAAAAGATTGGATTAGGGAAGGGTTATAACCTAAATTTCATGAGAATTTTTATCTCGAAAGTAATTTTTCCTATTAGGCCATCACGTCTGATGGAGTCGTTTCAAAAAGTAGCGTATTTTTCTCTTATATAATAGTGCGAGAATGGGTACGCTAAAGGTGAGATTGGCCCTCTGGAGTGGAGGAGAGTGCAGCCCCGTTTCCCGATGCCATCGGCCATTTGGGCTTAGGGCGACACAAAACGAAATGCCGCCTCTGATCCCTTCCCTTTTAGGGTGAATCGGACCCCTCAGCTGTTTGCCAACTTATGGACCAACCGGCAATTGAGAGGATGGTCATAAGACCCAATAACCGTGCAAAGACCGGGATGCCGTATGCCCCAATCCTTTCTATCGGCGCAAGGGGAACCGATTAGGTCTATCCCCATCCTCGGCGTATCCGTTGCTGGCCTCACCGCCGCCTAACATCTGGCCCAGGGGATACCCCCCTGCGCGACTTTGAGGCCTAAGTCCCCTCCCGGCCCAAGCCTACCCTGATCGTCACCCCTACCTTCTTGCGCCCCCTGGAAGACCCCTCCGGGGTCATGCTGAACCGCGCCACGGCCTTTGAACTGCTCTCCGCCTGGGTGTCCCTTGATTGGATACTTGGTCTGCGATACGAAAATAGACCAAATATCGATAAAATACTTAACAAACAGAGAAAGACAAGCAGATAAGGAATACGCAGATACATAAGGCAATAATACCATATGGATATTCACTAAGAGAGGTTGGGGATTAGGGGTACATTATGTGAACTAACTAAAGCTTAATCTGGCAGTCTCATAGAAAAACCTGAGGATTGGCAGTATTCATCTTCAAAAAGCTTTAGAAATCGTAAACAGTTCCCTCTCAACAAGGATCTTTGACAGCTCTCCTTTGAACTCTTCCCTAAAAAACCCATGGGGTACGGTTATATGGTGTCAAGAACGAGATGAAACATCTTCTGATCTCAAAACGGGACCCTATTTCTCTTCGAGCAGACCTTAGGGGTAAATGTGTATCTTACTAACAGTATGTCAATCCAAGGCTTATGTGTTTATGTTTACCCTGTTGACAGCTGGGAGCAGGCTTGAAGAGATCACCCAAAATAGAGGTCTGCTCTATGATGAAAGCGCCGTAAATGCCTGTGTGAGCCTTTTCAGGAAAAAGGGCTTTAGGTGGGACTAAATCATTCACAGGAAGTTAGTATAAAGGTCAGCCTTGGGTCTCTTGTAGTTCTCTGGTGTAGAGGTCTTTCCCATGACCCTCGTTGAAGCAAGGGTATTTGAGTCCTTAGAGGGGGCAGAGGATCTCCCAGAGAGCCCTCAAGGGGCACTTTTGGTCTCCAGGAGGTCAAGGGCTGCTACGGCATGCCAGGTGGCGTAGAGGAAGGGTGCTCCTTCGCTCTTTCTCGCAAATCCTGCCCCATGCCTTTTGCATCTCAGGATAAATTCTCTTGCCCTGTGGGGAAATAAGGGTGAGCTACCCAAAAGGCTTAGGGCCTCAATGCACCAATGGGTATTCTCTATGAAGGAGGTGCTTCCTGGAACGCTCCCAAAGCCCCCATCCGGTGCCTGACAGGCCTGGAGCCACCCGATCAGTTCGTGGGCATTGGCTGGCAACGGCTCTCCCCATGTGATCCATAGATGGATAAGGATCAAAAGCTCCCTTGCAGTCCGCCATCCCCTTTTTGGTGAGCTATCCACCATATGGGGGAGATCGGCTGAGAGGAATTTAGAAAACTCCTTTTGGATTCTTGCCAGGTAATAGCGCCCTTCAAGGGAAGGGAGCTGGGCAGGGTCCTCTCTTAGAAGCTCGGCCAACCATTTATTATCTGGCACAAATTGAGAGAAGTTGGAGATATAGAGATACTGATATACTGTCCTGGAAGACCAGGCTTGCTCCCCAACCTTGCTTCGAAGATACTCCCTTAATCTTGGGTCCCTTTGGAGTCTGTTCACCTCCCTCTCGGATACCGGAAGGATTTTTTCAAGGATACGAATTGCGTGGTAGGTGTCTTCAACGCTGGCGGGTAAGGTGGGGACAAAGCCAAACCCACCGGTACTCTGCCAGCGACTCATGACAAAGTGGAGCACGTCCAGATAGAGGTCTGTTAGCATTGCATATGAATCTTTTTGGACCAGAAAAGCCCCCTTACTATGGAGGTTTGTGGTTTGCCTGGCACCTAAGAGCCTAAAGCATATCCAGGGCGTTTTGGATCTCGTGGAGCCCTCTCTTGATAGCCCTGATGGACTCCATATCTTCCCCGATCCTTATCTTTGCCCTTTCCACCTCATCAGTGCCCTGCCTCTTTAGGGAGACGGCCTTTTCAATGGCCTGGCGGATCCCTGCCTCAGTGGCATCTATCTTCTGATTCAGCTCCCACCTGAAGTCCATAAAGCTCTTCCTTATGCGGTTCATGAAGTCCCAACGGACCCTTCCACAGTTCTGGTCTATCTTTTGGGGGAGGCTCTTCATTATATCCTTTAGGACCAGTGCCTTGGAGAGCTTGCGAGGCAGTATCTTTTGGGAGAAGAAGTCAAAGGCCCCTTCTAAATCGAAGAATTTGGGCGGATCCCCTGTCATATAATAGAGACTGCTATCACTGGAAATGGCCTCGTCGGTCTCCACAAGCTCTAACTTGATGTCGAAGAGCTCGGCAGAGGTCTTGAGGATGGCTTCTATGATCTCGTTACACCTCTCTGAATACCTCTTGGATACCCTGGCATATTCCTTGTTTAGTCGCCCTTCTTCCTCTAAGACCCAGGAGTCAAAGGTGCGAACAATCCCCTCATGTAGGGCAGTTTCTAAGGCCTTTACGTACTCAGATACAGGATGATCCTCATGGAGTTTTGCCGTCTCTTGGATCTGGGCCATCAGTTGTGGGATCTCCCGTTCTTTTAGTCGGTTCAGGTCCATGTCCAAGAGGTCAACGAGACGGTTGATCTCTCCTTCAAAATAGTACCTGGTGTCCTCCCGGTCCTGCTGGATGGCCTGCATCTTGGAATGGAATATCTGGATCTTGGATTCCAGTTGTTCTAAAGGGGTGGCAATGGCTCGGCTTTCCAACTCCAAAGACATCTCTTCCCCTGAAATGAGCCTCATCAGACTGCTTAAGGCATTGCGGAGCAAGGTCTTACCCTTTGCCTTCAAGAGGAAGTCACCCAAAGAGTCCATAAAGGCGGGCAAACAACTCTTTTCGATAAGGGAGGTGTCGCCCTTTTGTTTTCCCTCTAAGGCCAGCTTGGCAGAGACGGGGAAGATGTGGATCCCGTCCAGGCCAAGGGCCTTCTCAATGGCCTCTTTGGAAAAGGCCAAAGATTCCCTCCTTTCCTCTTCACTCAGGTAGTCGATCTTGTTTTGTATAAAGAAGATCTTGTCCACATACTGTCTTACATCGTGGAGGAAGTCGATCTCTGCCTGGCTAATGGGTGGATCCACGGCCAGGAGAAATAAGGCGGCATCCACGTTGGGCAGATAATTATAGGTCATCTCTGTGTTGTTTTCGAAGGTGGAACCTACCCCTGGGGTATCTATGATGGAGACGCCATCTTTGAGGTATTCTGAGGGAAACAGGATATCCACCCTAAGAACCCCCTTCTGGTTACGGGGGTTACCCCGTTCGGTCACATAGGCTGAAAGTTCTTCCCTTGGGATCGTCTTTTCTGAGCCATCTTCGAAGAGGACCTTGATCAGCTCCTCCTCCCCATACCTCAAAAGGGTCACGATGGATGTGAGGGGGACCACAGAGGTGGGTAGGACAGACTCCCCAAGGATACTGTTAATGAAGGTGGATTTACCCCTCTTGAATTGGCCTAAGACCACAAGATGGAAGCGGTTCTCGAGGAGTTTCTCCTGGAGCGACCTGAGGGTTTGTATAGCCCTGCCGTTTGCCTTTCGGGAAAAATAGGCCTCTATCTGGGGTATGTTCTCCAAGAGACCCTTTTTTAATTCCTTGAAGTTGTCCAACATTTTGACTCTCCCAAAAAGATCTACCGGGGGGTTCCCTCGTGGGATGGACTGAAGGAAAACCCACCTTAAGCTTGGGTGGGGCAGGTGCCCGCCCCCTACCCTAAGGAATCTGTTTAGTAGAAGTCATCATCCCTCGGCAAAGGGCGGTTTATGGCAGACTTCATTGCCTCTTCTTTCATATAATATATAACAAAGGGTGTCAAGGCGGTTTCAGGATATAGAGGATAATAGTATAAGAGATGGCCCTTTCGGAGAGCTTGGGCAAATAATCTAAAGGGAGGAGGTGCCATGGAAAAGGTGGTTTTGTTTTCCTTCAGAGGGGATCCCATGTGTGTGATTCACGTGCTCCTAAACGGCCTGGATATGAAGGAGAAGGGTTTTAATGTGAAAATTGTAATAGAGGGAGAATCCACGAGGCTTGTCCCTGATTTCAAAGAGGAGGGCTCTTTGCTCTATGGCCCTTTTAAGAGGGCCTTTGGGGCAGGGATAATAGACGGCATATGCAGGGCCTGTTCCCAGAAGATGGGCACCCTAAAGGAGGCAGAGGAGATGGGTATCAGGGTACTAAGTGACATGTCAGGCCATCCCAGCATGGGTAGGTATATGGGGGAAGGGTATAGGGTTATCACCTTCTAATTTTGGGTATCTCCGAGGGCATAAGTAAAAGAAGGGGTTTTGCGGATCAGACATGGTTTCGCAATTGAAGGGCAAGGGGGTGTGGGTTTAGATAGACCTGCTCCTTTAGATAGGGTTGACCGTATTTTCGCACATAGTGGTTTATCAAGGTTATGGGGACTATAAGGGGCACCAAACCGTCCCGATAGGCCCCGAAGACCTCGAGGAGTTCCTGCTTTTCATCCGCAGATAATTCTTTTTTGAAGTAGCCCATGATATGAAGGAGCACATTGTAATGTTTTTTGGGTGTGGCCTTAAGCCTTAAGGCCTCCATCAAAAGGGTTTCGTAGCGGCCCCAGAGTCTTTCAATATCCATATCCTTGCCTTGGGCAACCAGCTTTCCCATCTCCCTGTAGTGCCTCTGGGAGTGGGAGAGAAGGAGGAGCTTGTGTTGCGTATGGAAGCCAACTAAACTTCCAAGCCTTCTTTCTCCCCTCTCAAGTTCCCTCCACCTCTTGAGGGTAAAGATACGGGTAATGAAATTTTCCCTCAGTACCGGGTCGTGAAGCCTGCCGTCATCCTCTGTGGGTATAAGGGGAAAGTGTTCCATAAAGGTCTTGGCAAAGAGTCCGACCCCTGTTTTTTGAGACCGCCCTCCCTCTCCATATACCTTTACCCTCTCCATGCCACTGCTTGGGGATTTGCTCTTGAATATGAAGCCGCAGAGTCGTTCGGACTCCAACTCTTTTACCCTCTTTTGGGCCCAGGCCAACATACGCTCTGTGTGGTCGATACCTGTCTTTACGGTCACAAGCCTTGGGGAGTTTGGATCCCCCACAAGCCGCATGGCCTCCCTTGGGACCCCAAGCCCGCATTCCACCTCGGGACACACAGGCAGATACTCCACATACTGGCCCAAGGTATCCCTCAGAAACCTATCCAATCTATGGCCTCCGTCATATCTCACTTCGTGGCCTAAAAGGCAGGCACTTATACCTATCTTTATCTTTTCTATCCCATCGGCCATCCTTGCCCCCAATTGGTGTTGTGGAAGCCCAGTGAAAGGGTTAACCCTCATTATTACGAAGGGGCATAGGGGGTCAAGGCAATAGTGAGGCCGAAGGAGCAGTGTGCCCCCATCTTAAAAGGCAGAACCCATGCTAAATTGTCCCCAAAGATCATGGGAGGTTTTAGAGTCCCCTTTGCTATAAGGGGTTTGACGATGGGTCTTGTTGAGATGGGGAAGAGATATGGGTGTTGGCAAGGGATTTAAAGGCCCTCAAAGCCCAGATCTTGGGCCTTTGAATGGGGTATTGTTGAGTAGGGGAGAAAAAGGGCATACAAAAAAGGGGCAGGGAGAGCTGCCCCTTTTCGGTCATTAATACATGTCCTCAGAGGGCATCTGAGGGGTTGCAGGTTTTTTCTTTTCAGGCTTTTCTGCTACCATGGCCTCGGTGGTCAAAAGCAGACCAGCCACAGAGGCTGCGTTTTGCAGTGCAAACCTTGCCACCTTGGTTGGGTCAATTACTCCTGCCTGGATCAGATCCTCGTATTCACCCTTCTCTGCATTGAATCCAAAGGCACCATTTGACTCCTTGACCCTCTGCACCACGATGGAGCCCTCGAAGCCTGCATTGTTTGCTATCTGTCTTAGGGGTTCCTCCAAGGCCCTCTTGACGATCTCGGCACCCATTTTTTCATCGCCGTCAAAGGGGATGTTTTCCAGGGCCTTGGCTGCCCGGATGTAGGCCACACCACCTCCAGGGACAATGCCCTCCTCCACGGCGGCCCTTGTGGCGTTCAGGGCGTCCTCTACCCTGTCCTTTTTCTCCTTCATCTCGGTCTCGGTAGCGGCGCCAACACTTATGACGGCCACACCGCCTATGAGCTTGGCAAGCCTTTCCTGGAGCTTTTCCCTGTCGTAGTCACTGGTGGTCTCCTCTATCTGCACCCTTATCTGTTTTACTCTGCCCTCTATTGCCTCTCTGCTACCGCCTCCGTCCACGATGGTGGTGTTGTCCTTATCTACGGTGACCCTCTTGGCAGTCCCCAAATCCTTTAGGGTGACGTTTTCAAGTTTGATACCCAAATCTTCGCTGATCACCTGGCCGCCAGTGAGTATGGCTATGTCTTGGAGCATTGCCTTTCTCCTGTCGCCAAAGCCAGGGGCCTTCACGGCGCAGCACTGTAGCGTCCCCCTCAGTTTGTTTACCACCAAGGTTGCCAGGGCCTCTCCTTCCACATCCTCAGCTATGATGAGCAAGGGCTTATTCATTCTGGCCACCTGCTCCAGTATGGGGACCATGTCCTTCATGGTGCTGAGCTTCTTCTCATGGATCAGGATGTAGGGCTCCTCCAGATGGACTTCCATCTTTTCGGGATCGGTAACAAAGTAGGGGCTGAGATACCCTCTGTCGAACTGCATACCCTCCACTATCTCGAGGGTGGTCTCCATACTCTTTGCCTCTTCTACGGTGATGACACCCTCCTTGCCCACCTTCTCCATGGCCTCTGCGATGATGTCGCCTATGCTGCTATCATTGTTGGCAGAGATGGTACCCACCTGGGCAATCTCCTTCTTCTCCTTGGTGGGCTTGCTGATCTTCTTGAGCTCCTGGACCACAAGTTCCACTGCCTTGTCTATGCCCCTCTTCAAGGCCATCGGGTTTGCCCCTGCTGCCACCAGTTTGGAGCCTTCTTTGAATATAGACTGGGCCAGAATGGTGGCTGTGGTGGTCCCGTCACCTGCCACATCGCTGGTCTTGGAGGCCACCTCCTTTACCATCTGGGCACCCATGTTCTCAAATTTGTCCTCCAGCTCTATTTCCTTTGCCACTGTGACGCCATCTTTGGTGATTTTGGGAGAACCCCAAGACTTCTCAATCAAGACATTCCTACCCTTTGGCCCCAGGGTGACCTTGACTGCATCGGCCAAGGTGTCCACACCCTTTATGATCTTTTCCCTTGCTACGCTTCCGTATTTGATCTCCTTTGCTGGCATGCCTAAACCTCCTTAGCTTATTCTACAATTGCAAGGATATCGTCTTCACGCATGATAAGATGTTCCACACCGTTGATCTTGACCTCTGTCCCGGCGTATTTGCTGAACAGGACCTTGTCGTTTTCCTTTACGTCCATGGGAATCCTCTCACCCTTCTCATTGAGCTTACCTGGCCCAACCGCAATCACCTTTCCCTGCTGTGGCTTCTCTTTGGCGGTATCCGGGATTATAATGCCCCCTGCGGTCTTTTCCTCTTCCTCGATCCTTAAAACCACTACCCTGTCATTCAAAGGCTTCAGTTTCATCTAAACACCTCCTCCGTCTTAATTTGTATTGGGATCAATGGGTAACCCCCGTAAAAGGTAAATCTCTGTGAAAAAGCCTGATAGATATCCAAGCCTCGAAAAAATTAAGCAGGGACTTCGGCCTGTCAAGGGGTCCTAAAAATTTCTTTGTGAGATCCCAATCTTGTGTTTATACTCCAGGTCACAGGAGGTGGAAAATGGCAGGACCTATGGATGCGGAAAGGTTTATTCAGCTTCAGAAACTGAACCTGGCCCTAAACCCAGAATGTGCTACCAGTAGCTATAACCTTGGTGTAGCCCTTTTGAACCAGGGGAGATTGATGGAGGCCAAGAAGGCCTTCGAAGATGCAGTGGAGAATTCCGGCCGCATGTTCGAGGGGTTCGTGAACCTGGGATACATCTACTTTAGATTAGGGGACCTGGAAAAGGTGGTGGAGATGAATAAGAGGGCAGTGGAGCTGGAGCCTAGGTATGCAAGGGGGTACGCCAATATGGGTTTTGCATACCTCCAGATGCAAAACCCCGACGAAGCCATTTCCGCCTTGAAAAGGGCCATAGAATTAAATCCCAGGATAGTTCAAGCTTGGGCAATGCTCATAAACGCATACCTTCAGAAGGGCGAGAATCAAAAGGCCATAGAGACGGGAGAGAGACTGGTGGAGATGGCGCCAGATTTTGCTTTGGGCCACAACAACCTTGCCTGTGCCTACTACATGGAGGGGGATTTAGAAAGGGCAAGGTACCATTTGAATAAGGCCATGGGGTTGGGTTTTAGGCCTCATCCGGAGTTCCTCGAGAATTTGGGACTAAAGACAGGTGAAGCCCATCAGACCTAAGTTTCCACCCCTCATATACAAGCTCTACAGGGGGCTAAGGGCCGAGTCCCAGAATGCCTTTGAAGATTATTGTAAAGGGCAAGGGGGAAATGTGGCCTGCAAACCAGGGTGTGTGGAATGCTGCCATGCCCTTTTTGGGCTCTTCCCTTTAGAGGCCCTAATTGTCCATGAGGCCTTTCGTTCCTTAAGGGGGGCTATAAGAAAAGAGGTAAAGGAGAGGGCCTGTCAAGGGCTCTCAAGGATCAGATACCTTGGCCGACTGGACAAGAGGTTTGATAGATCCATTTCAAAGGAATTGGAAAGGCTCAAGATTAGGTGTCCTTTCTTATCAGACTCAGGCCTCTGCGTCATCTATGGACAGAGGCCCATAACTTGCGTGGTCTATGGCATGCCCACCTTGATAAACGGAAAGAGGCAGCAGTGCCCAAGGGCAGTCACCAATCCGGATAATGGCGGCCCTATATTCGACCTGGATTCGCTCTACAGACGCCTCTACTCCCTTTCCCTAAGATTAGTCCAATCCCTGGGGCTCTCTGATCCCAAGAAGGCTTCTCTTTTGATCAGTATGCCCATGGTGGTCCTGGATCCTGGGGCCCCTTTATCCTCAGAGGAGGGGGAAGATATGGGGTGAGCATAGAAGGAGATGCACTTAAGAGGTTTAGACAGATTAAGGGTCTGTTGAAGGAAGAGTCCCTGAGGCCCCATGGGGATCACTTGGATTTTGGGCCCTTTTTAAAAAGGATAGGGGACTCCATGCCTGCCATCCATCCCGATCTGTTAGAATTAGATCTAAAAAAGATCAGATCCACAATGGGGGAAGTCTTAAAGATACTATGGGAGGATCCAGGTGTCAGGAACCAACAGGGAGCCATAGAGGGGTTGATGGGGGAAGATGAGGTTCTCAAAGGCTATATCAGGGCCTTGCTCAAAAGGGATTTTGACCGGTTGAAGGGGCTCATAAATCCTTCTGATCCCTCGGAGGAGACCGTAAATATCTTCATCTACCTAATAACGCAGTCCCTCAGGCCTACCCTGGAGGTGATTAAGTCTGGTTTGGCTGATCATCTCCTAAATTGGGAGGGAAATAGATGCCCGATCTGTGGCTACCCACCTGGTCTTGCCACCCTGAGGGAGGAGGGTTCCCTGTCTTTGTATTGTTCCCTTTGCTGGCAGGTTTGGGATTATAGGAGACTCAGATGCCCTTTCTGCTCAAATGAGGACCCCTCTACACTGGGCTATTTCCAGGTGGAGGGGGAGCCAGGATACAGGGTCTACTACTGTGATATGTGCCATGGGTACATAAAGACTTTGGATATGAGGGAGGCTTTCCCCATCTCCGATCCAGAGGAGGAGTCCCTCAAGACCTTGGCCTTAGATATCCTTGCAACCAGAAAGGGCTATAGCCCCAAGACTTGGGAAAGTTTATAAGATGCCCTTGGAGGAGATGAGGTTGATGGGTTTAGAGAGTAAGCTGGGTCCAGACTACCAACTCCCTGCACTATCTGTGGTGGCAATGAGGCTGGTGGAGCTTGCCTCTGATGATACCAAATCTGCCTCTGAGCTGGCGAGCTGGATAGAGAAGGACCCCTCTTTGGCATCCCGGGTAATCAAGATGGCCAACAGCGCCTACTTTGCTTCCACAAGGCCTGTATCTACTCTAAAAGAGGCCATTGTGAGGATAGGTTTTGACAGGCTCAGGATGATAGCCCTTTCCATTTCTTTGAGGGATACCTTTCCCATGGCAAGGATTGGCCCCCTTAACTGTGAGCTCTTCTGGAAGATATCACTATACAGGGCCATTATCGGAAGAGAACTTGCAAAGAAGTTGGGTTCTGTGGAACCAGAAGAGGCCTTCTTGGCAGGTCTCATTATGGAGGTGGGGCTTTTGGTCCTTGTGGATGTATTTTTAAAGACCAAAAAAGACATGCCCGAGCTCAATATCTTGAGGTTCAATGAACTCATCTTCTATGAAAACGAGACATTCGGTTTTCACCATAGAGATATAGGGGAGTTTCTCCTGAGCCGCTGGAAATTTCCGGCCCATATTGTGGAGACACAGAGGGTGGGACTCCCTGGCACCGATGTGGGCACCTATTCTGAGCTTCAGAGGGTGTCCCATATGGCCATGGTGCTTTCAAGGCTTCCTATGGAGGAAGGGGGGCTATTTGAAAGGCCTTATGATGAGCTGGGTCTGGCATTCGGTTTGGAGCCACAGGTTGTGGATGAGGTGCTCCTGGAGAGCATATACCAGGTGGAAGGTGTTGCAGAGGCGATGAGGATCCAGATGAACACCGAAAAGGATATACTGGGGATCATGGAAAAGGCCAACAGGACCTTGATCAGGATTTCAGAAAGGCTGATCTCTGGAGGAAGGGCCTGTGAGGAATTGCCCACCTTGGATACCCTTAAGGCATCCCCCAATGTGGACAAGAGATTCTTAGATGCCATTACCCACGAGATCAGGAACCCATTGCTGGCAGTGGGAGGGTTTGCAAAGAGGCTTGCAAGGAGCCTGGATCCAGACACAAAGGGGGCGCAATATGCAACCGTTTTGGTGAAGGAGGCCGAGAGGCTTGAAAGGCTCCTGGTGGAACTAAAGGAACTGGCCCAAGGGAGAGGGGATTGATCTTTTTGGGCTTGCCTAAAGGCGAAGGATTGATTAGAACCCCTTTGTTTTTGAAGCCTTGCTCTGAACTTAAGCTATTTAAGAGGAGGTGGCCATGTACGGTACAAAGATCTTGATTGTGGATGATGAGAGGGAAAATGTAAGGTATTTACAGACAGTCTTAGAAGAGAATGGGTTCAAAAACCTCTACGGAGCCTACGATGGTGAAGAAGGGTTCTCCAAGGTAAAGGAGATCAGACCAGGCCTTATCCTGCTCGATCTTAGAATGCCAAAGAAAAGCGGTATCTGGATGTTCAATGAGCTCAAAAAGTCGGAGGAGTTCAAAGACATCCCCGTGGTGATATTGACCGGGGAGGGAGGATTTTTGAGGCATCTTGCAGAGCTGAGGGAGTTCCACGAGGGGAAGGAAGGTTTTGAGGGGATAAGTACAGAAGAGGTCTTAAACAGGTTTATCTATTCAAGGCCGGATGGCTTTCTGGAGAAGCCCATAGATCCCCAGGTGCTCATGCAGGTCATAAAGAGGATCTTGATCACCCTGGAGGACATAAAAAAGGAGTTGATAGAAAAGCTGAGGGGGTTGAAGACAAAGCTTCTCATGAGGGATGTGGAGTACAGAGGGGCCTCCTTTTCATTGGATGGAAACTTTCTTGGCCGGATTGGGCTAAATTGTGCCCTACTAAATGGTGGGATAGGGCTCCCCGAAGGGTTCTTCTTGCTCTCAAAGGAGGAAAAGGTATTGACCTTTACGAAGGATGAATTCCTGAATTTTTCAAGGCAAATAAGGGACTATCTGTGGGAAGTGGAAAGGGTGTACATCTCTCACATGGAGGCCATTGGGGCCCTCAAAGATATGGAGAGTGCCCAGGCCTACAATATCCAAGTGGGGTGGCCTTCTAATCTGCTGTGAGGATTGACAGAGGGGCTACGCTCAAATATACTATAGCTTTCTATAAAAATAGCGGTGCCACAAAGTGATAGTTTCTCTTAAAGATGTGCGAAAGGGGGAGACCCAGTATAGGTTCTCCTATCCCACCTCTTGGTGGGTCCGAGAGGACGAATATGACCCAGTGGTAGGATTGTCAAAGCCCATTGATCTGGAGGTGGAGATAAGACCAGTAGGGGCAAGGTATATTTTAAACGGTCAGATAAGGACAGAGCTCATATTGAGGTGTGATAGGTGCTTAGAGGAGTTCAGATGCCCTATGCACGAAAGCTTCTCTCTGATTTTAAAGAAGGCAGATCCTCTCTTTGAGCTGGATAAGGAGCTAAAAAGGGAAGAGCTCTTGGAAGAGGTAATGGAAGGCGAAGAGTTGGATCTGGATCCAGTGGTGAGAGAGCAGGTTTATCTCTTTTTGCCAATGAAATGCATATGCAGAGAAGACTGCAAAGGCATATGCCCTAACTGTGGAAGGAATTTGAATCAGGAAGAATGTGCCTGCACGACAAAGACAGCTCACCCTGCCTTCCAGGTCCTGAAGACATTAAAAGTAAGAGGAGGAAAGATCTGATATGGCTGTACCTAAGAAACGGAAATCCAGAAGCAGAAGGGATACCAGAAGGTCACATTGGAAGGTGGAACTACCCAATCTGGGCGAGTGCCCCAAGTGCCACGAACCTGTACTTCCTCACCGGGTTTGCATGGAGTGTGGTACTTATAGGGGAAAAGAGGTCATAATAAAGAAAGAGGCAGAGAAGGATTGATAACAATCGGTGTTGATGCCCTCGGGGGAGAAAAGGCCCCTTTGGCCCCTGTGGAGGCTACTTACATCGCTTCTTCTCATCTGAACCTAAGGATAAAGCTCTTTGGATCATCAGAAGGGATTCTAAGGGTAAGTAGAAATAGGAACCTGGAGGAGTTACCGATCACCATAGTGGAGTCCCCAGAGGTCATCTCAATGGATGACCCACCTACCCTCTCGATCCGGGAGAGGAGAAATTCTTCCATATACAGGCTTTGCCAGGCCTTAAAGGAGGGGGAAATAGAGGCCATTGTGAGCGCAGGAAACACCGGTGCCATGGTGGCAGGCTCTGTGATGATCTTAGGCAAGCTCAAGGGGATTAGGCGCCCTGGTCTCTTGGGAATACTCCCTGGAATCAAGGGGCCTGTGGGTATCATAGATGTGGGAGCATGTGTGGACTCCAGACCCCTGGATCTGGTGGGTTTTGCCCTTATGGGTGATCTTTTCTGGAAGACCTATAGGGGGAATCCTAATCCCAGGATAGGGCTCCTAAACATCGGGGAGGAAAAGAATAAGGGCAGTAGGGTTGCAAAAGAGGTACACAGTCTCCTGGAGAGGGAGAAATTGAACTTTGTAGGGAATGTGGAGGGAAATGAGATTCTCCTAAACAAGGCAGATGTCATCATCACAGACGGTTTTGTGGGTAATATAGTTTTGAAGGCCCTGGAAGGCATGGGGGAGATAATCTCATTAAGGGAAAGGGGGGATGAGGGAGATCTCCTGTTTGGAGGGCCACTTTCCTGGGAAGAGTATGGAGGTGCAGTTTTGCTGGGAGTGGATGGTGTTGTGGTGATCTGCCATGGCAGATCTACCCCAAAGGCCATATTTAGGGCCATTTCCTTTGCCAAAGAGCTTGTGGAAAAGGCCCTAATCAATTCTCTCAAGGATGGGTTTAGGATCTCTAATTGAGGAGGAGAGATGTCTCGTGTAGTGGTGATTACAGGGGGTTCAAAGGGGATTGGAAGGGCAACTGCGTTGAAATTTTTGGAAGAAAGGCCAGATCTGGTCCTGGTCTACTATGACCAGACAGAGGAGGAAATAAATGGCACCCTTTCCATGATCAGGGAAAGGGGCCATGAAGCCGAGGCATACAAGAGGGATGTCTCATCCTATAGGGAGGTGGAATCTCTCTTTTCAGAGATACTTAAGGCCCACGGAAGAATAGATGTCCTGGTGAACAATGCAGGGATTACCAGGGACAGGCTTTTGGTACGGATGTCTGAGGAGGATTGGGATAGGCTTCTGGAGGTAAATCTAAAGAGCGTTTTCAACTGTTCCTATTTTGCTGTGAAGGCCATGATGAAGGAGAGATCTGGTGTGATAGTGAATGTCTCTTCTGTGGTGGGGCAGATTGGAAATGTTGGGCAGTGTAATTACGCCGCCAGTAAGGCGGGGATCATGGGGTTTACCAAGAGCCTTGCCAGAGAAGTGGCTCCCAGGGGGATCAGGGTGAATGCCGTAGCCCCTGGTTTCATAGACACGGAAATGACCCAGGCCCTGCCAGAAAAGGTAAAGGAGATGTTCATCTCCAGTATCCCCATGGGCAGGATGGGGAGGCCAGAGGAGGTGGCAGAAGTGATATATTGGCTCTGTGGAGAAGGCTCCAGTTACCTAACTGGGCAAGTAATACACGTAAACGGTGGGCTCTATATGTAGGGCCTAAATATAACAAAGTGGAGGTTGATATGGCATCGATTGAGGAAAGGATAATAAAGATCATATGCGAACAGCTGGATGTGGATGAAAAGGATGTAACGCTGGATTCTTCTTTTGTGGAAGATCTGGGGGCGGATTCCCTGGATCAGGTGGAACTGATCATGGCCATGGAAGAACAATTCGGGATCTCTATCTCTGACGAGGAGGCACAAAAGATAGTAACTGTGAGGGATGCTGTGGAATACGTGAAAAAGGCCCTGGGAGAAGCTTAGATCCTATAAGAGGGAGGCATACAAATGGCCAAGAGGGTGGTAGTGACAGGCTTGGGTATGGTGACCCCTTTGGGCACAGGGGTGGATGTGAACTGGGATGCTGTCATAAACGGGAGATCGGGGATCGGTCCCATTACCAAATTCGACGCCTCTGAATTTCCCACCAGAATAGGAGGGGAGGTAAAAGGTTTCAAGGCAGAGGATTGGCTTTCAAAACAGGAGATAAGGAGGTTGGATCCCTTTATACACTATGCTGTGGCATCCACCAGGATGGCCATTGAGGAATCGAAACTAAAGATAGATAGCAGTAATGCCCACAGGGTGGGTTGTATCAGTGGGTCAGGCCTTGGGGGCCTTGAGATGCTGGAGTTTTACCACAAAACACTCCTGGAGAAGGGGCACAGGAGGATAAGCCCCTTTTTCATACCCGGCATGATAGCCAATATGGCCCCCGGGCAGATAGCCATAGAATTTGGTGCAATGGGTCCCAATATCTCCATTGAGACTGCCTGTGCTGCAAGTTCCCATGCCATCGGGGAGGCCTTCAGACTCATAAGGGAAGGGATGGCAGATGCCATGATAGCCGGTGGATCCGAGGCGGTTCTTACCCCCTTGGCCCTGGGAGGCTTCTGTGCCATGAAGGCACTATCCACCCGAAACGATGAACCTGAAAAGGCTTCCAGGCCCTTTGAATTGAACAGGGACGGTTTTGTGATGGGAGAAGGGGCAGGGTTTCTGATCCTGGAGGAGATGGAACATGCCCTCCAGAGAGGGGCCCCCATATATTGTGAGGTTGTGGGATATGGTATGTCAGGGGATGCCTATCATGTCTCTGCCCCTCACCCAGAGGGACTTGGTGCCATATTATGTATGAAGATGGCCTTAGATTATGCAGGGCTCAAGCCTGAAGAGGTGGACTATATAAATGCCCATGGCACGAGCACCAAGCTAAACGACCTCACAGAAAATATTGCCATCAAGAGGATATTTGGGGAGCATGCCTACAAGCTTGCCATAAGCTCCACCAAATCCATGACAGGCCACCTCCTGGGTGGGGCAGGGGCAATAGAGGCCATCTATACGGTCCTTACCATAAAGCACGGTATCATCCCCCCCACCATAAATTACGAAGAGCCTGACCCAGAGCTTGATCTGGACTATGTCCCTAACCAGGCCAGAAGGGCAGATGTGAAGGTTGCCATGAGCAACTCCTTCGGGTTCGGCGGTACCAATGCCTGCCTGGTCTTTAGACGTTTTGAGGCGATTTAGGTGGACAAAAGGCTCATAATAGGTTCAGACCATGGCGGCTTTGAACTAAAAGAGGCCATCAAGTCACATCTGATAAAAGGCTCCCAATACGAGGTCCTTGATGCCGGCGTATATGACCGAAATCCCTCTGACTATCCCCCCATAGCACACAGGGTGGTAGGAGGTATCCTCAAGGGTGAGTTCCAGAGGGGTATCCTGATATGCGGAACGGGGATAGGTATGTCCATAACGGCAAACAGACATAGGGGGATCAGGGCTGCCCTCTGCCATGACCACTACACGGCCAGGTATTCCAGATTACACAATGATGCCAATGTCTTGGTACTGGGTGGGAGGGTACTGGGTGTGGGCCTTGCCCTGGAGATAGTGGATGTCTTTTTGAATACGGAGTTTGAAGGAGGTAGGCACAAAAGGAGACTGTGCCTGATAGAGGAATATGAAGAGTCTAAGAGAGAGCGATCCTGAAATCTTTGGGCTGATCCAGAAGGAGATAGAGAGGGAATCAGAAGACCTTGTTATGATTGCCTCTGAAAACTACGCAAGCAGGGCGGTTTTGGAGGCCCAAGGGAGCGTACTTACCAATAAATACGCAGAGGGCTATCCCAATGCCAGGTACTATGGGGGCTGTGAGTATGTGGATCTGGTGGAAGAGTTGGCCATAGAGAGGCTAAAGGGGCTCTTTGGGTCAGAGTACTGTAATGTCCAGCCCCATTCTGGCTCCCAGGCAAATATGGCCATCTATCTGGCATTCCTAAAGCCGGGTGACCCTATCATGGGAATGAGCCTCAGCCATGGTGGTCACCTCAGCCACGGAAGCCCTGTGAATTTTTCCGGAAGATACTTTAAGGCCATAGGCTACACCGTGAACAGGGAGACAGGGCTTTTGGATTACGACCAGATAAGGGAGCTTGCCCTCAGATACAGGCCCAAAATCATTGTTGCGGGGGCAAGTGCCTATCCACGAGTCATAGATTTTAAGGCCTTCAAAGAGATTGCCGATGAATGCGGCGCCTACTTTATGGCAGACATTGCCCACATTGCCGGGCTCATTATCACAGGCCACCATCCCTCACCTGTGGGCCTTGCAGACTTTGTAACCTCCACTACCCACAAGACCCTCAGGGGTCCAAGGGGGGGCTTTATACTGGCCAAGGGAGAATATGGTGAGGCCATAAACAAGGCCATCTTCCCGGGGCTTCAGGGAGGGCCCCTGATGCACGTAATAGCTGCCAAGGCAGTTGCCTTTAAAGAGGCAGGTATGCCTGAGTTTAGGGCCTATCAGGAGCAGGTGGTAAAGAACTCCCAGACCTTGGCCCGGGAGCTGATGGATCTGGGCTTTAAGCTCGTAAGCGGGGGTACCGATAACCACCTGATACTGGTGGACCTCTCGGATAAGGGGATTACGGGGAAAGAGGCCGAATATGCCCTTGGGAAGGCCGGGATAGTGGTAAACAAGAATGCGATCCCCTTTGACAAGAGGGGGCCACAGATCACAAGCGGTATCAGGATTGGAACCCCTGCAGCCACCACAAGGGGCCTAAAGGAATCAGAGATGAAAACGGTGGCACACTGGATTGCCCAGGTACTTGAGCACCCCTGGGAAGAGGAGCTCCTATTGAGGGTAAGGGGGGAGCTTAGGGAGCTCCTCTCCGGATTCCCCATATATGGGGATAAAAAGGCATGAGACCATGGAAAGACCGCCATGGCCTCAGTATTTCATGGCCATCACCCGGTTAGTGGCAGAAAGGTCCACCTGCCTTAGGAGAAAGGTCGGTGCAATATTAGTAAAGGATAAAAGGATCCTTGCCACAGGGTATAACGGTGCACCCTCTGGGCTCAAACACTGTGAGGAGATCGGCTGTCTTAGAGAGAAGGCCTCCATATCCTCAGGGGAAAGACACGAGCTCTGTAGGGGACTCCATGCAGAACAGAATGTGATAGTTCAGGCGGCCTTTTACGGGATCCCCATAGCAGGGGCCGATCTCTACTGCACAAACAAACCCTGCGCCATCTGCGCAAAGCTCATAATCAACTCAGGGATCAAAAGGGTCTACTATGAAGGGGACTACACTGATGAACTCTCAGAGATGCTCTTAGAGGAGGCCCACTTAGAGCTCATAAGGCTTGCCCCATGAAGTGTCCCTATTGCGGAAAGACCAAAAACAAGGTGGTGGATTCCAGGTTGAGTAAGGACAAGGCTTCCATAAGGCGAAGGAGAGAGTGTGAGGCCTGTAAACACCGTTTCACCACCTTTGAAAAGGTAGAAGAGATGGAACTGATGGTGGTGAAAAAGGACGGGAGGAGAGAGCTATTTAACAGGGGCAAGATAATAGAAGGGATAAAAAAGGCCTGCCAGAAAAGGCCCATTGGCATCGAGCAGATAGAGGAGTTTGTGGACAAGTTAGAGGCCAGTTTAGAGGACAGGGGGAAAAAGGAGGTCCCAAGCAGGGAGATAGGGGAGATGGTCATGGCAAAGCTGAGGGAGTGGGATGAGGTGGCCTATGTGAGATTTGCATCGGTCTATAAGCAGTTCAAGGACATACAGGAATTCCTGGCCGAGCTAGAGGGGATATTAAAGGAGAGGGTCTTGAGGGGTGAGAGGGAAGGTTAGAGGGGATCTGGATCAGTATTTTATGAGACTGGCCATAAGGGAGGCCAAGAAAGGGAGGGGGAAGACCTCGCCTAACCCCTGTGTGGGTGCTGTGATAGTAAAGGATGGGTCCGTCATTGGAAAGGGGTATCACAAAAAGGCCGGCATGCCCCATGCAGAGGTAGAGGCCCTAAGCTCCGCGAAGGAGGACCCTTCTGGAGCCACATTATATGTCACATTAGAACCCTGCAATCACCATGGCAGAACACCCCCTTGCACAGAGGCAATACTGAAGGCCCAGATAAAGAGGGTGGTAATAGGGACCCTGGACCCCAATCCCCATGTGGAGGGAGGGGGTGCAGAGAGGCTTAAAAGGGAGGGGATAGAGGTAACGGAAGGGGTATTGGAAAGTGAATGTTACAGGCTAAATGAAGGCTACATGAAATATGTCAAGACAGGCCTTCCCTTTGTCTACGCAAAAGCTGCCATTACCTTAGACGGATTTACTGCTACCTCCACAGGTGATTCCAAGTGGATAACCGGAGAGAGGGCAAGGAGATATGGGCACAGACTGAGGTCAATGGTAGATGCCGTGATGGTGGGCTCCGGTACCGTCTTGAAGGATGACCCACTTCTGAACGTGAGGTTGATCAAGTCAAAAAAGACCCCTTATAGGGTGGTAGTCGATTCAAGGCTTTCCATCCCCCAGGACTCTGCCCTCCTGAGGGATGGGAAGAATGTCATTCTGATTACAGGTGAGGGGGTGGATATCCAGAGGATATTGCCCTATGAATCTAAGGGAGCAAGGGTGATCAGGTGTCCCACGAGGGGAGGAAGGATCGATTCCCTTTCGTGTCTGAAGATCCTGGGAAAGATGGGGATCCAAACCATCCTCTTAGAGGGGGGTGCGACACTTACGGCCTCCTTCTTGAAAGAGAGACTGGTAGACAAGTTTTATGTATTCGTGGCCCCGAAATTATTGGGGGGTAGTGATGGATATCCCATGATAAAAGGTGTGGGACCCACACAGATAAGGAATACCTTAAGGCTCACCCAGACCGAGGTAATAAGATTAGGAGCAGATATACTAATAACGGGTTACCTGGAATATCCGGAATCTTAGAGGATCACATCTTTGCTCTTGTAGTCTTTCGTGTCGTAAAACTTCTCCACATCTACCAGGTTCAGCCTTTCAAGGGCCTTTTTTAGGGGGACAGTGGTGATTTCTCCGTGTTTGAGGCTCACCATCCTGCCGAAGTCCTCGGAGACGATCATATCCACCGCTGCTATCCCGAATTTTCTCCCCATCCTCCTGTCATAGGCGGTGGGATGGCCTCCCCTCTGCAGATGCTTCAATGCCACATATCGCACCTCTAATTTGGCAAGCTTTTCTATCTCCTCTGCCAAAAATTTCCCTACACCTCCCAGATAGTAGTGGCCAAAGCCGTCCCTTCCCTTTCTCTCCCTGAATTCCTGCATCCCCCTGGGCTTGGCACCTTCTGAGATCAATACTATGGAGTACCTTTTACCTTGGGCCTTTCTGTTTTGAAGGATCTCTATTACCCGTTCCACCAAAAAGTCGTGCTCTGGGATCAAGATTATCGCTGCGCCAGATGCCTCTCCACCTTCCAGTGTGAGCCAACCTGCCTTTCTCCCCATGCATTCCACCACAAAGATCCTTCCGTGGGAACCTGCCGTGGTTCTGAGCCTGTCCACATCGGCGGTGATGGTATTTAGGGCAGAGTCAAAGCCCAGGGTATAGTCTGTCTCTGAGAGGTCTCTGTCTATTGTCTTTGGTATTCCCACTATGTTTAGTCCCTTTTTGTATAGCCTGTATGCCACCCCAAGGTTGTCAAAGCCACCCAGAACCACGAGGGCATTTAACTGCAACTTTTTATAATTCTCTAAGATGGCCTCTGAGAGGTCTGTCTGAGGGTTGAACGGGTTTATCCTGGTGGTCCCAAGTCTTGTACCACCGTATCTGTCCCATGTCCGCACCAACTCAGGGGTCAGATTAAGTGTCCACTCACCAAGACTGTTGGGATCTTCTGGCTTTACACTGGCTAAGCCCAGCCAGCCGTCCCTTATGCCAATTACCTCAAACATCATGCCCCTTAAAGGGACCAGATCCCTGTCCATTGCCGAATATACAAACCAGTGAATGGCGCTATTGATCCCAGCACAGTCTCCACCAGCAGTTAGTATCCCAACCCTAAGCTTCATGGGACCCCCCTTTAGGATAGTTTTGCTAAAGACTAAAAGAGGAACTTAGGCAAGTCAAGGAGAGAAGGGACTATAAGGGGGATTTCAGGGATCAAAGGCTCAAATCCATTGTGGAAGGTTCTAATTTTGGGTGGCGGGGACGACGGGACTCGAACCCGCGGCCTCCGGCGTGACAGGCCGGCGTTCTAACCAGAACTGAACTACGCCCCCGAATCAGTGGGCGGAACAGGATTTGAACCTGCGGCCCCCGGCTTGTAAGGCCGATGCTCTCCCGCTGAGCT
>CALKZT010000055.1 GCA_938002815.1 uncultured bacterium
GGTGGGTATATAAACTTTATAAGTTCACAATAACCAAGGATGATCTTGTCTATTAGTCAATTGCTCCTTACTATCTTAGGGCCTCTCAGAACCACCCCTGAGAGGACCAAAAAATTCATTCCTTAGCACATAAATTTATCATCAAAGTGTCATCCCTTAGGGGGCCCAAAAGGCCCCTTTAAGGCAAAAGACCGAAAGCTTAAGAAAGTTCCCTTTGATAAGTAAACAACCCTATGTAATAAAGGGATCAGTGGATCTGGCCAAGAAGCCCAGGTTGAAACAGGGGTATCTAAAGGAATATACCCCCAAATAGGATCGAAACCAGGAGGTCGTATATGAGGATATTGCTTACAGGTGCAGCTGGTTTTATCGGTTTTCATGTCTCCAGGGCCCTTCTGGAAAAGGGATATGGTGTGATCGGTGTGGATAACCTGAATCCCTACTACGACCCAAAACTAAAGGAGGCAAGGCTCTCTATACTTAGGGAGTATGACAACTTCAATTTTGTGAAACTGGACCTGGCAGACTTTGACCCCTTGTTCCAACTCTCCCAAAAGGAAGAGGTAGAGGTCATCTGCAACTTGGCTGCCCAGGCAGGGGTAAGATATAGTCTCGTGGATCCCTTCAGTTACGGAAGGAGCAACCTTATGGGTTTTTTGAACATCTTGGAGGTGGCAAGGCGACTAAACATAAAGAACCTGGTATATGCATCCTCTTCTTCTGTTTATGGAAAGAACAGCACACTACCCTATAGCGTGGATCAGAGGGTAGATAACCCTGTGTCCATATACGCAGCCACAAAGAGGTCCAATGAATTGATGGCCTATTCATACCACCACCTTTACGGGATCCCCTGCATAGGACTCAGATACTTTACCGTATACGGCCCATGGGGGAGGCCGGATATGGCCCTGTTCTTATTTGTGGATGCCATGTTGAAAAAAAGGCCCATAAAGGTCTTTAATTATGGAAAGATGAGAAGGGATTTTACCTACATAGACGACATCGTACAAGGCACTGTGGCTGCCATAGAAAGGCCCATGGGTTACGAGATATTCAACCTTGGAAACTCCAACTCCGTAAACCTCATGGATTTCATTAAGATCATAGAGGAGGAGCTTGGTATGGAGGCAGAAAAGGAATTTCTGCCCCTCCAGCCTGGGGATGTGGTTGAAACAAAGGCAGATATAGGCAGGTCAAAGGATTTACTGGGTTTTGAGCCAAGGGTGGACCTCAGAACAGGGATCAGAAGGTTTCTTGCCTGGTATAGGAGTTATTTTAATGTGTAGCCGATCTATAAACTATTATAGGCTCCTTTATGCCTACGCTCATAGAGAAGTTCTTGAGCCTCTCTATGAGGGTAGCCGTTACAGTATTGCCTCTTGTCAAGAGGAGCTGCCCCCTCTTTGTCCTTATGTCTTCAGCCAATACCATGCCCTCCTTTAGTTCCTCTAAGGTGACCTCAATCTCCGTTAACTCTTCCCCTTGGGCACCCACCACAAACTCTTCAAGGGCCTTAAAGACCATTGGATCATATCTTTCGGGCCTTAGCTTCATCAATTCCAAGGCCCCCATGTCCTTATTGGTTCTCAGTTTATAGGTATCGAAATCTATGGCTACCTTTAGAATCCTGGCCCCAAATGGTATCTCTTCTCCCTTTATGGCGTCTTTGGGTATCCCAGAGCCGTCGAAGCCCTTTTCCTGATATGCTATGATACTGGCTACCCCCTCAAGCCTTGGGATCCTCCCTATGAGCTCTGAACCTATCATGGGATGCATCTCGTATATCTGAGCCTCTTCCCCTGTGAGGCTTTCGCCACTATATAGCTTCAGGACCACCTTGGGGGGTATGATCACCCAGCCTATCTGGCTTAAGAGTGCAGCGGTCTCGAGCTCCCATGTCTCTTCGATTTTGAGCTTTTGGGACAAGACCTTTACTAGTTCCCCAATCCTACTGGATCTCCCAAAGGCTTCTGGATTGATGAGCTCCAAGATCTCTGTCATCGCCTTTATTGCACCTTTCAGGGTCTTCTCAAGGAGCTCCTTTTCGGCCTGCCTCAACTTATAGAGCTCAATGCCCTCAGAGAGGTTTGATCGCAAATTTTCAAGGCTACAGGGCTTTACCATGAATCTAAATACCTGCCCACTGTTTATTGCCTCTATGGCTGCGCTCAGATCCGCATGCCCTGTGAGCATCATCCTTACGGTTTCAGGGTATCTCTCCCTCACCTTGCTTAGAAACTTCAATCCATCCATCCCCGGCATCCTGAGGTCAGATAGCACAACCGCAAAGGGCCCGTGCTCCTCTAAGAGCTGGAGGCCTTCAGTGGCACTCAAGGCGGTGGTGATGTGAAAATCCTTCCTTAGATGCCTTACCAGGGCCTGAAGGACATTTATCTCATCATCCACCAACAGGACCTTATACTCCTTCAAGGTATCCTCCTTCCAGCATTCTCTTTGCGTATTCCACGTATTCTCCCAGTCCACCCTCTATTCCCAAATCAAGTATTAACCCATCCTCTATTCCCCCAAGATCCTCGTCTCCCTTGACGACCTTGTTTACTATCTCATTTGCCAACCAGACCAGGGATGGCACAATACCAGCCTCCCTCAATCTCTCCAGGGGGCCATGGTGCCACAAGACCGCCTCCACGATCTTGTCAGGAATACCCCAAAGCTGCAACAGGTAGGCCCCCACTTCCCCGTGGTGGCAACCAAATTCCCTTACCTCCTTCTCAGGCAAGGTAGATCCATTCTCACGCATCAGTCTGGAGTACTGATTGGCGAGATTGTCTGCAAAGACGAGCTTTCCTATGTCGTGTAAGAGACCCGCGGTAAACACATCATTCTGGCATACTGTATCCAGAAGGCACTCCCTCATCCCAATGTTCTTGGTAAGGCTGGCAACCAAGATATTATGATACCAGAAGTCCCCAAGGTTACAGGCCTCCACCTTCCTTAGGCTTATCTGCTTGAAGACACCGTAGGTAAGGGCGAGGGACTTGACGGTTTCTGTCCCCAGTATGGTGACTGCCCTGATGGGATCTGCCACCTTGGAATAGAGGCCAAAAAAGGCAGAATTTACCAGTTGGAGCACCTTTGCAGACATCCCAGGATCCTTTTGGATCAAAAGGCCTATCTCCCTTAGGGATACATTCGGGTCGTTCAGTCTGTGGACCACCTCCAAGTACAATTGGGGTAAACTTGGAAGGGTTGTGATACGTGTGGCTATTTCCACTATCCTCTGACTCTTTAGTACCTCCCTTATCCTAAAGGATCTCTCCAATATCTTGATCAGGAGCTCTGAATTGAATGGCTTTTGGAGATATTGGTGCACCTCACCCCCTGATGCGAGGGGGAAACTCTCTTGAGGGCTTGAGGCTGCAACTATCCTGATCACTGAAGGGTACCTCTTCTTTACCTCCTTGAGGAAGGCAATCCCATCCATGTCCTTCAATCTTAGGTCGCAGATCACTGCATCCACATGGTTCTGGGCCATTATCTCAAGTGCCTTATAACCTGAGGTGGTAGGGATCAGATTCCACTCTCTCTTGACCCGTCTAAAAAATCTCTCAAAGGAGGCAAGAAGGATCTCATCCATGTCCAATAAGATTATGGTCTTTGTCTCATCTCCCAAGGTGAATCCCTCTAATTTATGGGTATCCTGACATAGAAGGTGGTACCCTTCCCCATCTTTGTGGTAAAGAATATCTGCCCCTTGTGCAGTTCCACGATGTATCTATGAGCTATGGCAAGGCCCTGTCCGGTCCCTTTGCCAGGAGCCTTCGTGGTAAAAAAGGGATCAAAGATCTTGTCCCTAATACCCTCTGGTATACCTGTACCTGTGTCCGATACTGATATGAGCACAGAGTCTTTCTCCCTTTTGGTCTCTATCTTTATAAGCCCCTTTTCACCCCCTTCTTCCTTTGCCTCCTCTATGGCATGGACTGCATTCAATATCAGATTCAGGATCACTTGATTCAGCTCCCCTGGGTAGCCATAAACAGGCGGTAGATTAGGGTCAAGTCTCAGCTCCAGATCAGCCACATATTTCCATGCATTCCTTGAGACATCCACCACACTTTCAATGGCACTGTTCAGATCGAACTGGACCTTCTCCTGCACCCCGGGGTGGGCAAAGTTCTTTATGGAAACCACAATCTTAGAAATTCTTTCCACCCCCTCCAGGGATTGTTCAACTGCCTTGGGTAACTCTTCCATGAGGTAGTCCACATCCAGCTCTTCCTCCACCTTCTTAAATTCCCCAAGGAGCTCTGGGGCCAGCTGGGCCCTACGAATCAGGTCTCTATAAACCTTTATAAGCTCTGTGAGATCTAATAGCCCTGTCTTCATAAATCGAAGGTTGTCCCCAATATATTGAATCGGCGTATTTATCTCATGGGCTATGCCTGCTGCAAGCTGACCTATGGCCTCCAGTTTCTGAGATTGAAGGATCTGGTTCATCAAGAGCTTTCTCTCAGTCACATCTGTACCAATTATGATCACGAAAACTACTTCACCTAAATGATCTAACACCGGCAGTAAGTTTAGACCTAAGTACCCTACCTTCCCATCTTTTCTTATATACTTTAGGTCATCAATAGGGACCTTTTGCTTTCTCTTTATGCAATCAAAGAAGGCATCCTTTATCTTTTTTGAGTCAGTATTTTTGAAGATTTCTTCTATTGTCAATTGATTAGAGTCTTTGATTTTAAATGAAAGTATGTCACGTGTGGCTGGGTTAATTCGCTTTGCCTTTCCGTCAGTGGAGATTGTCATGAAAATAGATGAAATAGAATCAAAAGTATTTGAAAGCTCAATATTGGTAAAATGCAATTTCTGTTCTTTTTCTTTTAAGTCTGTGATATCTAAAACATATGCAAGTTTTAGGTTTTCTCTTTGACAACGTGTCTCTATGATTCTTTCAAGAGCCCATTTGATATTTCCTTCTTTGTCAACATATCTATACTCATAAGGAGTATCAAGTTCTCCTTTTAGCATTTTAATTGCCTTGTCTTTAACATCTGCTCTGTCCTGCTCATAGACGAGGTCAATCGGCGACATATTAGCTAATTCTTCCCATGAGTACTTCGTGTACCTCAAAAATGCGTCATTTACAAAGAAAAACTTTTTTCCTTTAAGTAAGTATATGCCCCAGGGAGATGACTTAATAATCTTTTCAACGATTTCATTCTGTCTGGCTTCTATGGTTATGTCAGAAAGGATCAGAAGTATTGAAGGATTACCAGACCAGAGAGTTTCCATGACATTACACTGGACACGCGCTGTGGAGCCGTCCTTTTTGATGAAATCAAAATCTATATGCTCTTGGCCCCTTTCATGGGCTGATTCAAGCAAAAACCTTTGAACCCTATCCCTGTCTTTTCCCAAAACAAACCCTATGAAATCTCTGTTTAGGATCTCAGATCTACTGTAACCAGACCATTTAGAGGTAAAATGGTTTGCATAGACAATACTTTTTCCGGAAATTACAATGGCAGGGCTCTTTAAAACCTTTAACAACCACTCTCCCCTTTCACTTTCTCCCTTTGAAACCTCCTCTTCCATTGATTCAAAGGACCATTCCTTGGGCCTTTTGGGTTCTGAATCTCGGGATGCCAAGGCATTGGATACTGCCTCCAAGAGCTCTTGGGCCGAGAAGGGCTTCTCCAGGGTCCCCGAAATCCCATGCTGCCTTAAGGACCCCATCATCTCTTCTGTACAGGCCATACCCGTCATGGTTATCACAGGTATCTGGATCCCCAAGGCACGTAGGTGTTTTAAGAGCTCTATCCCGTCCATGATGGGCATAAAGATATCAAGCAATATAAGGTCAATGGGGTTGACCTTGAGGGCCCTCAAGGCTTCGGCACCATTTTGGGATATGAATACCCTATAATGGTTTTCCTCAAGGAGGGTTGCCAAATACCTGGCAAATTCCAATTCGTCGTCTACTACAAGGATGGATTTTTCTGACACCCCTTACCCCTTTTGTGGACAACTGAAAAAAATCATACTACAGAATAGGCACCCTTAGAAGCAAAATGGGGCTTTTAATGTCAAATAAATTAGGTAGGGGGAGACTTGGAAAAAGGTAATTTCAACAGGCTATTATCCATTGACCTCACAAGAAGGTCCGTAGAGGTAGTAAGACCGAATGCCTTTCACCATAGGGGCTTGGGTGGAAAGGAGTTGGGAGTAAAGATACTTTTGGCCAAGAACCCCAAAGGCATAGACCCCTTTGATCCCCAAAACCTCATTCTCTTCTTGGGGGGGCCTGCCACAGGTACTCCGGTATGGGGTTCTTGTAGATACGGGGTCTATTCCAAGAGTCCGCTGACCGGGCTCTTTGGGGAGGCGTATTCAGGGGGGAGCCTGGCCACATGCATGGCCAAGGCAGGGATCGATGGCCTTATAATACACGGTGCCTCTGATACACCCATCTGGCTGGAAATTAATCCTGGGGCAGTAGAATTCCACGATGCTTCAGGCCTATGGGGGAAAGGTACCTATGAGGCAGAGATGGCCATCCTGGCATGGCTGAAGGAGAAGAGGGCCAAGCTTAAGTTCCCTGCTGTTGCCACAATTGGACCTGCTGGGGAAAACCTCGTGAGATTTGCCCTAATAGAAAATGACCTCTGGAGATCTGCCGGGAGAACAGGCCTTGGCGCAGTTATGGGTTCAAAGAGACTAAAGGCCATTGCCTTTTGGGGAGATGCCCCCAAGGAGGTATACGACCCCAAGGGCCTCAGCCACTTTGTGAAGGAGATCTATACCACCTTCAAAGAGACCAAAACCGTCCAGACCTACAAGACCCTTGGTACACCCTCCATGCTGGATACAATGGATGCCTTATCCGCCTTTCCGGCATTCTATTGGAGCCAGGGGAAGGTCTCCTTTAAGGCCGCCATAGATGCAGAGGCCCTCCACAAAAGGATGGATGTAAAGCCCCACGCATGCCTAAACTGCTTTCTCTCCTGTGGAAGGCTGGGTAGAATAAAGGAGGGGTCCTATAAAGGCCTTAAGATAGAGGGGCCGGAGTACGAGACCATCTATGCCTTTGGGGGACTGTGCGGGATCAAGACCATTGAAGAGATTGCGTATCTAAACGACCTCTGTGACAGATTAGGCATAGATACCATAACCTGTGGCAATTTGGCCTCCTTTGCCATAGAGGCAAATAAGAGGAAGGGATTACATCTGGATCTAGACTATGGGGATACAAAGGGTATAGGACGGTTCATAGAGGAGATGGTATTTAGGAAGGGTACCCCTGGTCTCTTTTCAGACGGGATAAGGGAGGCTGCGGCCAGATTGGAGCTGGAGGACTTAGCGGTCCACGTAAAGGGCATGGAGCCTGCTGGGTACGATCCCAGGGTCCTAAAGGGGATGGCCCTGGCCTATGCCACCTCCCCAAGGGGTGCATGCCATTTGAGGTCCACCTTTTATAAGGCAGAGCTCTTGGGTCTCTTTGACCCAGAGGACCCGGAGGCGATGGCAAGAGTCTTCGTGGACTGGGAGGACAGGCTCATCATAATGGACAGCCTGATCCTCTGCAGGTTTTATAGGGACCTCTATGACTGGGACAACTTGGGACGTATCTTTGGGTATCTCACCGGCCCCACACCTACCGAACTTAAGGCAGTTGCTAAGGAGGTGGCCGATGAGGTAAGGTGGTTTAACCTGAGAGAAGGAATGAATCCCAAGGAAGACACCCTTCCCAAGAGGTTTTTTGAGGAGCCGCTGCCAGAGACAGGTGCTCTCCTAAAGGAGGAGGAATTAAGAAATCTCATCCTTTGCTACTACAGACTGAGGGGATGGACCCAAGAAGGGTATTTAGGACACAGCCAAGAAAGGGGAATAGGATGAAGATCAGTGTAGTGAGAAATGTCTTAGAGGCCAATGAAAGGATAGCAAGGGAAAACAAGAGACTCTTCGACCAGAAGAACTTATTGGTGATCAACCTAATGAGTGGGCCAGGGGCAGGAAAGACCTCCCTCCTTGAAAGGACCATATCTGCCCTGAAGGAAAAGGTGAGAATAGGGGTGATAGAAGGGGATATCCAGACCTCAAAGGATGCGGAAAGAATTGCCCTCTTGGGTGTCCCTGTAGTCCAGATAAACACAGATGGTGCCTGCCACTTAGACGGAAACATGATAAGGGAGACATTGCCCCACCTTGATTTGGACTCCTTGGAGCTCCTCATCGTGGAAAATGTAGGGAACCTGGTCTGCCCCGCAGAGTTCAACGTAGGGGAAGACTACAAGGTGATGCTCCTATCTGTAACCGAAGGGGAGGACAAGCCTGAGAAATACCCATTGATGTTTATGGAGAGCAAGGTCTTGCTCATAAACAAGATAGACCTTCTTCCCTATCTGGATGTGGCCGTGTCCAAGATCAAGGAGGCGGCAAAGAGGGTAAATCCTGACCTCACGATATACGAAATCTCCTGCAAGACAGATGAAGGCCTCACGGACTGGTACAATTGGATCTTTGAGAAGGTAAGGGAAAAGAGGTATAAGGGTAGCTAAACGGTGGAAAAGGCCTATAAGGCTAAGAT
>CALKZT010000056.1 GCA_938002815.1 uncultured bacterium
AAGGGGGGGCATCTGGAGGTAGTGGGGCTAAAAGGCTTTGTG
Organism: uncultured bacterium; assembly: GCA_938002815.1. Taxonomy (GTDB): domain Bacteria; phylum Desulfobacterota; class DSM-4660; order Desulfatiglandales; family CALKZT01; genus CALKZT01. Next base: position 43 of record CALKZT010000056.1, read on the forward strand.
CCCTTTAGTTTCCGTATAGATCTGGTCCGGTTTTCTAAAGGGGAGTTCTCACTTTCCTTAAAAGGAATCCATATAGAGATCATCCCGTCTATTCAAAAAAGGGTCATTGGGATCAAGAAGGCCTACTTTGAGGAGATTGTGTTTCATAGGGGTGATCAGGATGGAAGAGGAAAGGCTGGTACAGGGATAGAGGAATTTCAGGGCATGATCAAACTTATTGCTTTTTATAGTGAGATAGAAATCTTTCATGTAGAACATCTCTATTTTATCACACCACAAAATACTATTATTTCGGATTACACATTAAAACTCTCTTTTCTTAAAGGGGAGTTAAATTCACTTAATGTCAGATTAAATGAAGAAGCAAATCGAGTCAGGTTTAATCTTGGGTTAGAATTTAACAATGAGACGGTTAAGGCACTTCATACAGAACTATTTGTAGGAAGGGATAGTCAATTAGCCAAATTTGTTGGGCTAAATGAAAACCTTTTATTTTCCATAAATTCCAGCAGTTCCTTTGATCAAAAATATGATCTGTCACTTGTAATAGAAAATTTGTTAAAAGCAACAGGAGCAATATATTTCAAAAGTCCCCCAAATCGCTCAGGCTTAATTAACAAATTAAAAGGGTTACTCATAGATCCCAAAAGAGGGGCCTTCCTCTATATGGACTTCTCCTTTTATAGGGGGATCATCTCTCTTTTGGCGCCCAAAGACCGATTTAGCCTGGAACTATTTGCCTTTCCTTCTGGATCAAAGGGATTGGAGATATTCTCGGCCATATTTTCAAACACGATAGAAGCATCTGTCCATGTAAGGGATATATTGAGTCCCAATGGGATTATCCTTGATTATTCATTGAACGGGGATGAGAGGTTTTATCGTTTTGGGAAGTTTACTTTTAAGGGAGATGTGTCATCAAGCGGAAACCTAAGAGTTGAAAGGGGTAAAAAACATATTCAAACAATTTTCAGCGTAAAGGGGTTAGATGCAGATTTTGTTTCTGTGAGGGATATAAAAGCTGATTTTGAAATAACTGAGAGCAAACCATCCTTTTATCAGGTCTATATTAAGTCAATAAATGGCAATGTTGAGCATGTCAATAAAATATCTTTTTCCCAAAAAGTAGATCTTTCAGGTAATCTTTTATTTGATGGAGTGAAATTGGATGTTTTGGATCTTAGATTGTATTCAGAGGCTTTTCAGTCTCGACTAAAAGGGCAGGTTGTTTTAAGGCCTTTAAGATCAGAGCTTGAGATTAGTGCGATAAAACCAGGTCGTTATGTATTAAATAAGATGGTCTCCCTTGAATCTCCAGAGATTTTGGGGGAGTTAAGCATAAAGAAAGAGGATGGTCTCTCTGTGGAAGGTAGGATCCAATTATGGGGGATTGTACAAGATATTTTTTCGAAGGGATCTTCTCGATCTAAAAATCCTTTAACACTTGCCATAAAAGGCAAAATTTTAGATGAAGAGCTCTTGGAGATCTCCTATGGAGAGCTAAAAAGCGACATAGTGGATCTTTCCCTCAGCGGTGGAATGGATCTCAAGACCCAGAAGGCGGATCTAAGGGGAAGGGCGAAGGTGCTTGGCGGAGGACTGAAGGCATTGCCCGGTCTCTATCTTTATGGAGGGGAGCTCCCCTTTTCCATACATGGGGCAAAGGGGCGTCTGGAGCTAATATCCGGCCTCAATATCAAAGGCGCCTTTGTGGGTAGGAGTTTTGAGGTAGCTTCAGGGAGATTGGAGTTACAGAAGACAGAGGGGTCTTTGAGCCTTACCTCCCAAATCTCTGGGAACATATTGGATATGGCGTGGAAGCTTGGTGCTGTTATGGATTACAGAGATCCTAAGGAGTGGCATATAAGGGTGGATACCCATCTCAAGGGTGCTGAGGCGTATTTCTCTTTGGGAAAAAAGGGGCTCTATGAGGGTAAGGTGGTCTTAGATATAGAGGATCCATTCTTTTTGGAGAGATTATTGGACCCGGGTATCAGAGGGAGAGGGAGATTAGAGGCAGTTTTGTCCCGCCAAGAAAGGTTAGAGCAAATCCATGTAGAGACGGACATAAAAGAGGGGACATATGATCTCATATCAGTTTCAGACCTTAAAGGGAATGGTGCTTTTTATCTTGGCAGGGAGATATCCTTTTACTTTGATTCCCATGCAAAAAATTTGACTATTTGGAAATTTTATCTGGGAAGTTCTGATTTGTCCTTTTCAAAGGATAGGGATCAGATAAAAGTCAATATAGACACAAAGGATGGAACTGATATTACTTACTTGAGCTCAAGTCTAAGTATGCTAAAGGAAAGTGATGGTAAGATAATTAGTTTGGAAAAATTTGAGGCCATGATAAACCATGTTAAGTTTTCAGCCCAAAAAAATTCAAAGATTATAATCAAAGAAAACGGGAAAATCTATACTAATTGCGTTTTGGATATAGAAAAAGGAAGTATTTCTGTTGTAGGCGAATTTGATTATGAAATGATCAAGATAAAGGCTACCTTGAGAGAAATACCTTTATACCCTTTGGTGATACTAACTGGTTATGAGATACATGGGTATTTAGAAGGAGATTTGGCTTTAGGGGGCAGGATAGATAGCCCTGAGATATCCAGTAGCATAACCTTTTATGATCTAAATTTGGCTGAATATAGTGAGCTGCCACGCTACAGGTTATTAACCCATATAAAAATCTCTGAAGGCACTCTAAAATCCATTGGTGATCTATACCAGGAAGAGAAAAAGGTGCTCCATGCAAGTTTTTCTGCCCCTCTGAGCCTGCAGGTGAGGCCATTTAAGGTGGAACTGGGATACCGGGAGGTGAAGGCAGAAATCAAGGGGGATATTGAGATGGGAAAGTTAGGGCTCCTATACATATTTCCCTCTAAGGTAATAGATGGAAGGGTTGGAGTCCATATGAGATTAGGGCTACGGGAAGGGAAGCCTGATTTGGAGGGATGGGCGTATGTAGAGGATTTTGAGTTTTCTGACATCAAAAATGGGATCTATCTACGGGATTCCAGGGCGACCCTCAGGGTTTCGTGGGATGAGATAGTGATAGAAGAGATACTCATAAAGGATAGTGGTAAGGGCATTATAACTGGATCTGGCAGGATATCCCTTATGGAACTATTAAACCCCCGATTTGGGGTTCCCTTTGAGATAGAGAACTTCAACATCGTAAGGCGCTCCGATGCGGAACTCACCCTCTCGGGGAGGGGTGTTTTGAAGGGGGAATTAGGGAATGCCCTTGTGGAGGCCGATCTGGTCATAGAGAGATTGGTATTCGACCTGGAAAGGGGCTTGTCATCATCTTTGAGTGAGCTACCAGTGATAGAGATAAGGAATCCCACTGACCAAAGGAGAACGGCCCAAGTTAAAGGCTTAGGGATTCCACCCTTGAAAATAAATGTGGGTCTTAAGGCAGATAAGACAGTCAGGATCAAAGGGAAGGACTTAGACACTCTTTGGAAGGGTAATGCGGCCATTACGGGCACAGTGGCAAGTCCCCAAATCAAGGGCGAAATGGATCTGGAGAGGGGAAGGTATAACCTGTTTGGAAAGAACTTTCCATTTACCAGGGGGAGGATGGTCTTCCAGGAGGGAGAAATATTGAGGCCATATGTCACTGCCAGGGCAGAGGCCGGGCCTGAGGGACAGAAGGCCATCGCAGAGCTCTCTGGCCCGGTGGACAGGCTGGAACTCAGACTCTTCTCCGATTCAGGTCTTCCTCCTGGCGAGGCCTTTTCCAGGGCACTCTTTGGCAAGGAGATGGGAAGGCTAAGCCCAATACAAGGTCTAAAGCTGATGGAGATAATATCGCAGGAGGGTGGCAAGATCCCTTTTCTCGGACTTGCCACACTGCCTGAGAGGATCCTGAGGCTGGATATGTGGGATATAGGGAATAATGGGAGTGGAACAAATCTGAGGGCAGGGAAATACTTGGGTGAAAAGATCTATATGGAAATGGACTGGGTAGGGGATCCCCAGCAAGGGAGGGCCAATGTGACCATGGAACTCACCCCTAACATAGAGCTAAAGACCCATTTGGGGGTAAAGGGGGCAGGTGCGGAATTGAACTTTAGATGGGACTATTGATATGCTCTCCTAAGTATCTCCCCGGAGGAAGAGGCCTAAGTCTAATCTCAAAAATCCCTTTAGGTTACTACCCATACAGAGAGTCCCTTGGCCAGTTGAACTATCCTACTGCTCACCCTGCCCATAAAGAACTCCTGGGCGGCAGAGAGTCCCTTTCTGCCCAAGACTATGGTCCCATAACCTTCTCTCCTTGCCACATCCAGTATTGCCAGGGACCTGGATTCTGCCCCATATATGATCCTGGTACTCAGCCGATTGGGTCCAATATCCCTTTGTCCTAATCTCTCTTTTATCCTCTGGAAGATGCTCTGGATATTGGCCTCTATCTCTTCCACTACCTCCCTGTCCCTTCCACGGATCACATGTATGATACAGATCTCACCAGAAGATCCCTCACATAACTCTCTCACAAATTCTGCTGCCCTCAAGGAGTTTTGGGATCCGTCAGTGGCTAATAATACCTTATCAAAGGGAGGGGTGTCTTTCCCCACTATACAAAGGGGAATGTCCGTGAGTTTCTCCAGGAGTCTTGAGGAGATGCCTCCCAAGAGCACCTCTTGGATCCTGGCAACCCCCCTTCTTCCCACCACTACAGCAAAATACCCCTTTCTTGCCTCCTCTAATATCTCCCTACTGATACCTTTTTGCCTGCTCTTGAGTATGGTCTTTAGGTTCTCTTTGGGAAAACCCCTCGAGGAGAGATAGTCCACTGCCCTATTTAGTTGCTCCATCAGTTCGTTCTTACGGTTGACAGACCATGCCTTTATCCCTTCTACCCTGTTTTTGACATTTGCTATATTGCCAAGATCCCAGTAGGCCTCTGGCACCTCCTCGAAGACAGAAAATAGGGTAATCTCACAGCCCTTTGCCATGGGCAAAGATGAGATGTATTTTACGGTCTCAAAGGAGCGCTCTGTCCCATCCAGTGCACATAAAATCTTTTTCATAACTCCTCCGATTTAGGGTTTTTTCCTACATTAAAAAGCAACATCTGTGCCTTATCCAGAGAAGGGAGACATGGATGTTTAGTATAAGAGATGTATGCCGTATTTAACAGATTGTAAAGGGATTTCTATAAAGATTTGAGATTGTAAGAGAGGATCTTAAGGGAGGAAAGACAAAGCTGAGAGTCCCCTAATGTAATCAAAAGTTTCCAGTAAACTTATCCCAAATTTATCATTCTTGCCAGCATCTATTGTAATTATTTGTTGACAATTTTCGAAAATACTGTATTAATTTTAGAGCTTGATCATTATAAAAGGACTCTTTTTTGAAGTCTTGCCGAGATGAAGCTAAAAGAGATATTTATTAGGGGCTTTAAATCCTTTCTGGGTCCTATACGACTTGATCTTTCTTTTAGAATAGTTGCCATTGTGGGTCCGAATGGTTGTGGAAAAAGTAATGTAATAGATGCAGTGAGGTGGTGCCTGGGGGAACAGAACTCCAGGACCCTTAGGGGCCTAAAGATGGAGGATGTGATATTTAACGGTGCGGGAGAAATAAAGCCCCTTGGAATGGCAGAGGTAAAGCTCCTGCTGGAAGAATGTAATGACCAGACAGTCCCCGAACATCTTAGGAGAGCCGAGATAGAGATAACGAGAAGGCTTTATAGAACAGGAGAGAGTGAATATCTAATAAATAACACCCCATGTCGTTTGAAAGACATCCAAGAGCTCTTCATGGGTACTGGCCTGGGTCAGAGGTCCTATTCCATAATAGGTCAAGGAGCCATTGGTGCTATAGTAGATTATAGACCTGAACAGTTGAGGGATCTCTTACACGAAGCTGTGGATATAACGAGGTATCAGAAGCAGATGGAACTGGCCCAAAGAAGGATCTCTGAAGCTAAGGAGAACCTGTTGAGGGTCAGGGACCTTATCGTGGAGGTGGAAAAAGGGGTAAATTTGCTGAAGCGCCAAGCAGAGAGGGCAAAGAAATACAAGAAGCTCACCGAGGAGATACAAAATCTCGAGCTTACGCTTCTGTGCAATGAATTTGCTTTGTTAAATAAGGGGTTACAGGAAGTAAATTCATATTGTAGCTCTTTATATACCCATGAGGCATCGATAAGAAAGGAGATAACGAATCAAGAAGGATTGTTGCAAGAGTTTGAGCTTCAAATAGAAGAAGGGGATGTTTCTTTAAAAAAGCTGAGAAAGACCTATGGCGATTTAAAACATAATTACGAAAGCAAAAAGTCTACTTTAGAGAACAAGAGGAATGAACTTTCCTTTCTGCAAAATAGAAATTATGAGTTGACAAATGAAATCAATGAGCTTTTGGGAAAAAAGGAAAAATTGGAGTATGAAATTTCTTTAAAATGTAAACAAGTTAATGATCTTCAAGTCCATATTGATGAGACAAAAGAGAGAAGAGCAGAGTATGAAAAAAGGATACAAGATGAGGAACAAAAGCTAAAAAGAATTAGAGAGGAATATAGGGTACTGAATGAGCAGTTCATTAATCTTCAAAAGCAAAAGCATAGTATCCAGAGGGATCTCGAATTTTTGTATAAAACAAAAAATGAAATTGAGAAGAGAAGGCGTGAGCTGGAGGAGGAGAAGGAAGGACTCCAGAGTCATATGAAGGGGTTGAACGAAAACTGGCGTCTGAAGGCAAAGGAGAAAAAGTCCTATGAAGAGAGGCTTATGGGACTTGAGGTAGAAAAAAGGGCAGTGGGTCAGGAGATCCAAGAGATGGTGAGTTTTTTGGCCCAACTGGAAGGCAGGGAGAGGGCCCTGGAAAAGGAACTCACCGAAACGAAACTTAAGATAAAGGCCACAAAGGAGTTCTTAGAGGGCTATGTGGGGATGAGAGGTGGCACAAGGTTTCTCCTCCAGAAAAGGGAGGCCTTAAAGATAGAGGAGGATGGGATAAAGGGCCTACTTTTGGATCTCATCGATGTGGAGCCGGGTATTGAAAAGGCCGTAGAGGCAGTCTTAGGTGAGAGGCTCGAGTATGTGGTGGTGGGTAGCATGGAGGATTCTGTAAGGCTTCTTAGACGCCTAAAGGAAGAAGGGAAGGGAAAGAGCGGTTTTATCATATCCAAGAATGGGAACGGCAAAGTATCAAGTAACGGCAATTTGTTGAGGCTTATAAAGGCCCCTGATGAATTGAGGCCGGTCCTCTCAGAGCTTTTAGGAGATGTGGAACTTGTGGAGTCACTAGAGGATATAATAAAGACTCTTTCTCATAAGAAAACCTACGTAACAAAAGATGGTGATGTGATTTTTGGGGATTTAATAGTTTATGGTGGTAGTGAGGAGAGTACAAAAAAGAGGCTATTGAGCAAAAAAACGGAACTAAAAGACTTAGAAAATAAATACGTTAGCTTAGAATTAGAATATCAGATGCTTACATCTGAGATTCAAAAAAAGAAAAGCTCTAAGGAGACAATAGAGTTAAAGTATAAAAATCTTGAGAAAGAATGGTATGCAGTTCAGGAGAAATTAAAAAAACTTGAATATGAGATGTACAAAATAGCAAGTGACATTGAAGTTAAACAAAAACTGTTTGACAATGTGTACAAAAATATTCAAAGAAAGAGTTTAGAAAATGATGTGTCATCTGAGCAAATAAATGAATTGAAGACAAAACTCGACACCATGGAGGGGATAGATGGGGAGAAGAAGAGTCTTCTTAATCAGTTGTCGCAATTATTGAAGGAGAGAGAGCAGTCGCAGGAGGATTTGAAAAAGGAGTTTTACAGAGTAGATGCCTCGTTGAAGGTATTGTTTGAAAAAAAGGCAAACCTTGAGGAGGGATTGAGGAGATTGATTAGGGATAGTGACGAAGTCCAAAAAAGACTGAACTATCTGAATAGTCAAATCGAATCCAATAAAAAGAGAATTGAGAATTGTAAGATGGAGATCCAAGATATGGAAATGGATATTGAAGTTCTAAAACAAAATGTAGATGATTACCGCTATCAGATAAACAAAAAAGAGGAAATCATAGATAAGTGTAAAGCCGAGACAACAAAGATCAGGGCTAACATAAGTAAGTTATCTGAAAACTTAAACAGAATTAAGGATGATATTACAAAGACTAAGATGTCAGAGGCTGAGATAAGAACTGAGATGAAAAACTTGATGAATTTGGGTATTGAGAGATATAATGCTGACATATCAAAGATCTATTCAGATTATTTGGTTGAGGACTATGTTAGGCCTCGTATAGAGGCGTCAATTTCTGAAAAGAGGGAACAGAGGGCAAAGCTTGGTGAAGTGAATTTGTTGGCAATTTCTGAATATGAAGAGGCCAAGAAGCGCTATGACTTCTTAAAAACTCAGGAAGAAGACATAGTAAGATCCATTGAAAACATTAATAATGCAATTAGAAGGTTTAGAGGCCTTGCAAAGGACGGGCTTATGGAAGGCCTAAATCTCATAAATTCTCATATACAGTCGATATTTTGCTCACTTTTTGGTGGTGGTACAGCAAGGGTGAGGATCTTGGAGGAACAGAATCTTTTAGAGTCCGGGATGATACTGGAGGCAGAGTTGCCCCATAAGAGGCTTACCCATCTGGGGTTGCTTTCTGGCGGAGAGAAATCCTTGGTGGCAGCTAGCTTGCTCTTTGCTATCTTCAAGTATAGACCATCCCCCTTTTGCCTCCTGGATGAGGTGGATTCGGCACTGGATGAGGTAAATGTTGAAAGGTTATGTAACTATCTTCAGGAACTCAAGGAGCAGACCCAGATCCTTATCGTAACACACAAGCCCAGGACCATGGCCATTGCAGATACCCTATACGGTATCACCATGGAGACCAAAGGCATAAGTAGGGTGCTCAGTGCCTCTTTAAAAGATGTCTTTAGGGATAAGGAGGCCTAACCCAAAATAGTCAGAGAATCTATGCGGGGCAATGTGCTGAAATCCCTTATGCTGCCAAGTGTCAATTCTATCCGAAAATCTTTACCCACCTGAAGGAGGGTCCTTTTTGTCCCGTTGTAAACGGCAAAGAAGAGTGGTTTTTCACCCTTGTGGACCTCAATCAGATCCCCCATTTTGTTCAAAAGTTGGGGATCCAATTCCTCTTCCTTTATATGCAAGACCATTCCCCTGGCCTTGGAGGTCAGATATTCTTCAATGGAGATAATATCGTTTACTGTACTCCTGATACCCTCTTCAGTATATTCCACCGTGATGTTTATCACCATTGGGGAGCCGGTCTGGATACTGGCCTCCAGACTCTTTAGGGTATCAGGAAAGAGAAGGCATTCCATGGAACCGGTCATGTCTTCCACCTGGATGAGGGCCATCTTTTCTCCCTTTTTGGTCTTTTTAAACCTCATCTCAGTTATGACACCCAGAATGATCTGGTGTTCCAACCTCTCTCCCTCTTCAAGCCCCAAGAGGTCTTGAATGGCCTTTGAGGGGAGGTATTTTAGGAGATACTGGTATTCGTCCAGCGGGTGGCCTGTGATATAAAAACCTATTGCCTCTCTCTCCCTCTTCAAAAGCTCCTCTCTGCTCCACTCTTGGGCCATCATCTTCGGGGAGAAGATTTGCTGTTCTTCCTGAGTTTTGGTCCCTCCGAGCCCCTGGAAGAGTGCTGGCCTAAACACAGGCCTCTTAGGGGCCCTTGTCTGGGACATGGACTCCAGAAGGGATAGGAGATAAGGCCTACTCTTTCCTGTAAAGTCAAAGGCACCTGCCTCTATAAGGCACTGGACCACCTTCTTTGTGATCCTTTGGCCAGGCATCCTCCTCACAAAATCCTCCAGATCTTTGAAAGGTCCCCCAGCAGCCCTTTCGTTTATTATTGCCTCCACTGCCTTTTGCCCCACGTTCTTGACTGCGCCCAATCCAAACCTGATCCCCGGTGCCTCTCCCCCGCTCTTGGAAAGGGAGATGGTAAAGTCCCAGTCCGATTCGTTGATATCAGGGGGCAGTACCCTGATCCCCATGGTTTTACATTCCATTATGTTCTTGATGGTCTTGTCCCTGCTACCCATATCTAGGCTGAGTAATGCGGTCATGAATTCAACGGGAAAGTGTGCCTTCAGGTATGCGGTTCTGAAGGCCACCATGGCATAGGCAGCCGAATGGGATTTGTTAAACCCGTATCCACCAAACTTGCTTATGAGTTCAAAGAGGTATTCCACTCTTTCCCTTGGTTTCCCTTTTTTTAGGGCACCTTCAATGAACCTTTCCCTTTGCCTGGCCATTATCTCTTCTTTTTTCTTGCCTATGGCCTTTCTGAGCTCGTCTGCCTCTGCCATGGAATAATCTGCCACGATCTGGGCTATCTTCATGGCCTGCTCTTGATAGAGCAAGACCCCGTAGGTCTCCTCTAGCACAGGCTTTAGTTCGGGGAAGATATAGTCTATCTCCTTTTTCCCCCACCTGGCCTCTACGTACTCATCCACCATATTACTACCCAAAGGCCCGGGTCTATAGAGGGCAAGTATTGCAATGAGATCCTCAAAACGTCTTGGCCTGAGCCTTCTCAAGAGCCTTTTCATACCCGCCGATTCCAGTTGAAAGACCCCTGTGGTCTTACCATCTGAACATAGCTCGTAGGTGGCCTCGTCTGTGAGGTCAAGGGAATCTATGTCAAGTTTAATTCCCCGCTTTTCCTCTACCAGCTGGACCGCCTTGGAGATCATGGTAAGGGCCTTTACGCCCAGGAAGTCAAACTTTATGAGGCCTATCTTCTCTAAGGCCTCCATGGGGAAGTGGGTCATCACCTCTCCCCTCTGACCTATGTATAGGGGAAGGTATTCCACAAGGGGCCTATCAGAGATCACCACCCCTGAGGCATGGGTGGAGGGATGCCTAGAGAGGCCTTCTAAGGCCTTTGAGACAGAGATGAGTCTCTTTATGGTCTCGTCCCCTTCTTCCCAGAGTCTTTTTAGCTCCGGTTCCTCTTCCATGGCCTCCTCTAAGGTGATCTTTGGCCTTGGGGGAATAAGTTTGGCGATCTTGTCCGCGAGCTTGTTTTCTATATTAAGACAGCGTGCCACATCCCTTATCACTGCCCTGGCCTTCATTGTCCCAAAGGTAATGATCTGGCAGACACAGTCCTGCCCATACTTTTCCCCTACGTATCTTATGACCTCGTCTCTTCCGTTCGCACAAAAGTCTATATCTATGTCTGGCATACTGATTCTGTGAGGGTTTAAGAACCTCTCAAAGATGAGGCCGTATCTTATGGGATCCACATCTGTTATACCCAGGGCATAGGCCACCAAGGATCCTGCAGCAGAGCCCCTTCCAGGACCCACCGGAATCCCTTTGGCCTTTGCATATTCTATAAAGTCACTTACGATGAGAAAGTAACCTGAAAAGCCCATCTCCTGGATGGTGGAAAGCTCTAACTTTAGCCTATCCCAATAGGCAGACTCTTGGGTGCCTTCCCCTATTCCTTGTAAACCGATCCTCCTCTTTAGACCCTCTTTTGCCTTTTCTTCCAGGACCTGGTCCAGAGATGTGCCTTTCTCCACAGGGAAGGCAGGGTACTTATATTCACCTAACCTCATATTGAAATTGCACTTGGCCGCTACGAGCTGGGTATTAGAGATGGCCTCCAGAAAGGAAGGGAGCTGGGCCCTCATTTCCTCTTCGGATTTCAAGTAGAAATCCTCTGTGGTAAATCTGAGCCTCTGTTCATCTGTTATCTTGGTCCCTGTCTGGATACAGAGAAGCACATCATGAGCCGCTGCATCCTCTTTTCTGAGATAGTGACAGTCATTGGTGGCCACCATTGGGACCCCGGTCTTTATACTTATCTCCTTTAAGGCCAGGTTGATCTGCTGTTGTTCCAATAGATTGTTTGCCATTACCTCCAGAAAGAATCGCTCCTTCTGGAATATGGAGGCCATCTCTTCTGTGCATCTAATGGCCTCTTCGGTCTGGCCCTTGAGGATCAAGGAGGGTATCTTTCCCTTCAGGCAGGCAGACATGGCAACGAGTCCCTGGTTTAGTTCCCTTAAGATCTCCATGTCTACCCTTGGATTGTAGTAGAAGCCCTCTTTGTAGGCCACTGTTATTAGCCTGCAGAGGTTCTTGTATCCCGTTTCGTCCATCACCAGGAGGACCAGATGGTAACTGGAGGGTTGGCCCCGTTCGTTCTCCTTGACCCTAAGGGAAGAGGGAGCTACATAGACCTCGCAACCTAGGATGGGCTTTATTCCCTCCTTTGAGGCAATGACAAAGAAGTCCACTGCGCCGAATATGTTGCCATGGTCCGTGATGGCCACAGAATCCATCCCTAAGGCCTTGACCGTCTTTACCAGATCATTAAGCCTAATTGCTCCGTCTAAGAGACTGTACTCGGTATGAACGTGAAGATGGGTGAATTTACTCATCCTTTATCCCTTTCGGTCCTCTGTAAAAGATCTTGCCCTTCAAGGCCCCAGGGAGATAGTCCTGAGACCTCTCGGGGTCTTCGTGGGGGTAGAGATAGCCTTTTCCATAGCCCAGGCCTTCCATCAGCTTTGTGACAGGGTTTCTCAAATGGAGTGGAACAGGGAGGTGTCCAGATCTTCTTATCTCTTCGGATACCATCTTTTCTGCCAAATAGAGGGAGTTGTCCTTTGGTGCCTCTGCCATGTATACACTTGCCTGGGCGAGGAGGAGCTCCCCCTCTGGAGAACCTACCATTTCAAAGCCTTGCGCTGCTGCCACTGCAAGTACCAAGGCAAAGGGGTCTTTGGGTCCTACGTCTTCGCTTGCAAACCTGATGATCCTCCTCAAGATAAATCTCCTGTCTTCTCCCGCCTCCAGCATCCTATAGAGCCAGTAAAGGGTTGCCTGGGGATCAGAGCCCCTCATACTCTTGATAAAGGCGGAGATGAGATTGTAGTGCTCTTCCCCTCCCTTGTCGTAGTACAAGGGGGCATCCCTTATAATCTCCCTGAGGATTTCCATGTCTATTCGATTCAGCCCCCTTTCCTGGGCCAAAAAAGAGACCTCTTCCAGTCTGTTTAAGGCCACCCTTGCATCGCCTCCAGAGATAACCGCCAAGAACCTCAAGGCCTCCCCTTCCATGCTGAGCCCTAGTCTCCCTATCCCCCTTTCTGTATCCTGGAGTGCGTTTTTCAGGATCTTTACCATGTCCTCTTCACCTATGGGCCTCAGTGTCAGCACTCTACACCTAGAGAGCAGGGGAGGTATTATCTCAAAGGAGGGATTCTGGGTGGTGGTACCTATCAGGACCACCATCCCTCGTTCCACATAGGGTAAGAAGGCAGCCTGCTGGGATTTGTTGAAGCGGTGGAGTTCATCCACAAAGAGGATTGTAGGCCTACCTTCCTCCTTGAATCTCCTCTTGGCCTTTTCCATCACATCTTTTATCTCTTTTATCCCGGAGCTCACGGCAGAATAAGACTCAATGGGAAGCCCTGTCTCTTTGAAGACTATCTGGGCCAGGGTGGTCTTTCCGGAGCCAGGGGGACCCCAAAGGATCATGGATCTGGGCCTCTTGGACCTGAGGACTGCATGTATGAAACCACCAGGTCCTGTGATATGTTCCTGACCCAGGAGTTCCTCAAGCCCTTTGGGCCTCATTCTGTGGGCCAGGGGTATGTGGTCATTGAGCTCCATGGTATTTCTCGTTGTTTTGGAAGAGTTATTGTAATAAATTTAGCCAAAAATTGGTAGATAGAGGTGGTGGTCTCTGTGGAAAAGGGGCACCCTTGGTGTCACACGGTAATGGTAAGGGGCGGAGGGGACATGGCCTCCGGGGTAATCCTGAGGCTTTACAGGGCAGGCTTTAGGGTCTTCTTTACTGAGCTCAGAGCCCCCTTGGCCGTCAGGAGAAAGGTCTCATTTTCCGAGGCAGTCTATGACGGTCGTACAGAGGTGGAAGGGGTTGAGGCGGTGCTCTTGGAGGATCCATCCCACGTAATGGAGATTTGGGAGAAGAATAAGATCCCTTGCTTTGTGGACGAAAAGGGGGGCATAAGAGAAGTCCTCAAACCCCACATCTTGATAGATGCCACCATGGCAAAGAAAAACTTAGGTACATCCATAAAGGATGCCCAGCTTGTAATAGGCCTGGGACCTGGTTTTGAGGCAGGCAAGGATGTCCACCTGGTGGTAGAGACAAAGAGGGGTCACACCTTAGGAAGAGTGATAGTAAGGGGATCTGCCCTCCCCAATACCGGGGAGCCCGAGCCAGTCATGGGCCATACCCACGACAGGGTTCTGAGGGCGAGCGCCGATGGGATATGGAGGCCATTTAAAGAGATCGGGGAGAAGGTGGAGAGAGGGGAACTGGTGGGAGAGGTAGAGGGAAGGGGGGTTAGGGCATCCATTTCAGGGGTCTTACGGGGACTCATTAGGGCCGGGATCAGGGTGACCCAGGGCCTAAAGATAGGTGATATAGATCCAAGGGGCCAGGTGGATTATGCGTTTACTGTATCTGAGAAGGCGCTGGCCATCTCAGGGGGAGTCCTTGAGGCCATATTGATGTGGTGCTCGAGGGACCACTCACTTTTTGGGTATTCAGAGAGATAGGAGGACTAAATGGAAAAGAGGGTTTTGATAGCAGTGGACGAGTCAGAGGGTTCTTTAAAGGCAGTAAAATTTGTGGCAGAGAGCCTCTCAAAGGAGCACAAAATTACCCTTTTTAGTGTCCTGCCTGACACAATGATAGTCTGTCAGATGCACGATGAGACCCTTACCCCATATTTTTTGGCACAGAGGGATGCCTTCTGTGCCCTTGAGGACAAAAAGAAGGGCCTTCTCTCAGAGGCCCTAAACAGGGGAAGGGAGATATTGCTCTCCTCTGGTTTTCCAAGGCAGAATGTGGAGATAAAATTGGAAAGGGAGAAAAAAGGGGTTGCCAAGGATATCATTGCGGAGGCGGAAAAGGGCTATGACCTGGTGGTCCTTGGGAGAAGAGGCCTCTCAGGTCTAAAGGAATTTTTCTTGGGGAGTGTCTCACAGAAGGTACTCCAAGGCACAAAGGACAAGACGGTACTCCTGGTAGGATAGGACAAGATGGAAAGTGGTGAGCTCTTTAGGCTGATACCCAAGGTGGACAGGCTCCTCAATACGCCAGAGGTCCTGGAGGCCATGGGGCATCTCCCAAAGAGGCTCGCCATGGCCCAGATAACCACCGTCCTCCAAGAGATTAGGCAAGGTATAAGGGCAGGGGAGATAGTGGACCCTTCTGAACTGGAATTGCCTCTGGTGGTGGAGAGGGTCCTCAAGGGCCTAAGGAAGGTCACAAAACCCAGTTTGAGAAAGGTGGTAAACGCCACGGGCGTGGTGGTGCACACCAATCTGGGGAGGTCGCCCCTGCCAAGGAAAGTGATGGAGGATCTGATAGAGATTGCATGCGGTTACAGCAACCTGGAGTATAACCTGAGGGAAGGTAGAAGGGGTAATAGGTTTACCCATGTGGAGGATATCCTGAAGGAGCTAACAGGGGCAGAGGCTGCCACTGTGGTCAACAACAATGCAGCAGCGGTCCTCCTCTCCCTGGATACAGTGGCAAAGGGTAAGGAGGTGATTGTATCCAGGGGTGAGCTCATAGAGATAGGAGGCTCTTTTCGGATCCCTGAGGTGATGAAGAGGAGCGGGGCAAGGCTTGTGGAGGTTGGGACCACAAACAAGACAAAATTGCAGGACTATGAGAGTGCCATTACCCCTGAGACGGCCCTTTTGTTGAAGGTCCATACCAGCAACTACAAGATCATTGGATTTACCCAATCTGTCTCCAACAAGGATCTGGTCTCATTGGGGAAGAGATACTCCATTCCGGTAATGGAGGACCTGGGAAGCGGCTGTTTCATAGATCTTTCCCAATATGGCTACGAGAAGGAACCTACTGTTCAGGAGGTGGTATCCCAGGGTGTGGATATAATTACCTTTAGCGGGGACAAGCTCCTCGGAGGACCCCAGGCAGGGATCATCCTTGGAAAAAGGGATTTTGTGGAAAGGATCAGGAAGAATCAGCTCGCAAGGGCCGTCAGAATAGACAAGCTCACCCTCTATACCCTTGAATCCATACTTCGGCTCTATCTGGATCCGGCGAGGGCAAAGGAGGAGATCCCCACCCTGAATATGATCCTTACCCCCTTTGAGAGATTAGAAAAGAGGGCCAGGGCCATCTTAAGGAAACTGGGCCGCATAGACACAAAAAACTTCCAGGTGAAGGTGATGGAGGGTATCTCAAAGGTAGGAGGCGGTGCCTTGCCTGCCCTGAATCTCAAAACAGCCCTCATTGCCCTCATCCCCAAGAGACTGATGGCCAATGAGATAGAGGTCTTTTTGAGAAACTATGAGCCACCCATAATTGCCAGGATAGAACGGGATATAGTGGTAATGGATACGAGAACGATACTAAAAGAGGACATGGGCTTTGTGGTGGACTCCATAAGGGCAGCTGCCTCTTTATAGTTTTAATCCCCCCCCTAATGGGCATAAGGGGTGGGATCAGGTATCCCTGCGGTCAAAAAGCCCTTTTTCCTTATCTGACAGCTATCGCACCTACCACAGGCCTTGCCATCAGGCAGGGGGTCATAGCAGGAGTGCGTAAGGCCAAGATCCACTCCCAAAGAGACTGCCTTTCTGATTATCATATCCTTACTCATGTGGAGTAGGGGAGCATGGATCCTTATTCTACCCTTTCCCTCCACAGTGGCCTTCAGGGCAAGGTTTGCCATCCTTTCAAAGGCTAAAAGATATTCCTCTCTGCAGTCGGGATAGCCACTGAAGTCCACCTGGTTTGCACCAATAAATATGTCGTAGGCCTCAATTACCTCCCCGTAAGCTAAGGCTAAGCTCAAAAATATTGTATTCCTGGCCGGGACATATGTGACCGGAATCCCCCCCTTATCTGACGCCCCCGAGTTCTTGGGGACAGGGATGTCAGAGGTGAGGGCTGATCCTCCAATGCCTCTGAGATCCAGGTGCAAAATGGTGTGTCTTTTTACCCCCAAGGCATCTGCCAATGCCTTTGAAGCCTTGAGCTCCACCCTGTGCCTTTGGCCATAGTCGAATGTAAGGGCATACAATTCAAAGCCCATCTCCTTTGCAATCATGGCACAGGTTGCGGAATCAATGCCTCCGCTCAAGAGCACTATTGCCTTTTTCATGCCCCCCTTCCTTTCATGTGAAGGCAGAGGTCCTTCAAAAACCCCTGGATTAGTTCCTCAAAGGCCTTGGAAGCAGTGTTGGCGTAGGTTTCTGGTGAAACGCTTTCGAGCCTTTTTTCCAGTTCATAGGAGGCTTGATAGAGAATCTTGTTTCCATATCTTTTTTGCTCTGATACTTCAAACATAACTCCTACTTTCAATTTAGGGGGATTATCTAATTCAATCCAAAACGAATATATGTGGGAAGCTATGAAAATTTCAGAAGACTTAGAAGGCGTTCTTGAAAAATAACCAAAAATCTTCGAATCCTGCACACTCTTTACTAATATCTCCTCGAACATTCTTGGTACAGAGGCCTTCCACCTGCTATAAGGTATATAAGAGATCTGCTGATTCTTGTCTTTAAGTATCATGAATGTTGTATCTACAACATCAGATGCAGAAACACTTCTTACACAACCATCCAATGATAAGCTGCAAACCTCTTTGTGAACTTTAGTGTCGAACCAGATCATGAAATAATTTATTTTTTTCTTTTCAAAGCTAAAAAAAGTACATCCTCCAAGAAATCCCAAAGACAAAAAAAGTAAGATCTTAAGTCTATTTGCCATTCTTTCTCTCCTTGCCCAGCAGGAAGCCGGCAGGTTGTTCTTCAAATTCTTCGAGAATACCATGAATCTTTCTTAGGGTCTTAGTTAGCTCATAGCCGAGTTTTTCAATGTTCAAGAGGTTTTCTTCCACTGATCCCGATGACAAAATAAGGTTTAGATTTTGTGTGACTTCTTCTACATTCTTAGTGGCCTCAGAAAAATTTCTTAAGGCAGCCAGTAGCTCTCCTTTAGAGTCCGAAAGAAACCCATTTAACTCCTTTCCCACCCTACCAAATTCACCTGCCGCCTCCTGTATCTCCTTTAGGGTCTTCTGAAGGGCAAAGCTGGCATCCTTTACGTCTTTGAGGATCTGGCTGATGGGCCTTTGGGAGAGCTCTTTATTGAGGGAAGCGATGCTACTGGAGAGCTCAGAGATCCCCTTTTCCACCTCAGGCCCACTGAGTAGGACCCTGGCATCCTGTATTGCGCTATTGAGATTTGTGGCTATCTCCTGAATGGGGAGCTCCCTGAGCCCCCTTAGGAGATCATCTATACCCCTAAATATTGTGGAGATGTCAGATGGCTTTGAGGGAATTACAGGATACTCTGTGGGAAAGCTCAGCTCCTTGAACCCTAACTTTTCGGGCTCCGAGACCCTGTCCAGCTCCACAAACATGGTCCCGGTGATTCCAACAGGTTTTAGCTGGGCCATTACGTCCTCTGTTATGTTAAACTTTTTGTCTATGGAAAGGACCACCTGGACCAACCTACTGTCAGGTGCCACATCTATGCTATGGACCCTACCCACCAGGACCCCTCTATACTTAACTGAGGAATCCTTTGAGAGGCCCTGGACGGATTCATCAAAAAATGTAACGAAGAGATGTCCTTGAGATGTGCTGCGCCCTTTTCCGAGCCATATGCTAAGCCCTATGAGAGCAGCTATACCCAGGGCCACAAAGATCCCTGCATAAAGTCTTGTCCTGCCTTCAGTCATTTGGTGTCTCCAAAGGGAGGCGGTTAAAAAAGGCCTGGGCAAACCTATCCTTAGAATGCCTTCTGAGCTCCTCTGGATTTCCCTCTGCCACTATCCCCTTTCTCTTCCCATCCAATAGGATGGCCCTCTGGGCCACCTTGAAGATACTCTCAAGGTCATGGCTCACCATTATTATGGTGGTTCCCAGTTCCCTATTCAATTTCACTATCAATTGATCCAGAGAGGCAGCACTTACGGGATCCAGTCCAGAGGAGGGCTCATCCAAAAAGAGGATGTCAGGATCAGTGATCATGGCCCTTGCAAGCCCCACCCTCTTTCGCATCCCGCCACTTAATTGAGAGGGGTAGAGGTTTGTGGCATGGGCCAAACCCACCAGGTTTAACTTCTCCAATGCTATGGCCTCTATTAAGTGTTCCCCCAAATCCGTGTGGTGTAAGAGCGGCAACATGACATTTTTGAGCACCGTTATTGAGCCTATAAGCCCACTATTTTGAAATAGTATGCCAAATCTCTTCATCAGCCTCTTAAATTCCTCATCCCCTGCCTGTACCAGATCCCTTCCATGGATTAAAATCTTTCCTTTGGAAGGGGCCAAAAGCCCTGTCATGAGTTTTAGGAGCGTGCTCTTGCCAGATCCACTTCCCCCAATTATGGCAAAGATCTCCCTTTCATAGACACAGAAATCCACATTCTCGAGGACAGTCTTCTGCCCAAAGCTTACGGAGACACTTAGTATTTCTACCACCTTTTTCATCTCACCAATATACAAGTAGGATGGCGAATATACTGTCAAAGAGAATAACGGCAAATATACCCTTTACCACTGCCGTTGTGGCCGCTTCTCCCACTGAGGCTGCCCCCTTTTCTACCTTTAGTCCCTCATAGCATCCTATTCCGCCTATGAGAAGTCCAAATGTGATAGACTTAAGGGTACCCCACCAGATGTCAAAGAGTCTCAAACTTTCAAAGCAGTTATTCCAATAACTTTCTGGCGTAATTCCCATAATGGTGACCGCTACCAAAAGCCCTCCAATGATTCCAAAGAATTGTGAAAACAGACTCAATATGGGCAGGCTTATGGCAGAGGCAAGCATCTTTGGCATCACCAGTAGTCTAATTATATCAAAGCCCATGCTCCTCAAGGCGTCTACTTCTTCTGAAAGCTTCATGGTACCTAACTCTGAGGCAAAGGAGGATCCAGACCTGCCCGCTATGAGAATACCTGTCATGATGGGACCTAACTCCCGGGTCATGGCAAGGGTCAAGAGAGAGGCCACATAGATCTGTGCACCAAATTGTTCCAGCTGGATTGAAGACATAAAGGCCATTACAAGTCCCAAAAGGAGGCTGATGAGACATACTATTGGCACACCCCCTATCCCGATCCGGATGAGGGAACCTGACAAGGCCCCTTTATGGGCCCTGTTGGGCTTCCAAGGGGTTTTGAGAAAGGCAATCAAAAGCTCCCCCACAAAGGTGAGGGCCTTTACTACTCCCACCATAGCCGTAAGCAACTTATCCCCCACTCCTTCTATGAGCTCATAGCTAAGAGCGGCATTCCTTTTCGTCTCCCAGTATTTCTTGGACCCGTCTATTGTGGTTCTTAAAAAGGCCTCAAGTCCTCCATAGCCCACTTCTATGCCATTTTTCTCAAAGAGGAAGACGTAATAACCTAAAAGGAATGTGAAGGAGTTGGGTAGGTGAGCAGAGTCTTTTAGATGAAATATTACCTTTTTGGGCCTTTTCTTCTTAATCCCATTCAACATCGAATCGGCTATCTTGAGCTGAGAAGAGTGTATGGGAGGCAAGATCTCAATGATTATGCTCCTAAACCTCTCATCTGCCTCTATAGCCAATGGCAATCTATTAGTTGAATTCTGAGATTCCCGGATCAATTTCCAGTCTCTTTGGTTCAAAGACTACCCAACCCAAGATCTTATTATCCTT
>CALKZT010000057.1 GCA_938002815.1 uncultured bacterium
TCTATAGCAAGAGTTATGCACAAGATTGGAGAAGACAAACCGGTTTTTTGTTCACAAATGGGCCAAAAAAATTTAAAAAAGCACTTTTACGCAAAGCTCAATTTTCAAGCTGTAGGTAATGGTCAGGATCTAAGAATAGGAAAGAGGACCTTAAGATTCTTAGAAACAAGGATGTTACATTGGCCTGATAGTATGTTCTCTTATTTGGTAGAAGAAGAGATACTTTTTTCCAGTGATGCCTTCGGTCAACACTACGCAAGCATGGAGAGATTTGATGATGAAGTAAAAGAAGATATCATGCCCCATGCAAAAAAGTATTTTGCAAACATTCTGCTTCCTTATGCACCTCTGATCTTAAAATTAGTGAGTACAGTCCAAGAGATGAAGCTTAATTTCAAAATGATCTGCCCTGACCATGGTATTATCTGGAGAAGCGATCCCCTAAAGATCATAAATGCCTATGTGGAATGGGCACAACAACGGCCCAAGAGAAAGGCCCTCGTAATCTATGATACCATGTGGAATAGCACAAAAAAGATGGCAGAGGAAATAGCCTCAGGCATCTATGGGCAAGGGGTGGAGGCAAAGGTTATGCACCTGAGAGACTGGCACAGAAGCGATATAATAACAGATGTGTTAGATGCAGCTGCAATCGTAGTGGGATCCCCTACCCTCAATAACGGTCTCTTTCCCACTGTGGCAGATTTCCTGACCTACATGAAGGGGCTGAAGCCCCAAAATAAGATAGGGGGGGCATTTGGTTCCTATGGCTGGAGTGGAGAGGCGGCCAATATCATACAAAAGGAATTGGAGGCGATGAAATTCAAGATGGTCTCAGAGCCACTGAGGATACAATATGTCCCAGATGAAGAGGCACTCTCTTCCTGCAAGGCCTTTGGGAACTCAATAGCCCAGGAGGTAAAGGAGGTCACCAGTTAAAAGACCGGGGTAGATCTGGCAGTTAAGACCAAAAGGTAGGTGGGATATGGAAAGGTCAAAGGATTCCAAGTTAGGGGCGCTCCTAAAGCTTCTCAAATCCTATGGGAGTGTGGTGGTAGCTTACTCAGGGGGGGTAGACAGCACCTTTTTGGTGGCGGCAGCCAAAAAGGCCCTGGGTAATAATGTCTTGGCGGTAACTGCCAGATCCCCTATACACCCAAAAGAGGATCTAAATTTTGCAAAGGCAATGGTGGAGCAATTAGGGGTCAGACATATGGTTGTGGACACAGAGGAGATGAAGGATCCTGAATTTCTCAAGAATACCAAGGAACGCTGCTATTATTGCAAAAGGGATATGTTCGCAAAGATCCTAAAGGTGGCAGAAGAGGAAGGCATCTCCCATGTGCTGCACGGTCTTACCATTGATGACCTCTCTGATCACCGACCTGGCATAAGGGCGGCCCAGGAGATGGGAATCCTTGCCCCTATGGTGGAGGTGGGCTTCAGTAAAAAGGATATCAGGGCAAACCTCAGGACCATGGGGCTGGTGGGGTGGGATAAACCTGCATCTCCTTGCCTTGCCACAAGGATCCCCTACGGGCAAGAGATCACCCTTGAAAAGATTGGTCAAGTGAGAAAGGCAGAAAGGTATCTCAAAAATTTAGGACACAAGATTGTGAGGGTGAGAAACTGGGGTGGGCTTGCAGTAATAGAGGTGGATCCTGATAGGATAGAGCATTTGACGGATCCCAAAGGGAGACAAGAGCTCCTATCCGCCTTTCAAGAACTCGGCTTTAAGGTGGTTGCCTTAGACCTGGAAGGGCACAAGAGTGGGAAGATGAATAGATTTTAGGGGTTGTGATAATGGAAAAGGGAATGCCCGATTGGGTCAAAAATTTTCGGCTCCAGGATGCGCCAAAGGGTTATACAGGGGACCTGGACAAGGCCATTGACCCCACCACCACAATTCAAAAGGCAATGTCAAGGCTAAGGGCCTTTGGAAACAGGGTCCTTAGAAACACCTTAAGGATAGATTCAGGAAGGCTGGGGATCCCTGTATATATAAGTCTTTGTGGCACAGAGGCAGAAAGAGTAATCGGCACCAAAAAGCAGATGGGAAAAGGGGGTAGCCCCGAGCAGGCAGAGGCCAGCGCCCTGATGGAATTGGTGGAGAGATATTCGCTCTTTAGTTTTAGAAGGGATCAAGAGAATTTTTGGGTGGGTTCCTTTGAGGATACCAAAGGGTTGGCCTTGTCGGTCCGTGAACTATGGCTATCCGTCAATGATAGAGAGGTACCCCAAGTAATCCTTAAGGCCTTTGGGAATCTCCCCCTGAGGTGGGCATGGTCCTATTGCCTTACGGATTCAAGACCTTACTTAGTTCCCTTTGAGTGGTTTTGGGCCATAAATGAGTATAACGGGTCGTCAGCAGGGAACTTGGCCGAAGAGGCCATACTCCAAGGGATTTGTGAGGTGGTGGAAAGGCATGTATCAGCCCTTGTAAGTGCTGAGAGGCTAAATGTTCCACGGATAGAATTAGACAGGCTCAATGATAGTAAGGCAGAAGAGTTACTCCTCAAATTCAAGAGGGCAGGGATACTCCTCTACCTCTCTGACTTTTCCTTGGATACGGGAATTCCCACGGTAGGTGCCCTCGCCTATGATCCTTCCACATATCCACACAGAAGTGAGATAGTTTGGACCGCAGGCACCACAACCTCACCTGAAAAATCTCTTATCAGGGCCATCACAGAGGTGGCCCAGCTTGCTGGAGACTTTGATACTCCCTCAAGATATGTGCCAAGTGGTCTTCCGAAGCCCTCATCCATCACTGATATGGATTACATACTTAAGTCTCCTTACGTAAAAAAGCTCTCCCAGATGCCTGATATATCCCACCCCAATATGAAGGTGGAGATAGAAAGGGCCGTCCAACGCCTATCGGCTATGGGTCTTAGGGTATATGTATTGGATATCACTCACCCTAAGATAGGAATCCCTGCCTTCTATACGGTAATTCCAGGGGCCCATTTTAGGGAAAGGGCCCAGGGCAAGATGGGGACCTTTGTCACAAGGCTCATATACGAGACCCTTCCCCCATCCCAAGCATACCAAATGTTAAGAGGGATTACAGATGAACTAAAACAGGAACACTATGCCTATTTTTATCTGGGTGAGGCCTCAAGGTCCCTTGGTAGATACGAAGAGGCAGTAAAGAACTATGAACTGGCTGAGCAGTATGCGCCCATGGGATACGATCAATTATTGGCCCTTACTTATAAATCTCTCACTCTGAAAGAGATGGGCGATTACAAAGGGGCCGTAGAATCCCTTAACAGGGCAATCACCCTGGATCCAGAAAGCTCGGAACTGTATAGTCTCCTTGGAAATCTCTACTACAAGTTGGGAGAGTTCAACTTGGCAATAGAGCAATTTCTACAGGCACTCCACATTAACCCGGCATCTGCCATTGACTATGCTAACATAGGGACAAATCTGCTAAAGCTTGGGAAAAGGGACGAAGCAATCCACTATTACGAGACCGCATTGAGAATCGATCCAAATTTGGATTATGCCAGAGATAAACTTGAACAAATAAAGGATGGAAGCCGATAGTCTGACGCTATAAGTCCTTCGATGTTCCTTTATCAGCTCTTTCCTTTTACCATGCCCAAAACCCTAAGGCAGCTAAGGGGAAAGGATTACTCCCCTCCGTAAAGCCTTTTTACCTTTTGTCTGTCAATAGCCCCATCGGGGAGCTGTGGCATTTCCTTTACAAACTCCACATACTGGGGCTTTTTGTATCTTGCAATCCTTTGGCCCACGAATTCTATGAGTTCCCTCTCTGTGAGCTTTGAGCCCTCTTTTAGCTGGCAGACCGCCTTTATCCCTTCCTTCCACTTGGGATCAGGGACCCCAAAGACCACCACCTTCTCCACATCAGGGTGCTCCAATATGGCCCTTTCCACCTCTGCGGGATATACGTTCTCTCCCCCTGGTTTTATAAGCTCCTTGTCCGCCTTTCTCCCCTCATACCAGAGGTAGCCCTCTTCATCAAACCGCCCAAGATCACCTGTGTGGTGCCAACCGAATTTAAAGGTCTTCTTGTTCTCCTCATCCAGATTCCAGTAACCCAAAAAGACCATGGGGCCCTTCATAACTATCTCGCCTATCTCTCCTGTACCCAATAACCTTCCCCCCTCATCCATTATCCCCACCTTTGCAAGGGGGATAGGCCTTCCTGCTGATCCAGGCCTTTCATCATAGGGACTGAGGCTTGCAAGGCAGGATGTCTCTGTCTGCCCATACATCACATAAAACTTCCCGCCCAGCTCCCTCTCGTATCTCTCAATGGTCTCCTTATTTTCCAAACCTATTACCTTCTTGAGGGATGAAATGTCGTACCCCTTCTCCTTCGCCCTGTCCATTATGGAAGAGAGTATCGGTGAAAAATCAAACATGAAGGTCACCTTCTTGTCCTGAATCAGCCTGGCACAGAGCTCGGCATCAAACTTACTTATGTTCACATTCATTGCCCCGGCATGAAAGGAACTCATTGCCATAGAAAGCCCACCAACATGGAATAAGGGTAACAGATTCAAATGCACATCATATTGGTTCAGATTGCAATGATAACAAAAATGGATAGAGGATATCAGCATATTTTCTTGACTTAAGAGTGCTCCTCTTGGCCTACCTTCCACTGCAGCAGTGTGGATAATTACCAGTCCGTCTCCTGATTTAACATCATAAGGTTCAAACTCAACCGGCTTTGTGAGGTCAGGAAAGGAATCAAAACCCACAGATGAATTCCCAATACAGATACATTTCTCGACACTTTTTAGTTTATCAATGTTATTCTTAACTGTGGTTTCGTATTCTGGGCTCACAATACAGATCTTTGGGATACAATCATTTATATTAAAAACCATCTCAGGCTCAGATAATCTCCAGTTTATGGGTAATAAAATTGCACCAATAGCCGAACATGCACCGTACAGTAGAAAATATTCATAACAGTTCTTACTCAAAACACACACCCTATCTCCCTTGGCCACACCCTGATCAATCAGAAATTTGGCAAGGACGTCCACATGCCTTTTCACATCTTCAAATGTGTATTCCTTGTCGGTATCCGATTCATACCAGGCTATGTGCTTTGAGTAATTCCTGGAATTTTCTACAATTATATCATAGAAGGTGAGATCTCTAAGCGCCATTTAATCCCCCAGATTTCGTTCGTACCCCTGGGATTTACCCAGGGGCAAATTAGGACTATGGTAGATCCGCCTTGAAAGGAATCACCTTTACGTCTTTGCCCACCTTAAAGGTAAAGGCACCCTCTTTTACACTCACGGGCACACTCAGATCCGGTACCCCCTTCCACCATTTCTCCAATGCAGACCATACATCCATATTCTTTGCCTTTAACTTGAAGCCTGCTGTTGCAAGGAGTGAAAGTCTTGCAGACTGGGCAGTGATCATGGAGACAAGCCTCACTTGGTCAGTGCTATTGGCCGGGATCTGATAGGTATCAGAGTTATTTATGGTCACCACATCGAAATCCTTATCAAAGGCCACAGTGAATGTTATCCCTTCAAGTGTAATAGGATAAGGATTGGGGTTGTTTATGGAGAACAGGAAGCTCAGAGGCAGAGGAGCGCCTCGATCCCCTGGATCCCCTTTCGTGGGTTTCACGTCCTTGCCATAGAACCAGTAACCGTCGTATTGGGGCACCTCGAACATCTCTAACTTTATCACCGGTGCCGTAAACTTGGACATATCAGGTTGCCCGGCCGGGGTAGTGGCACAGGCTCCCACAAAGCATATCAAGAATATCAAACCCAGAAGCCCAAATACCTTTCTTTGCATCTCCTACCTCCTTTCTCTGAGGGGATTATGTCAGCCACCTCTTTCTTCTTTTGTAGTGCTTTACATCCCTGAAGCTCTTTCTGCCACCCTTGTCCGTCAAACCCAAATAGAAGTCCTTTATATCCTGGTTCTGGAGGAGTTTTTCAGAGGTATCGTCCATGACGATCCTGCCTGTCTCCATCACATAGGCATAAGGGGCCACATTAAGGGCAAGCTTTGCATTCTGTTCCACCAGCAATATGCTAATCTTCTCTTCACTATTCAGCCTTGTAATGATGTTAAAGATTTCGTGAATAAGCATTGGGGCAAGGCCCATGGAGGGTTCATCCAAGAGCACGAGTTTGGGCTCTGTCATCAAGGCCCTGCCCACAACGGTCATCTGCTGCTCTCCGCCACTCACAAACCCTGCTATCTCATTCCTCTTTTCCCTAAGCCTTGGAAAGTAGTGGTAGACCAGCTCAAGCTTTTCTTTTACCGTTCCTGTCTTCCTTAAGTGGGCTCCTACCTTCAGGTTCTCTTCCACGGTGAGGTGTTCGAAGACCTTTCTCCCTTCTATCACCTGGACAATCCCCATCCTGGCAATGTCGTAAGCAGGGAGGTTGTGGATAAACTTCCCTTCAAACTCAATCCCCCCATCCGTCACCTCACCATCCTCTGTCTTGAGAAGCCCTGAGACGGCCTTCAGGGTGGTGCTCTTACCTGCACCATTGGCACCCAAGAGTGCCACAATGCCTCCCTTTGGCACATCAATGGAAACGCCCTTAAGTACCAAGATCACCTCGTGGTACCTTACCTCTATATTCTTTATGCTCAGAATATTTTCCACACCTTCCAAGGCCTATCCTCCTCTATTAGGTTACCACCCCAACCATTCCTTTTCCCACTTATCAGGCCACCTTGCCTTTAGATCTACCCTTTCAAGCTCTTGAAATTTCCCTCCCTTCCATTGCTGCACCAGGCAACCGGTAGCAGGTCTATGATCGTCCTCGGTGAAGGTAATGGGCGAAGCGCCAAGCCCTATATCAAAGTTTCTAAACGTCTCAAAGCCTTTGGTCATTATGCCCGGACCTGTAAGATCCCCTGCCTTGTCAGCCCTCTTTAAGGCCTCCCAGGTAATTAGGGCATCTCCCCAGGCCTGTACGGTCCTGATAAGCCTCTTCTCTAAGGGGACCCCAGGATTGTACTTTTTGGCCGCTTCCACAACTATGTCCATGTTCTTTACCTGCTGGCCAAAAAATGCACAAGGGGTAGGCCCGATGGCACCCTCGGCCGCCTCTGCAGCAAGCCTTGGAAGGTTCTCATCAAAACCCCAGTTGTTTATGATCCAGTCAGCTCCCAAGCCAAGGGCAAGGGCATCCCTCAAGGTGGCCGACACACTCATAGTGGTATTGCCGTGCCAAACCAGATCTGGTTTGAACTCCTTTAGGGCCATGATCTGGCTCTTGGCATCCAAGGCAAATAGGGATACATCCTGGTCAGGTCCTATCTCAAAACCTAATATGGTTGCATGGTCCTTTATCGCCTTTATGGGAGCACTGCAATAGGGTGAGGCAAACATATAGACACAGGCGAATCTGGGTTTCCTCTTATTATAATCTGGCTTGGTAGGCCATACCTTGTCGAACCATGCCGTTATAGCAGCCCTTGCGTTGGTGGAGTAATCAGAAGAGAAAAAGATATTGTACCTCGCCTTCTTGGGATCAGTGAGGTGGGCCGAATAAGATGCACTTACATAGGGTATCTTGTCCACGTTGACCGTTGGGGAAAGGGCCTCCGTATCCCCTGTACCCCATCCCATGATGGCCAAGACATTCATCCTTTTTAGGAGCTTGTACTTGGTGATAGCCTCTGGAATCCTGTACCCATAGTCAAACCATACATACTTGATCTTTTTCCCGTTGACTCCACCCTGCTCATTGATCCACTTGTAGGCCTCCTCCATTCCGAGGGCATAGTCCTTACCGACATCGGAGGTGGCACCCGTAGTATCCAGTATACCTCCTATCGGTATCTCCGCTGCGAAGGCCGTTCCACTCCCCATGAGCCAAAGGCCCAAAGCCAAGATCCCCGCGAAAACCATAGCCTTCTTCATAGAAACCTCCTTTTGTTTTATCAAAGGTTAACACTCAGCCCCTCGAACCCAGAGACAAGGTTTTTGAGATATCACCTCCCCTCAGTAAGAAAATGGCCAAAGATTGAAGTAATTCTTTATCTGCCACCACCTGTATGCCAGTCCATTGGGTTCATATATGAGAAATGCTATTATGGCCAGCCCAAAGGCAGAATCTTTAATATAGGCAAAATCCACCAGGAGTTTGGGATAGTATGAGGAGAGGGGAACCACTACCCACTGAAGTAGTTCCATGATAATGACCATGAACATGGAGCCAAAAATGGCACCGTGTATGGATCCCAACCCTCCTATGAGAATGACCCCCACCAGCCACAGGGACCAAAACCATGGAAAATGCTCAGGACTTAAGGCAGCTGTATTGCTCAACCAGAAGGCCCCTGCTATACCCCCAAAGAAGCCTGCCACAAAA
Organism: uncultured bacterium; assembly: GCA_938002815.1. Lineage (GTDB taxonomy): Bacteria > Desulfobacterota > DSM-4660 > Desulfatiglandales > CALKZT01 > CALKZT01. Next base: position 8,355 of record CALKZT010000057.1, read on the forward strand.
AAGGCCAAAAGCTTATACCACACTATATTTATCCCCATAGTCTCAGCTGCAATGTCATTATCCCTTATGGCTACCCAGGCCCTACCAACCTTTGAGCGCAAAAGGTTTGCCAGGGCCATAACCATAAAGGTCAAAAGCACTGCCATTAGGTAGTAGACCTTTCTTTCGGTATCTATTACCCAGGGCCCTATCTTTATGGTGCCGGGGGGGAGAGAAAAGGCCTGACCTCTTCCACCAATCTGGCTCACATATTGCGTAAGTATAAAATCCACTGTTACAAATTGTGCGGCCATGGTGGTAAGGATCAGATAAAAGCCCTTTACCTTTGCAGAAGGTAGGCCGAACAAGACAGACCAGATACCTGCCACTATTCCGGCAATGACTATGGATATGGGATAGGCAAGCCCCAGGTCCGTAACCCACTGGGGCCATGGGACCTGCAGGACCAAGAGGGTAGAGGTATAGGCACCCACTGCGATGAACGCAGCATGCCCCAAGGTTATAAGACCGGTGTAGCCTATGAGGAGCTGGACGCCCAAAGCGCCCATGGCAGTGTATCCCACCATGGTTGCCACGCCTAAAAAGTAGCTGGGCAAAAAGAAGGGTATGAAGATAAAAATGCAGAGCAGAAGCAAGATCATCTTGAATCTTATGAAAGTGGTCTGCCACCAGCCTTGATCCTGCTCATATCTCTCGTGGTAAGTCCCGCAGGGCAACCATACACTGGACATAAATCTGCCTCCTCTACTGTATTATACGCGTTCTATCTTTTCCCATCCCCACAAGCCATAGGGCTTGAAGAGGAGGAATACTGCCATAAATACAAAGGGAACTATATCCTTTACTCCGCCTGGAAAGTACTTGTCCAGATAGGTCCCAGAAAGGTTTTGGAGGACCCCTATTACAATCCCACCCACAATGGCCCCAGGGATGGAATTGAGCCCCCCCAATACCACCGCAGGCAATACCAGTAACCCCAAGTAACCCACCGATATGTTTATCCCGTTTATGTTTCCCAACAAGGCCCCACCAACGCCTGCGCTCATAAAGGCTATTGACCAGGCAGCTGCATAGACAAACCTCGCACTGATCCCCAGGGAAAGGGCAGCGGTCTCATCGTCTGCTGTGGCCTGCATGGCAAGCCCCCATCTTGTATATTTGAAGAATGCCACAAATACTAAGAGCAAGACTATCGCCAGTATAAAAGACCAGAGATATACAGGGCTTATCTTTACAAAGCCTATACTGATGGGCTCTATGGGGAATATAGGGGGATCAAATACTCTCGTGTCTGTGCCCCATATGAATTCCACCAGCCCCCTGAAAAAGAAAGAGATGCCCACGGTTACCATTATTACAGTGAGGACAGGCTCGCCTATGAGCTTATCCAAGAATATCCTTTCCACCAATATCCCCAGGATGATACCCACTAAAAGGGTGGAGAGGACCGCCATAAAAAAAGGCATACCCATCTCGTAGAATGTTAGGGTCACATAGGCGCCAATAAGGGTAAGTTCACCCATGGCAAGGTTTAGGACCCCCGAGCACTTGTATATCAAGACCCAACCCAATGCAACCAGGGCATAAATGCCGCCCACCAGTATCCCGTTTACCAAGGACATCAAGAAAAGTTCCATAACCCCCTCCTCAGTCTTCTACCTTTTCTACGGCGAGGTCTATCTTGATCCTCTGCTGTCTTCCATCTTCGTAGGTGATGGTAGTATCCATATGTACCACATTCGTGTCTCGATAAAGGGCCTCCACGATATCCTTGTACCTCTGCTCCACAAAGGCCCTCCTGAGTTTTGAGGTCCTTGTAAGCTCATCGTCATCCGCGTCGAATACCTTAAACAGGTTCACAAATTTCTTAATCCTTGCCACCTCAGGGAGGTCCTTGTTTGCCTGAACGATCTGATCCTTTACGAGCTTATACACCTCAGGCTTCTGGCTCAGTTCCTGGTAGCTTGTATAATTCAACTTCCTTTCGTCTGCCCACTTGCCCACCACATTGTAGTCTATGCACATAACTGCAGTGACATAGGGTCTCTTGTCCCCTATCACCCAGGCCTCTTGTATATAAGGGCTGAACTTTAATCTGGTCTCCAGATATTGGGGGGAGAAGGGTCTCCCGTCCCTTAAGGTCATTACATCCTTTGATCTGTCGAAGACCACCAGATGTCCGTCCTCATCTATAAATCCCCTATCCCCGGAATAGAGCCAGCCATTTACAAGGGTCTTTCTGGTTGCCTCTTCATTCTTGTAATATCCTTGGAATACAGAGGGACTCTTGGATATTATCTCCCCTTCCGCGGTAATCCTTACCTCTGTCTCAGGTATTGGGATCCCCACTGTATCGAATTTTATATCCCCGTCCCTGTGTACGATAGAGATACCTGCTATCTCTGTTTGGCCATAGATCTGCTTTAGATTCACACCAAGGGCGTGGAAAAACCTGAAGTGGTCAGGCCCCATGGCAGCACCACCCGTATATGCATGCCTCAGCCTGCTCATACCCAAATGGTCCTTTAGCTTCTTTTGTACAAGTATATAGGCCAGCCAGTTCAGGAACTTCCAGTGGACTGGAACAGGCCTTTTCTTAAACTTCAAATCCGCTATGTAATAGCCCACCTTCATGGAGAACTCGTAGAACTTTCGCTTTATCCATGTGGAATCTATGTATTTCACCTGAACCTTCCTCGTCATGCCCTCATAGAGCCTTGGGGGGGCAAACATCACGTGGGGCCCAATCTCTCTGATGTTTTCCTGGGCAGTCTCAGGCTCTTCTGGGAAATTGAGGGTATATCCCACCTGAAGCCCGCAGGAGATGGACATCATCTGCTCCCCTATCCATGCAAAGGGGAGGTAGGATACAAAATCATCGGTATCAAAACAGGGGTCCACAGACATGAGGTTCCTTCCCATGGTGAGCATGTTGTAATGGCTTAAGAGGGCACCCTTAGGTAGTGCAGTGGTACCTGAGGTGTAAAATAAGAGGCATATATCATCCCCATGCCCCTGATTTATAAGCTCCTCAAAGAGCCTTGGTTCTTTCTGGTCAAGCTCCTTTCCAAGGGCCTGGACCTCTTTTATGCTCTTTAAAAAGGGCTGTTTGTAATGTCTCATACCCTTTGGATCGTCCCATACGATCCACTGGAGTTTCGGGCAGTCCTCCTTTATGGCAAGGGCCTTGTCCACCTCCTCTTGGGTCTCGCCCACAAATATCTTTGAGTCGGAATGATCTAAGATATATTTCACCTCATCCACCATGCAGTCTTGGAAGAGCCAAACACCTATGGCACCAGCGCACAGTGCTGCCATCTCTGCCCAGAGTCCTTCAGGCCTATTATCACCCATCATGGCCACCTTATCGCCCTTCTTGAGGCCAAGCTGGATCATGCCAAGGCACAAATACTTCACATTCTCATAATAGTCCTGCCAGGTATATGGCTTCCATATCCCGAACTCCTTTTCCCTCATGGCCACCTTTTTTACGCCATATCTCTTGCACTGCCTCAGGAAGAGCTTTGGTATGGTGAGGTCCTTTGTTATTTCTGGTAGGGGAGTCGCCATTTGTCCTCACTACCTCCTTGTTGCATATAGGTCTTCTTCGCCCAAATAGGCCTTTATCACCTCCGGGTTCCTCTGGATCTCCTCCGGGGGTCCATCTGCGATGGGGTTCCCGAAATTCAACACAAACACCCTGTTAGATATATCCATAACAACACCCATATCGTGCTCCACCAGGATACAGGTCACCTTCCATCTCTCCTCTTCATTTATGTCCAAGATAAATCTCGCCATGTCCTCCACTTCTTCCAGGTTGAGTCCGGCCAAGGGCTCATCCAGGATCAGGAGCTCAGGTTCTAATGCCAGGGCCCTTCCCAACTCCACCCTCTTTTGGAGGCCATAGGGGAGCATCCCCACCACCTTATGTCTGATGTGTTCTATTTCGAGAAGGTCTATGATCTCCTCTTCTATGAATTTGCGGGATTCCAGCTCCTCCCTCTTTGTCTTCCCCACATAGACCGAACCAGAGATTATCCCCGATTTCAAAAACACATGCCTTCCAAGCCTGATATTGTCTAAGACCGTCATACCCTTGAAGAGCTCTATCTTCTGAAAGGTCCTACTGATGCCCAGTTGGGCCCTTTGATATGGCCTTAGGTGGTTGATCCTCTGACCCTTAAAATAGATATCCCCCTTCTGGGGCCTGTATAAACCATTTATGCAGTTCATAAGCACGGTCTTGCCGGCGCCGTTTGGACCTATTATGGAATGGATTTCGCCTTTCTTTACCTCTAAACTTACGCCTATCAAGGCCTGGACCTTGCCGAAGGTCATGTGGACATCTTGTACCTTTAACAAGATCTGGTCTGAGTCCTGCTGGTTCTGAGGGTTGACCATTTCTACTGGCCTCCATGGGGCTTAGTAATTTTTAAAATTCTTTGGACGGGCATGGGCTCTCTTAAAGACAGCCCTCTAATACCAATTGCTCCGCTGAGTTGTCAATATTTAATTTCCTAACATCTGCTTTTTTTGTTTTATCTTTAGGGCATAGCTTTAAAATAGCTGTTCCTTGATTTCCGGGACAAAGTGCTTATGACACCTTGAGAGAAAATATTCGTCTGTCATGCCGGCGATAAAGTCCCTAACTACGGCAGGAATAGGCGTTTCCTTTATATAGCTTGGATCCATACCGTCTAAGAAGGACGTAAATATTTCAGACTCCTCATCTCCATTTTCGAGATCCTTCAAATATTTTTCGAATAATAAAATGAACATTAGTTCTATTTTGTGCTCCTGAGTCTTTATACGGGGATTTTCATAAATAGCCTCTTGGTTGAAGGCCTTGAGCTTACCAAGTGCATCAGCTATCTCATCGCTGAACTTGAGGTAGGGCCTTCCCAAACTATTCTGGGCAAGGCTGCTTACAAGCGTATAAACGATCTTTCCGTTGGTATCACCGAGGATATCTTTGCATTCTTTAGGAATGGCCTCTCTGCTGATAAGCTTCAGCCTGATGGCATCCTCCAAATCCCTACCAATGTAGCTAATAGTATCTGCAAGCCTTACAACACAGCCTTCCAGTGTCATGGGATAGAGTTCGAAGGCTGGATTTTTAAGTTTTTGCTCCATCTCGTATTCCAGGTCCTCAAAGCTCTTCCCCTTGGACGGGGAGATACTGGGCTGATGGAGTTCGCCATCATGGCAGAGGATTCCATCCAGAACCTGGAGTGTAAGATTCCATCCCCTTCCCTTCCTCTCTATGCGCTCCAGGAATCTCACCCCTTGCACATTGTGAACAAAGTGTCCTATCCCATACTCCTTACAAATCTTGGAGAGTATCCTCTCACCGTCATGTCCAAAGGGGGAATGTCCTATATCGTGACCCAGGGCGATTGCCTCTATCAGATCCTCATTGAGTCTTAAAAGCCTCCCAACCGTACGGGATATCTTGGAGACCAGTTGTACATGGAGTACCCTATGGGTTATGTGGTCATTTTTTATGAGATAGAATACCTGGGTCTTATCCACATACCTGGAATAGCTAAGGGAATGGAGTATCCTATCGGCATCCAGAGAAAAGAACTGTCTGTGCCCCCAAATGACCTCCTCTTCTTCCCTCCTTCTCACCGCACTGACGCTGAGGCACGCAAAGGGAGACAATCTCTCCTTTTCCCCTTCATCCAGCCTTTGCCTTATCTCCACCAGGGGATCTCTCATCTCTTTTGCCCTCGGCTCAGATAGGTCTATGGGATCTTACCCTCCTTCAACTATCTGAGCAAGAAGGTATTCCACTGCCCTTCTTCCCAAATCCCCCATCTCGTAGGTGTATTCATTCACATAAAGGGATATATGCCTCCCAATTATCTGGGGATCCGTCTCTTGTGCAAATAACCTGCAGAAGCCCATCGTCTCTTCAAAATTATCATAGGCCCACCTCAATGACCTCTTGATAAGCCCCTCCAACTCCCTTTTGATACCCAGCTCCCTTTTTATAACAAAACCACCCAAAGGTATGGGGAGGCTGAAGCGGGCCTCCCACCAATTCCCCAAGTCAATCAATGTCCTTAAGGGATATCTATCCACCACAAACCTGGACTCATGGATCAACAAACCCATCTCAAAGGAACCATCCATTATACCAGGGATGATCCTTTCGTAGGTAGTATCCACTATCTGAAGGCCCCTTCCTCCATATATTTCCAGTAAGGCCCTGGCGGTGGTATATCTACCAGGGCTCCCTATCCTTGAAGACCTGAGATCCGAAAGCCTAAGTCCATCTTTTCCTATGAGAAGAGGGCCACAGCCAAATCCCATGGCAGCACCTGAAGAGAGTATCTCGTAGGCTTCACCTATGAAAGGGACTACACCAAAGCTCACCTTGGCCATATCCAAAAGGCCCTCCAAGGCCTTTTGATTTAAGGCCTCCACATCCTCTACGAAGAATTCTGTCTGAAAATCATGCCCTATCTTATTCCCATAGATACCATACATAATAAATGTATCATTGGGGCACGGAGAAAAGCCTATCTTAAGCCTCATAGGATACCTCCAATAATCTTATGAGCTTTGAGGTCAACCTATGGACCGCCCCTTCCACCTCCCATTTCCCCTTGTCCCTTTCCCCTGCCACATTGCTGATCACCCTCACTTGGGCACCCAAAATACCCCTCCTTTTCAAGGCCCAAAAGAAGGCATAGCCCTCCATATTTTCGCACTCTGAAGCGGATATCTTTTCTCTGTTCTGCGCCTCCCTCTTGTCCTTTGAGGGCACCAATACCGTAAGCATAGAAACCTCTCTTATTTGCATAAGCCTTCCCAGGGATTTGGCATATTCAGAGGCATATATTTTCCTTGGAAGATTTAGGACCTCCTCCGACAAACCCTCAACTTTCCCCAACCCCATTGCCTCCCAGAGGGATTCCTCCTTTGAGATTACAACATCCCCAATCTTGAGAGAGGAACCAGGCATAGAGCCCGCTATCCCCACAAGAATAGCCCTCCTGGGAAGGATATGGGCCAGAAGCTGTCCCAGACTAAACAGAGTCGATATGGGACCAGGGCCCAGGATACAAGTAAGGATCTTCTTGTCCCCCCAGACGAACTCCTTGGTTATCAAACCGGAGATGACTTCGAGCTCTCTTGCATGGAAGCTCTCCCATAGTGGCTTAAGTTCCCGTTGAGTGGCAGAGCAAATTAAAAGCTCATACACCTTTTATCCCCTCTATAATCAATTCTATCCCCTTTTCTACCATCAGCTCTGCTTCCTCTCTGCTTTTGAAGATCCCAAAGGGCTCGCCCATATGCCACAAAAAATAAGACTGAAACAACCTCTCAAATACAGAATCCAAAACAAAGGCCAAAGAGAGTGTGTCCGTATTGGCTCTAAGCTCTCTTGCCTCCTTTGCCTCTTCAATCAGGTCACAGAGGAATCTTACACTATATGTCCTTACAAGTTTTAACAAGGTTGAAGCAATTTCTATGTCACTTTCTGTATGTAATCTCAAATAAAGCCTAAATATCTCTGGATTCTCCCTTGTAAATTTCAATCCTTCTTTTCCAATCGATTTTAATCTCTCAGGGAAATTAAGGCCAACTGTCTTCTCTTTTATTAGCTTTACATGGTCCTTTACCTTTTGAAGAGCATACTGGAATACAAACAGAAATAAACTCTTCTTGTCACCAAAATAGTTAAATATTGACCCCTTCGCTACTTGGGCCTCTTTTGCGATGTTTTCTACTAGTGCTCCCTTATAACCTTTATGGGCAAATTCCCTTAGGGCCGCAAAGATCAAGAGATTTTGTTTATGGGGCTCGAGAGAGAAAAAGGGATAGGTGGGGAGGGGATTGAATCCAAATCTCTTGTAAAGCTCTGTTATTTTAAGAATCCCCTCCTTCATTTAGGGCCCAAATACCCAAAAATCCCTCTTTTGCCCTGTAATTTATAGGAAAGCCTAAAAGGCAGCCCTATCTCATTACCTCCCCGATCTCTTTTGCTACCTTGCCTTCAAATTGTTTGAAATTCTTTTTGAACCCCTCCATGAGCCTCTTGGCCCGCTCTTCATGGTCGAGCCTTTCTGCCTCTGAGAGCTTGGGCCTTAAGGCCTCCTCCGGGACACCAGGTACGTATTTAGGTACAGGTAACCCGAAATGGGGGTCGGGTTCGCAGGGTATCTGGGCAAGGGTCCCATCCAAAATCGCCTTTACCATGGCCCTTGAGTACTGGATCTTGATCCGCTCACCTCTACCGTAAGGCATTCCCATATATCCTGTGTTGAGAAGATAACATTCTACCCTGTGTTCCCTCAGCTTCTTCATCAGGAGCTCTGCATAAACGGTGGGGGGCAGGGCCATAAAAGGCGCACCAAAACATGCACTAAAGGTGGCCTGAGGTTCCTTGACCCCTGCCTCTGTGCCTGCCACCTTTGCAGTATACCCACTGAGGAAATGATATACTGCCTGCTCCAGTGTCAGCTTCGCCACAGGGGGAAGCACCCCGAAGGCATCATAGGTTAACATCACAATATGGCTTGGGTGGCCGGCAACTCCGTCTCTGCTCGCACTGGGTATATGGGATATGGGATATGCAGCCCTGGTATTTTCGGTGAGGCTGTCATCGTCCAGATCGAGCCTCCTCGTCTCCTGATCAAAGGCCACGTTCTCCAGGATGGTCCCAAATTTTCTGGTGCACTCATATATCTCTGGTTCTGCCTCCTTCCTAAGCCTTATAACCTTTGCATAACAGCCCCCCTCAAAATTGAATATACCCCTATCGGACCAGCCATGTTCATCATCACCTATAAGGATCCTCTCGGGATCTGCGCTGAGTGTTGTCTTTCCCGTGCCAGAGAGTCCAAAAAAGAGGGCAGACTTCCCATCCTTTCCCACATTGGCAGAGCAGTGCATCGAAAGGACAGATTCCTGGGGATAGAAGTAATTCAGCATGGTAAACACCGATTTTTTTATCTCCCCTGCATAGCTGGTACCCCCTATCAATACCAGTTTCTTGCCGAGGTGTATCAGGATAAAGGCCTCTGAATTGGTCCTATCCAATTCCGGGACTGCATGGAATCTGGGGACATTTACGATGGTAAACCTTGGGCTATGGGTTTCGATCTCCTCCTTGCTCTTCATCTGGATAAACATGTTCCTGGCAAAGAGGTTATGCCACGCAGTCTCTGTTATCACCCTTATGGGTATCCTGTATTGGGGATCTGCTCCTGCATAGCAGTCCTGAACGAATATATCTTTGTTTTGAAGGTATGCCTGGAGCCTATAAAAGATGGCATTGAATACCGACTCTTCAAAGGGCTGATTTACCTGTCCCCACCAGATCTTATCCTCACTGGAAGACTCTCTCACAATAAACCTGTCCTTTGGGGATCTTCCCACATGGTGCCCTGTCCTTACCACTATGGGGCCCAGGTGCACTAAGAATCCCTCCCTCCTCCTTACCACCTCCTCATAGAGCACCGGTGTAGAGGGGTTCCAGTAGATGTCTCCCAGGTTCCTAAAGCCCATCTGCTCCAGTTCTGGCCTTATGTTCTTGGCGTTGAGCATGGCAACCTCCATTCAATTTTGGCAAGAGACTTTAATAGTTTTTTATTGAAATTTCAAATCGTTTCCAATAGCATGCGATCATATATCAGCAAATCAACACCCTGGGGTAGGTGTATGGAACAGGTTTTATTACTCAACCTCACATACGAACCCTTAAAGGTCATCAATTGGAAAAAGGCCATAACTCTCCTGCTCACCGGAAAGGTAGAAGTCTTGGAGGAGTATAACAAAGAGATCCATGCGGTGAGCTTTAAGATCAGGCTCCCTTCTGTGGTGAGGCTACTCAAGTTCGTAAGGTGGAAAAAGGCAGGGGTAAAATTTTCCAGGCAAAATATCTATGAGAGGGACAACTACTGTTGCCAATACTGCGGCAGGCAGATGCCCCCAGAGGACCTCACCTATGATCATGTCGTCCCCAAGTCCCGGGGCGGGAGGACCGTCTGGACCAATATAGTTACCTGTTGTGTAGACTGTAACAGAAAAAAGGGGGGAAGAACCCCCGAAGAGGCTGGGATGAGGCTCATTAGACCACCTGTCCAACCAAAGTGGATGCCTACTTTAAAGATCACCATAGGCTTTAAAGAGGTACCCACCTCCTGGAAGGACTATCTATACTGGCATGTGGAGCTGGTAGAAGACTAAAAGGCCTTCTTGATCTCCTCCGAGAGGGTCTTTAGGGCTTCAGGATCCCCTTTTCTCAACTCCCATTCCACCATGGGAAGGGCCGGATCCTGATCCCTCCTCGGTATCACATGGATGTGGTAGTGTAAGACCACCTGGTTTACTCCCCTGCCGTTTAACTGAAGAAATGCGACCCCTGATGGGTTTATGGCCTTCTTTATGGCAGTGGCCACCCTTTTTGCGGCCCTAATCACCCCTTCCAGTTCCCCTTCTGTGATCTCCCAGATGTTTTCCCTATGGGTCTTGGGAATGACAAGGCTATGGCCGTATGAGACGGGATTGATATCCAGGAATCCCAAAACCTGCTCATCTTCATAGATCTTAAAGCAAGGTAGCTCCCCTTTCACAATCTTACAGAATACACACCCTTCCATCTCCTACCTCCCTTTTTATTCCTCTAATATCTGAGAGAGCATACAACTCAGCCTTTCTTTCAGCCCATCTTCTTCTATTTTCCTAATGCCAGTCGATTTCATGATGGAGATACCCTGATCTTCAAATAAGACCGGAATCTTACTGATATAGTCAGGCACAGGGGGGCAACCCACCGAAAAGAAGGCCCCTCCCCTATTTCTTAGCCTCATCTTTCCCTGCAGCTTTTCCAAAACCCAAGGGGATATTACTATCCCTTTTACCCCTTTTAGATCTGAAACGGTCTCGCCTTCCTTAAATAGCTGCCTTAACATGGCCAATAATCCTATTTTACTGCACCCCCTCTTGTCGAGTCCAAACTTCCTCTGAGATCACTACCACATCTTCAAGGGGAGAAAGAGCGCTATCCCCCATATCTCTTATCAACTCCAAGAGGAAATCCAGGGCAGGTCGGATAAAAGCTCTAAAGAAGGGCTTTCCCTTTACCTTGTACAAGAACCCAAAGGCACCCAATATCTGAAGATTTCTTAAAAGCATCAGATAGGGAAAACTCCTCTCAAAGGAGAGCCTTTTGGCCGAAAAGAGGGTTTGAAAGAGGCAAAGATAGAGCTCGTAGAGATATAGCCTATACCCCTTGTCCAGGGATACATAGGGATCGGCCAACAAAGAGGCCAGATCATATCCCCCTGGGCCAATTCTTGCGCCCTGCCAGTCCACAAACCTCAAGCCCTTTTTCCCTACCATTATGTTTCTGGACTGAAAATCCCTGTGGATCAATCCAAACCCTTCTGCCTCTTTTGCCTTCTCTATTATGTGGTAAAAGGAGTGCATAAGCTGATCCTCTTCCATTCTAAGTCCCAGGACTCCCTCCAGGAATGCCCTCTTAAAATAGAGGCATTCCTTTTGAAGCATTACCTCTTCGTCATAGACAGGGCTCTGAGAGCACCAGTGGGTGTCAAATCCCTTTATCCCCTGGGTCTGAAAGGCCCAAAGTTTCTCTATGGCCTCCTCATAATAGGGCAAAAACTCCTCCCCCGATCCAACCAGGTCAAAGAGCCTTGTGTCTCCCAGGTCCTCCACGATTATAAGCTCACCTAAGCCGGAGGATCCATATATCTCGGGCAGAAGCCCCGGGATCCCTTTGAAGTGCTCCCCAATCTTTAGATAGGCCATGTTCTCCTTTAGGGTCTGATGAGCTTCCCCTGGGTTGTAGACCGCTATCAGACTAAAGTCCGATCCCAAGCGGATCCTATAGAACTCCCTATCTGAGCCGTCACCTGTGAGTCTTTCAGAGGTCCAGGACCTCCCCCCAAAGCCCAATCCCCCAAGGAGCCTTCGCAACTTGTTGTGGAATTCCTCCCCTATTTCCATGCCACCAGATCCCGTTAACCCCTAAACATCCAAAAAGTAAATTTTGGCCGATACACAAGAATCCATCCTAAGGCCAAAACCCTTGGAAGAAACGGATCAGGAATCCTGAAGAAATGGGTAACGGCTCCTCACCTCCCTCACAAAAGACCGGTCTATGGAGTGGGTGAGCAACTCCTCCCGACCCTCTGATCTAATAAGGCAGTTCCCCAAAGGATCGTATATGGCAGAGCCTCCCAAAAAGCTCAAGCCCCCTCCTTCCCCTACCCTATTTACTCCTGCCACAAAGAGCTGATTCTCTATGGCCCTTGCCTTAAGGAGGGTATCCCAGTGATCCTGCCTTAGACCAGGCCATGAGGCAATCACCACAATGAGCTCCACATCCCTTGCCACCCTCCTAAATAGCTCAGGAAATCTAAGATCATAGCACACAAAGGGTGAAAGCCTTAGCCCCTCGATATTGAGCACAACTGGGCTTATGCCAGCCTCATGGTAGATATGCTCATCTTGAAGAGAAAATAGTTTAATCTTGGTATAGATTCCGGCAATATCTCCATTTCTGTCTATCACCATGGCCACATTCTTGCCTTTATCTTTTTTTGCCTTCAAAACTAATCCTGCCACAATCCAGATATTATTTATCTTGGCAAAATCTCTTAGAAAACTCACCGTTATTCCATCTAAGTCTTCAGCCACTAATTTTACATTCATTGAAAAACCGGTGGCAAACATCTCTGGCAATATCAAAATATCTGGTTTTTCACCAGCAATTTGAAACTCAAGTGTTTTTATCTTTTTTAGATTTGCATCTTTATCTTCCCAGATAACATTCATTTGAAAGAGGGCTAACTTCATTTCTTTACTTAGAAGATATTTTGATCACCAACGAAGTCTTCTGGATAACATTTATGTATCCATGCTCTTTGAATAGACTCATCTGCAAAGCTAATAGCAGGTAATTCATCTGCATATAGATAAAACCTATTTTGCCATTCCTGCAATTTCTCTTTTTCAAAAAATCCATCCAATAAGATTCCATCCAGGTGCTCGAACCTTTTCAGTTCATTTCTATTGGGAAGGGTATCCCTCTTCCACCAATATATTTGTCTTGTAAGATACCCCTCCCAATGCCTTTTATCATCTGTGCTGACAAGGGTGATAACCACACAACCCCTCTCCTTTGGGGCCAATTTGAACCTGTATTCCATATCCAGATAGTGGGGATAGTATATTTTGACGGATTCCACAATTTCATAGGGATCCCAACTCAGTGGCGGCTCAAAGATCACCAGCTCAAAGGGGGTGAAAGGGTTTTGGGAGGTAAAGAGGCCGATTAACCCTTTTAGATGGCCCAAATCGAGGCAACCTTCCAGAACAATGATCTGGTATGGATGAAAAAGCCTCTTTGAGATGAAAGAAGGATCTTCTGGAGGATCCTTTCCGAGGATGAGCTTTCTCACTATCCCACCTTCTTCCATGGTCTTTGGGAGCCTTCCATTCTTTTTATAGGCGATGTCCAGGAAGGGAGGGGGATTAAAGTTGCAGTCCAAAATATCCTCTGCCATGGACCAGGCAGAGATTATATCCCCCTGGGATAATCTATTGGTCTTTAAGACATGGTAAGGGGGATATTCCATATACTCCATCTGAAACTCCCTTGCCTGTGCCCTAAGCCTTGTGCCAGGCAGGACAGATAGGAGAAATAATTCTGAGTCGTAGTAGAGCCCATTTTGGACCATGAACCTCATTGTCCCTTCAAAGGACTCCAAGGTCTCATTGGGCAGGCCCAGTATGAGATCTATCTTGGTCTCTATCCCCCTCTCTTTGAGGAGTTCTACCCCTCTTAAAAACCTATTTAGGTCGGTCTTTCTACCAATTGCCCCCAAGACAGAGGGAGAGGTACTCTGAAGGCCGATTTCCACCATATTAAAATTGGCATCCTTCATCAGATCTGCCCTCCTCTCTGTGAGCCCTTCCACCCTAAGCTCGGTGGTAAGGGTAAATCTCCTATCCCTGTTTATGCGCATTATATCCCTCAAAATTCCTTCACAGTCAGGACGGCTATCGAAGGAAGGATCCATAATATAGATCTCTTTTGCACCATTTCTGTGCCCCCAAGAGATGGCCTCCCCTATGAGCTTGGGCCCAAGCCTCTTTATCCCCCTTATGGACTTGGGATAGTAACAGTAGCTGCACCTAAAGGGACAGCCCCTCTGTGTCTCTAAGAGCATCACACCCTCTAACCCTAAGGGTATCAGCCCCTCTGTGTAGGGGCTTGGCTGGGATGAAAAATCCCATTGCCTTTTGGAACCCCTCTCTAACTCAGCTAATAGCCTTTCTCTGAGAATACCCTCCCCTTCCCCATATACCAACATATCCACCCAGGGTCTCCTAATATATGGATTATCAGGGGTGACCTCTGGACCTCCCACTATCACCTCTAAATCTATCCTCTCCTTTATCTCCTTTGCCAAGTAGAGGCCCCTGTCCGTATTCCAAAGATAAAGGGTAAGGCCCACCATGTCTGGTGCCCGAGAGAGTATGTGTTCCATTAGGGATCTGTCGGCCAGGTAAGTGGCCTCACTCTGCCCAATTATTTCAACTTCTATCCCCTCTATGTCAGAGAGTGCGGCACTGATCCAGGCAGGAGCCAAGGGGATATTCAGGGTCTTTCTGTATTGATTTAGCTGTGGTACCGGAAGCTGAAGTAACAAAAGCCTTCTCTTGCCCTTCATAGTAGACTTAGAAAGCCTTGTATCTCCCTGTTCACCAAAAAGGGTCTTTCGGTCATCAGCATATGCCCAGAATCAGGGATCTTGGATAGCCTCCCCTTGGGCAGTCCCTCGAGGAGTTCAGTAGAGAGCTTAAGAGGGGTCAGCCTGTCTTGATCCCCCACCAATATCAGAGCTGGTTGCTGGATCTCACTTAGCCTTTGGGTGATATCAAAGTTATCGCAGGCAAAGAAGTCATTGTAGACCACATCCTTCCCTGTAGAGAGCATCAGATCAACCCCCTCATCCAAGGTCTTCTGGTCAATATCCTTTCTATAGGCATATTTCATGATTCTCTTGACGGTATTTTCGAAGTCCCCCTTCAGTCCCTCTAAGAATTGAGGGGCCACCTTCAGCCTTGGCCCTGTAGCCAAAAGCACAAGCCCCTTTAATCTCTCCCTCTCCTTTGTGGCCACATCCATTGCCACAGCCCCTCCCATGGAATGGCCTACAACTATCACCTTTTCACCAAAGGCCTCCCTTAACAGCATAGCCAGCCAGGATCCGTATTCACCTATGGAACTCACAGGCCCACCCTTTGTCTTGCCATGCCCCACCAAATCTAAGGCGATTAGGTTTGCCCCCACTTCAAGCCCTTCCAGCTGGTGGAGCCATACAAGGGAATTCCCACCTGCCCCATGGATAAATACCAAGGACTCCTTTTGGGGATCAAAACCCCCTTTCCCCAACCTATAACCTATGCCCAGTCTCTCCAATATTTCCATCCTTCTCTCCCTCTCCCCTAACAAGTTGTTGAAGAATTCGCCCCTTCCTTTGCCTGCCAAGAGGTATTTCTGCACCTTGCCCAAGGAGGTCTTGGGAAGGGATTCCACAAATATGACCTTCTTGGGCCACTTAAAGGGGGCAAGCTTTCCCTGGCAGAAGGAGATCAGCTCCTCCTGTTTGGGTTTTGAGCCCGGCCTGGGGACCACAAAGGCATGGCCCACCTCTCCCCATGTCTCATCAGGCACCCCCACTACCGCCACCTCTTCCACATCAGGGTGAGCCAGAATGACCTCCTCCACCTCCTTAGGATAGACATTTTCGCCTCCGGATATGTACATATCCTTTGCCCTATCCACTAAGTAGTAATACCCCTCCTCGTCCTTATAGGCCAAGTCCCCTGTATGCAACCAACCATTCTTGATGGTCTCCTCTGTCCTGGCAGGGTCTGCCCAGTACTCCTTCATCATTATGGATCCCTTTACCACTATCTCTCCCACCTCATGGGGACCTAACTTCCTACCGTTCCTATCCAAGAGGGAGACCTCTGCATGGAAGACAGGCCTACCCACTGTATTGGGCTTTCGCATGAGATCCTCCTCTGAGGCCCAAAGGAGTATGGAGGTCTCTGTCTGGCCCATGATCTGCCTTAGCCTCATGCCCGCATCCATACAGCTCTTTATGAGTTCAGGGCTTGTCCTCTCACCCCCTATGGCGCAGACCTTTAGGGAGGATATGTCATATCTATACGTCTTAAGCTGCCTTAAAAGGGATTTATAGATCGTGGGGACACCGAGGAATTTTGTCACCTTGTATCTCTCTATGTCTTCAAATACCTTTTGGGGATCGAATTTGTTATGGATCACCATGGTAGCCCCTTTATAGAGGGTAGGAGCTGTCTGGATGAAGAGGCCCCCTGAGTGGAACATGGGAAGTACGATAAGCATGATATCATCGAAGTGCATCTTGAAAAATATGTCGGCATTTAGGCAATTAAAGAATGTTTTTCTGTGGGATAAAACAGCCCCCTTAGGTCTCCCTGTTGTTCCCGAAGTATACATGATCACCTGGGGTTCTTCTGGATCGGCAGGTGCAAGTAGACTTGTCAGAAATGGCCTCTCTCCTTTGTGTGAGGCACATTCTTTTCTATAGTCTAAAACGTCCTCAGAAGAAGGCTCACCTACAACACTGATCAGTATTTGGGGCCTCTGATTCTGTAAATTTAGGTTCTCAATTGTATTCCAGTATTCTTGGCCAAACACAAATAACCTTGGCCTTGAATTTTTCAAAATATAGAGTATTTCAGGTCCTACTAATCTGAAGTTTATCGGCACAAAGATGATCCCCAATTTTGCACAGGCCAAGAAAAGCTCCAGGAACTCTATTGAGTTTTTGAGCATAACACAGACCCTGTCTCCCTTTTCAATCCCAAGGGATTGAAGCCATACGCAAACCGCCTCTACCCTCATCAATAGCTCGCTGTAAGAGATCTCCTGATCTTCATAGATGAGGGCTGTCTTATTGGGGTGAAAGTCTGCCCATCGCTCTACCCAAGATGCCACGTTCATGGATCTGATCATGGCCAATACCTCACAATAGATTCCCCGGTGCAAGTATACCTTTGGGGTCCAGGAGCTTTTTGACTGCTCTTAGGGACTCTAAGACACACGGAGGATACATGAGCCTCAATTGGGCCTTCTTAAGCTTCCCTATCCCATGTTCGGCCGAAACAACACCGCCCAAATTTACCGCCTTTTGGGCCAGGAGTAGCTCCACCTGCTCCCCGATCTCCCTCTCCCTTTTATCCCTGGCAATTATATTCACATGGGGGTGCCCATTTCCTATGTGACCGTACCAATAGACTGGCATATCCCCTAAAAGTCCCCTTATCCTTTCAAAGTATCCTACCATCTCCCTTAGCTTAGGCAGAGGAACTGCCCAATCTGTGCTGATCTTTATCCCACCGTCCTCTATAACCCTATTGCTCTCCTCATTTAGGGCCTCTGGGATCCTGTGCCTGATATTGGCAAAGTTTCTCTTCTCCTGAGCTGTCTTAAGGACAATGGTCTCATCCACTAAATCCGTATAAGGGCCGATAAGGCCAAACCAATTGTCTAGCACCCCCTCCTCAGATTCCCCATCCCATAACTCCTCTTCAATGGTCACTATCGCATTTGTCCCCTCTGGTGCGTAAAATCCCTCCACATCCTTTACTATCCCTATACAGGCCTCATCCATGAACTCCATAGAGGAGGGGACCTGCCCCCTCTTTAGGGAATCTGATACGAAATCTAAGGCCTTATATAAGTCTCTAAAATAGACCACAAGGACGAAACTATCTAAGGGCGCCCTTGTCAGTTTGAGGCCTATCTTGGTAATTACCCCAAAGATCCCCTCTGAACCCACAAAAAGGTTCAGGGGCCTCTGAAATGCCCTTGGCCCAGAGGAGGATTTTGATGAGTCCACTGAGCCGATCTCATTGACCTCGCCCCTTCCGTCCACAAATCTTATCCAGGAGACCCAATCAGAGGTAGGACCATATCGCAAGGACCTCGAACCAGAGGCATTTGTAGCCACATTCCCACCTATCGTACATTCGTCCTGGCTGGTGGGGTCGGGTGGGTAAATTAGGCCCATCTTGGCCAGCTCTCTCTTTAGATTGCCTGTTATCAGGCCTGGCTCCACAATGGCCCTCATGGAGTCAGTATCAATATCAATGATACGGTTCATCTTCTCCAGGCTCAGGGCAAGCCCCTCCTCGGCAATGGCTGCACCTGTAAGGGATGTCCTCTGGCCCTGAGGTGTGATCTTTATCCCCTTTGAGGAGGCATACCTGATCAGGTCCACAATCTCCTCCTCGGAGCTGGGCCTCACCAGGCCTGAAAAATTCCCCTTCAGACCAAGGGCATCCTGGTTATAGGAGGCGATGATGTCTGGGTCTGTGACTATCTCAGGGAGTCTGCTCATCTACCTCAGATAGTTTTTCCACTGCTCATATACCTTCCGGGCATATCCATCTGGGACGGCTTCCATGATATTATTGTGACCCGGCAAGAGGACATCTATTTCAAGGCCCACTATCCTCTCTAAGGAATCCCTCAGCTCCTTTGGGTCTGCACCATAGAGATCGAATCTCCCTATGGCATAGTCGCTATAGATCGTATCTCCAGATATGAATATCCTCGAGGACCTGTTATAGAGGCCTATGGAACCCTTTGAATGTCCAGGCAGGTGCAATACCTCCCAAAGGATTCCGTCCAAGAGTAGTTGATCCCCTTCGTTCAGCCTTTTATCCACCCCCATCTTGAAGACCCCGTCCTTGAGACCGAATTGTGCCTGGACCATGGTCTTAAAGAGGTTCATTCCGTAAACTGTCATTTCATTTCCTACCTCGAGCTCCTCTGCCTCTAAGGTGTGGAGCCATACCTCCATGTGAGGGATCTTTCTCTTCAATTCCGGAAGACAACCTATGTGGTCCAGATGGGAGTGGGTTAAAATCAACCTTTTGACCTGAGAGACCTCAATATCTAAGGCCTCCAGTACCTTCAGTTTGTAATCGGATTTTCTCATGAGCCCTGCATCGATGAGTGTTATGTCATCTCCCTTTGGATCACCCAATACATACATATGTGCATCCGGGATGAATTGGTCCTGACCAGGTATCCAGACTATCCCCTCTGTAATCCTCTTCATATCTTATCCCCCCTTCTTATTCTGTTTTTCATCATAACCGCATCCCCCGAGGCATAAAAATCCTTTTTTAACATGATTGGTGTGAATCCTTTTTTCACAAACAATGCCTGAGC
>CALKZT010000058.1 GCA_938002815.1 uncultured bacterium
GGAAAATCGTATCCAGATAGATACGATATTTGAGTTCTGATATTAGGGGCCCTTTGGCCCCTATGATTTTCTAAAGAAGATCAGAGACGTTATAGATTACGAGATGCTCCTTTGTTAAGGAGAGGATCCCCTTTTTCTGTAATGAACTCAAAACCCTTGATACCGTCTCTCTGCTGGCCCCTACCATATTTGCAAGGTCTTGCCTTGGCGGAAGCTTTACGTAGGCAATATTTTTGTTCTTGAGGAC
Source organism: uncultured bacterium (assembly GCA_938002815.1). GTDB lineage: Bacteria > Desulfobacterota > DSM-4660 > Desulfatiglandales > CALKZT01 > CALKZT01. Next base: position 248 of record CALKZT010000058.1, read on the forward strand.
CTTTCCTTCCTTTTTTAAGAGTTCCATAATGGTCCGCGCAAGTCTTCCTGCTACATCATAGTAGGCCAAGGTCCTTATCTTTTCGTCCGCATCTCTTATTCTTAGGCTCATCTGTCTTAAGATACTCAAGGCCAAATCTTGATTGGCCTTCAAGAGCTCGTGCACAGTCTGCTTGGGCAAGACCAAGAAGGTGGTATCTTCAATGGCCTCCACTGTGGCTGACCTGGGCTGCTCATCAAAGACTGCCATCTCACCAAAGAAATCACCTCTTTCAAAAATAGAAAGGATCAACTCTCTACCTTCTTCATCCAACAGGATGGCCTTTGCCTTTCCGCTCAATATGATATAAAGGCCATCTTCCAGGTCGCCTTCATTAAAAACCACCGATCCTCTGGTATACAGCCTCCTTTTCCCGTTCTGGCTTATCAACTCCAGTTCTGACTCCTTCAAAGAGGAGAAGAGAGGAATATTTCTAATCAGATCTTTGTAGGAGCTCTTCATGTCCGTTATCCCTCCGTTGGTGCCTGGGACGGGAGTCGAACCCGTACGAGGGAAAACCCTCATGGGATTTTAAGTCCCATGTGTCTACCTATTCCACCACCCAGGCAAAGGTTAAGATACCTTTTAGAGGGATACCGAATTTAAGTCAAGCATTAGATGAAACCTCCCTAAAGAAGGCCGTTTGTTTCTCACTTCTTAGCCTTTTTGAGCCTTTAAAAGCCATTTGTTCTCGTCATCTTACATTTGAAACCTAAAATAGGCTTGTCTCTTAAAGAGGGCATCAAATTTAATAGCTGATCAGAGTAGGGAATTGATCCTTTTATGAGGAATACATATTGTGAAATTAAGTCTTAAAAGATCAAAAAACTAATTAATTCCAATAGGAAGATAATCATCGTCCACTATTTATCCTCATTCAAAACTGATGGTGACTCTCCCTACCATTCTTTTTTGCAATCTAATGATGTTAATTTCAGTCCAACTTTCTTATTTTACATTTAATGCCTCTAAGGTTAGGGGTTCCAAATTCTTTACCCAAAATATTAATGCTTGTTAGCATGTTTATGTTAGATTTCTTCCAATGATAGCCTTCTTTACTACCTACTTCAGGATACCACCAACCATGCTTTACAATAACTACATCATCTTTTAGATCTGGATTTATCTCCAAGATGTGTGTGATAGAGCCATAAGGTGTCTCTATAATAATTTCATCTCCCTCTTTTACCCCATATAGGTCCGCTGTCTTGGGACTCAATAGCGCTTTGGGATAAGTTACAAGCTTTCTAAGAGAAGGAACCCATCGGTATGAGCTGTGTAAGAATAAAGGTTCTTTCATGGATGTCATTGATAATTGATAATTAGAATCAGAAGGGACCACGGGCTTATACTCAGGCAAGGGGCTTACTCCTAACTCTTCTGCCCTGGAAAGATATAGTTCCACCTTGCCAGTGGGTGTCTTAAAACCCCTTTTTTTGTACTTTTGATAATCCATCTTACCCTCTAAAATCCCCACTTCCATAAATTCCTCCAGCGTAAGCCCAGCTGGCCCCAATATCTCCTTTAAGAGGTCTTCGTAGTCCTCGTACCAGTATTTGGGATCAGTGATCCTCCTTCCCAGTTCATTTAGAATCTTTATGTCAGGCCAGCAATGGGGAGGGGGTTCAACCAGCTTGGGCCTAGCCAGTATAAAGCCGTGTCCTAATCCGTAATGTCCTATGTCATTAAATTCAAACTGTGTGGCTGCAGGGAGCACGATGTCTGCATAAAGGGCAGTGGGTGTAAGGTAGACGTCTGAGAGGACCACGAAGTCCAGCTTGAGAAGGGCCTCTTCTGTGAGGCGGCTATCCGCCCAAGTGATTAGGGGATTGGTTGCCTGAAAATATGCCCCCACTACCTTATATGGTTTGCCCTCTATCACCGCCTTTCTAAAGTAGGCTGGGGGGACTGTCATGAGCCTTGGAATAGTACCATAGTAGCTATTTAGCATCTTTTTTGTCTTTTCCGGGAAGAGCCTACTTTTTACAAACTCGCCGGGTCTTAAGATATTGGGTTCCCCTGGTTGAATATTCCCACCGGCTATATCCAGATTTCCGGTAATGGCCATAAGTATAATCAGGCTTCTTATTGTAGGGAAATTATGGGGGATCTGCTCAATAGCATTTCCCCACACAATGGCCGCGGGTTTGGTGGTAGCATAAGTAATTGCAGCCTGTTGTATGAGCTCCGGAGGGATACCCACAATGGGAGAAACCTTCTCTGGGACGTATCCCCTTACATGTTCCTTCAGCTCCTGGAACCCATGGCACCACTTCGTTACAAACTCCTTATCGTATAATTCCTTGGAGATGATCACGTTTATCATACCTAAGGCAAGGGCCAAATCTGACCCTGGATTGACCGGGAGGAAGATATCTAATCGGTCTTTGTAAGATCTGTGTAGGATTGGGTCTACAACTATCAGTCTTGCCCCTTCTTTTAGTCGCTCTGAGAGCAACCGAAAGACTTGCCCCTCTTCGTTTGTACCCGATAAATTACTGCCCCACAGAATCAGGGCCCTTGCTGGGCCTTTTAGGTCCGCCACTGGGTAAAAACCACAGGTATGTAAACCTGCGATCTCCCTTGGCGCATGGCAGACATCCTGGACCATCACCACATTGGGTGAACCAAAGAGGTTGGCAAGCCGGATCATCACAAAGAGATCCAGGCCCTTTGGCATACCGTGGCAAAAGGCCACTGACTCAGGGCCAAACTTCTCCCTGAACCCAAGGAATCTTTCCTCTATGATATCAAGGGCCTTATCCCAGCTGATCTCCTCCCATTCCGGCCTCCCCTTTGGTCCTTTTCTCAATAACGGCCTTTTGAGCCTTTCGGGATGGTTTAGCTTCTCCTTTGAAGCAAGACCCTTAGGGCAGATATATCCCCTGCTCAAAGGCCCTTCCCCGTCAGGGAGGATCTCCACTACCTTGCCCATTTCGACCTTCACCAGAAGGCTACACCCCCCGTGATCCATCCTGCCACAATAGGTCCTCTGGTATCCTTTACGATCCTTGCCCATCATTACCTCCCTGTTAAACCCAGGTCTTCGCATATTGCATCATGTATCTTTGGCCTAAAGATCTTTATGGTCTGGTTTTTCCTGCTGGGGTGTACCCTGTTGGTGAGCAGTATGACCATAAGCTCCTTATTCAAGTCCATCCAGATAGAACAACCCGTAAAACCCAAATGGCCTACGGTCATATGGGAGAAGTACCTGCCAGAGGCAGGGATCTCCCCAGATCTCACATCCCATCCCAGGGCCCTCTTGCTGCCGTCAGGGGTCTCATAGATATTCCAGAAGACCCCTTCTAGGGAAGAGGCCCTCAATTTGGTTTGCATCGCCATAATAATCCTGTAGAGATCCTCAGCGGTGGAAAATAGCCCGGCATGTCCTGAGTGCCCACCCATGATAAATGCATTCTCATCATGGACTATTCCCCTAAGTAACTGATTCCTCCATTTACAATACTCAGTAGGTACAAATTTTTCTATGTTATACCTAATGGTATTGTCGGCCAAAAAGGTATATTCTACGGGTATATCTTTAAGTATTTCTCTTTCAAAATAATCTTTCATTTCAATTCCTGAGCAATAATTTATGATGGCCTCAAGGAGCATAAAACCAAGATCACTATAGACGATCCTTTTACCAGGTTCATATGCTAATTTCATATCGAGGATCTTTCTATAAATTACATCTTTACTTACAGTCACTTTGTATTCATCAAAAAAAGGATAGTATGAAGCAAACCCAGCAGAGTGCAATAATAAATCTTTAATAGTTATTACAGCTTTTGATTCATCATATTTTAGTAGTGTGTAACCTTCTAAGCTTAAATCCTTAAGGGTTGTACTAAGCGTAAGTCTACCTTTTAAAATTAGATCGATTATACAGTATGTGGTTACAATGGGCTTTGTTAGACTTGCCACATCAAAGATATCTGTTACGCATAGTTCTTCCTTATTTGGCCAGATGGACTTGTTTCCCCAGGCTTTTTTGAAAACTAACTCTGACTTTAAGGATACCAACACAGAGGCTCCTGGAAAGGCTCCCTCTTCCAAGGCCTCTTTCATTACCTCGTTTAACCTTTCCATGCCCTAAATTTTGGTTCCCCCTCGGGCCAGATAATCTTATGAAGTTGGAGATGGAGCCTAAGGGGAAGCCTGTCTTTGAGGATCCATTCTGCAACAAGTGGAGGCCCAAGCACATCCATGACCGGGCTTAGGTGAATGGGGATACCCATTGCCAGGAGATCATATTCCTCAACGACCTTTAGGGCATATTCATAGTCCGCTCTATTCTGGATCACAAACTTTATTTCATCCCCATCTCTCAAGAGCCCTAAATTCTCCCACCTGTTATTATGGGATTCGTTGCTTGAAGGGCACTTTATATCAATGATCCTTCTGATACCAGGCCCTAGGGTCCCTATGTCCAAACTCCCGTTTGTTTCCACCAAGACTGTGTAGTCCCTGGAGATCAAACTCCAAGCTAACGCCGGCGTTTCAGACTGAAGAAGGGGCTCACCCCCGGTTATCTCCACAAGTCTGATCTGATATTGTCCACAGATCCGGACTATCTCTTCAATACTCATCTCCCGAAAGTTTTTTTTTGCATAGGAGGTGTCACAATAACTACAGTTCAAATTACAACCATATAGCCTAACAAAGATACAAGGATAGCCCATAAAGGTGGATTCACCTTGAATACTGACAAATATCTCATTTACTAAAATCAATTTAGAAATCCTCTATATTTTCCAGGCTTAAAATTCCCTTCCTTAGAAAATAAAATCCACTTCCTATACAAATTACGGCGACTATTAGTACAGAGATGATCAAGTTAGTTATGACACCTTCTTCTTTGGAAATTCCTATACCCTTTACAAAAATGCTGTATAGAGGGCCTGCTTCTATAACTATGCATAACACAATCAATATTGAGCTAAAAAGCATATAAATAAATGCTCCAAAACCAGTTACAACATTTGTCAAACTTTCATATCTAAAAACGGGATACATACAGCCAAACCCTATAGCTATGGCAACTATGGCAAATGTCAAGAGAATAACAGTGGTACTCGTCAAAATCATGGTACTTTTGTCTACATTTAAGAAAACATTGCTGATTGTGAGCAGCAAGAGACTCAAGGCAGAGAGGATCATATAATGGAAGAAAAATTTAGCAATGACCAACTGTTTTACCCCCAGGGGAGAACTCTTCAATAACCAGAAACCCTCGCCCTCCATACTGATAGAGGGGTACACGAACCTAGCCCCAAGGGCAGATATTATGAAAGAGGTCAAACCCAGGTTCAAAAAGGCAAGGGTATTTTGTAAGAAATCCATTCTGACTGGACTTTTGTGCAAAGGCAGCACACTGAAATTGTATATGTAGACAAATATCAGTGCGCCCAAAAGGAGAAGCTGTGTCCACTGGGTGTTGTCCCTAAAAAAGAGTTTTATATCCTTTATTAAAATAGAGCCCATTTCTTTTGGGTATGGTACGGTAACTATCTTCGAAAGAAATTCCAGTACCTTCCCTGCCTTTTGGTGCCGGCCCCTCCCCTCTAAGGCCTTGAAGAGACCCAACCTGTAGAGATGCCTTGAAAGTATGATTGAGAGGACAAATATCAAAAGGAGGGTGTTGTATGTCAAAAGTTCTGGAATAGATATTACCCTGCCGCTTCCATGAATAGAATCCCAAAGTACCTCAACCACCCACCTCGAAGGCAAGGCTGCCATGTAAGGGGAGGAAAGATAAGAGAGATAATCGGCAACATCAGTAAAACTATCTGGATTCACAAGCTGCTCAGGTCTCATTGTCCTAAAAAGGAGGTAGACAATTATAAAGAAGACTATCCCCAAGATAACCACAACATCCCTTACTCTCTTTGCAGGCAAAGCAGACACAAGCAAAGTCGTTATTATGATACCTGTGTAACCTCCTATCAGTACAAGGCACAGACTTAGCAGGATCAGTTTTACATAAAAGTGGGCTTCTGGCATATACGCTATTCCGTATGCAGAGAGAATCGGGACCAAAAATAGTAAAACCATCCACGAACTGTCAAAGATAGATATTATTCCTCTTCCAACAAAGAGGGAATCTATGCGTATAGGAGATGCATGAAGGAATTCAAGATCCTTTGAAATATACAAGTTCATTAAGGAAGTATTTATGGTGCTAAAGATAATCATGCCAAACACAACAAGATAAACCATACTAAGAAGCTGCTTAGACAAGTAATCTCCAATCAGAGGGGTAGATTTAAAATGTATAAGAACCCTTAGGCACATAATTAAAATGAGAGAAAGAACAACAAAAGTTGTTATAGCCATAAAGACAAATTTTTTCTTATTAGTAGAAACCATGTACCTATTTAGAAAGGATTGTTTTCTGATCCAAAAAAGAGTCTTGAGTTCAGCGCAGTACATATGGAGTTATTACCCCAAAGTAAGTTTTATGAAAATATCTTCCAAGCTTTTCATTTCCTTAAAGCTTTTCATAATCTCTTCAGTCTTATCTTTCAGAACAAGTCTGCCTTTGTGAATCAATCCAATTTCTGAACAAATCTCCTCTGCAAGATATACTGAATGAGTACTCATAAATATGGTTTTACCCTTTTTGACTAAATCCCTAAAGATATCTTTGACCATCCTTACAGCAATTGGGTCAAGTCCTACCATAGGTTCATCAACAATTATAATTTTAGGATCTCTTATAAGTACAGATGTGACAATGAGCCTTTGTTTCATTCCATGGCTATAGTTTTCAATGAGTTCGTCTTTCCATTCAGCAAGAGAAAATAGTTCAAGATAATAATCTATTCTTTCCTTTAATGATACCTCTTCCCTTATCCCATATAATCTTAATGTCAAAGAGATAAATTCGGCACCTGTAAGTTTTTCATACAAATAGGGCCTGTCTGGGATATAACCTAAACATCTCTTTACCTCTTGGCTTCTCTTAGATATATCCATCCCCAGAACTTCTATTCTCCCCCTGGTGGGTTTCATGATGCCCACCAGCATCTTTATGGTGGTGGTCTTCCCGGCACCGTTTGGCCCAAGGAAACCAAAGAGTGTTCCGGCTTTAAGTTTTAGTGTGAGATCATCTACTGCCACCACAGAGCTAAAGCGCTTTGTCACGGAATCCAGTTCAATCATAGGTGAAGTCCAAGATCTCTATCCTGAGCTTCCCCAATTGACTTGATAAGAACTTAATGGCACCCGATGAGCCATCCAAAAGCTGGTCGAAATAGAATAGCTTAATGTGTGTCCCATCACAGGGCATCTGGTTTAGGGTGGGGTCCATGCTGACCCATTGGCCCAAATATGCCTCTGTCCATGCATGGTAGAAAAATCTCCCCTCTTGGAGAGTCAGGCCACCCACAACCCTTGCGGGTATTCCGTTTGCCCTCAAAAGGGCAGTAAGTAAGGTGGCATGCTCTGTACAGTCTCCTACCAAGGTTTCCAGTGTGGCAACCGCGCTGGGAAACGAGAGCACAGGCCTTTTTTCCAGCTTAGAGTAGACAAAGGAAAGGGCCCTCCTTGCAATAATAACCAAATCTTCCTCCCCTCCCTTGATCATCTGTGCCACCTGAATGATCCTTGGATGATCCGCCTCTATACCGGGAGATGCCCTTAAGTATACCCTCATATCCTCAGGGACGGACCTTTCCCTAAAACTGGAAGGTATTGGTTCCACAGAGATGGAGATCTCCTTTCCCTGTATCTTCTGCCTTCCATCCTCTGGGATCCGATCTATATTTGATGAGATTTTAAGGCCTGTGATCCTTTGGGGCTGAGATATCTTTTTGCCTTTTGGTTCCACTGAGTTTACAAAGGCTAGGTCCTCGGAAGGAGTTATCCCAGACATTGCAGATGGCCCTTCTGCCCGTTCGATCCTAAAGCCCATCAACCCCTCTTCCCTTAGGATACGGCCCCTCTCATCTAAGAAGACCTTCTGTGATAGCCCTCCATATTCCAGATAAAATAGGGTTGCTTCCTTTTTAACACCCCTTATATCTATAATCTCTTTCCCTTTCATTTGTGACCACATGGTATCTATCTTCATTGTAAAAGGGTTCAAAAAGGCAAATTGGGCTTTCTCCTGACCCCCTTGGACCATCAGATTTTTTAAGATATAGCTACTATTTCCCAAGTAGAAGGGGACTTCGCACTGGATCTGATAGTCCTTTTTGGAATTACCAGCATCAAGTACGAGGTTTATTAATTTATCTTTCACTTCCCCTCTAATTTTTGCACTAATGGCACCTGATTGTATTGTTATATAAAAGTTTTTTACCAAAAAGATCTTATCAGTTACCACTTTTGACTTAATAATTATTTCCTGTTCAACATTTATCGCCTTTAATTTAAGAAACGTTTCCTCTTTTATTAGATGGCCGTATTCAAACGGAACAAGCTCTTCCCTTTTATAACCAATCTTCTTATCTTCCATAAAGATTTCATACCAGGCCTCCTCTTTCTCTGCTCTGAATATAAGGGGATTTACCCCATCTATTCCCAGTTCTTTATCGACAGGTGGATTCCCTGGCAAATATAGACTGAACAAATAGAACCAGGAAAAGAGGAGTATTAGAAAGATTGTGTAGAGATGCACCGAGCTAAGGGAGTTATGTCTAAAGAATTTCTTAAAGGGAAAGTTACATCTTATATTTTCCAAAATCGTCCAGGTCTAAGTTCTCGAGAATGTCTTGCCATCTCTGGGAGCGTTCAGATTTAGGATCAGTAGTTGTCTCCACTTGCATAGACTTTCTCAAAACCTCTTCAGCCACAAATATAGGGGCCTTGACCCTAAGGGATAGGGCCAATGCATCGCTCGGCCTTGAGTCTATGGACATCTCCTCCCCGTTGTACTCGAAGTGAATGAGGGCATAGTAGGTATTGTCTTTCAGGTCGCATACCTCAACTCGCTTTATCTTTACACCCAAAAGATCCAGGAAATTTTTGAGGAGGTCATGGGTCATAGGCCTTGCAAACTTGACTCCTTCCAGCTCACTGGCAATGGCAGTGGCCTCCAAGAGACCTATCCAGATGGGCAGGGTCTCCTCCCCATCTATCTCCTTTAAGATAACAATGGGGCTATTGGAGACAGGGTCCATTGTTACACCTGATACAAACATGGGTTTATACATGATTCTCCCTCCATTTGGTGGTATCAATATTGTTGGCTATCCAGGCCGCCTTGTCAATGAGAGATGATGTCCAGGGCTAACTTTGTGGCACATCCCCATCCCTGTGGCCCTTGAACCGGCTTTTGGTTAGAAATATTGGTTTAAGGAGGATCTTGGGGCAGATCTTGAGGAGCTCCTAAAGGTTACATCCCCCAAAAGACAGGGTTAGCGGCCAAACAGACCCTCTCTTGCCTTCGGTAGGGAGGGGTGATTTTAGGAGCCTCCTTCTCTCCTTGGCCCTAATAAGTACTGACCTCTGCCCTTGCAAGTGCCCTCCTTAGCGTGTAAATAATTAGTATAAACTTTAAAGCATCAGTTGGGTTTACCTGTAAGAAAGAGGAAGCCGAAATTTATAGAAAAGGGAAAGAGGGCTGGTTCACTTGAAATTCACAGGGCTACTGTGAGGGGCATGGTCACGCACGGAGATACTGAAACTATGGTGAAATAATATTTAGACGGGCCCAAACGGGACCCAAAAAGGCTTTGTGGATTCCAAAGAAGGTAAGGCGTATAAATGCTATACAAAGTATTCATGACAACGCTATTATTCATAGGGACTGCCATAGCCGAGATATTGGGCTGCTACCTTCCGTATCTGTGGCTTAGAAGAGATGCACCTGTCTGGGTCCTGATCCCGGCGGCTTTTGCCCTCGTCTTGTTTGTATGGCTCTTGACACTTCATTCCACCCATGCAGGAAGGGTTTATGCCGCATACGGTGGGGTGTACATTGCCGCCGCATTGATGTGGCTTTGGCTAGTGGATGGAGTGCGCCCCCACCTCTGGGACATAACAGGCTCTTTGGTGGCGCTTTTGGGTATGGCAATAATTATGTTTGCACCTCGCACTTAAGTTGTGGGTTAAGGATTTTTGAAAAGAAACGTCTAAATAGGCGGGATAATATCCCAATGGAGGATCTTATGAAAAGGATATCAAGTATTATTAAGATTTCTATCATCTACTCCCTCATTGGGTTATTGACCATATTGTTGGTCTTGGCAACTATAGAACTCATAATTTTTATTTTTAGGAATCTTTTTGTATCTAACCATTCTCTTATAAGCTTTGGTCAACTGATGGATTTCTTCGGAATGTTCATGCTGATTTTGATAGGTATTGAGCTTCTGGATACCATTAAGGTATATTTGAAGGAAAATGTCATGCATGTGGAAGTGGTTGTTCTGGTAGGGATCATTGCATTGGCAAAAAAGGTTGTGCTCCTTAAAATTGAAGATATAGACGGAATTAAGGTTTTGGGAATGGGACTACTTGTCATAGCTTTGGCCACAGCCTACTACCTTATAAAGAAAGCTGGATTGATGGTCTGCCATCTTGATGATAATAAAAGAGATAGTTAAGGCATCTCCTATTTGCATCCCCCATCCATAAAACCGGGCCCCCGTTTTGGAGACCACCTAAGGCCAGCTCAAAGGCTTCCCATATGAGCTCTATCTCTTTACCAAAATTAATCCCTTCTTTCTGGGTGGAAGGCATCTGAGCTTTCCCCTTTGTCTTGACAGATCTCTCTTGGCCAAGCAAAATCGGTGGACCTAAATAGGATCTCCAAAGAGGCAATGCCTCAAGCTGGTCCAAATTCTCAATAGGAGGCTTCCATGGGGTTTAAGAGTGTAAAAGAGGTATTTCAGAAAATGCCATCCGTCTTTGATGGGAACCAGGCCAAGAATTTAGACAAGGTCTTCCAGTTTGAGATCACAGGAGAACAGCAGGGTCAATATTATGTGGTAATCAAAAACGGGACGTGCCAGGTGGAGGAAGGGATACATTCCTCTCCGGATGTGACCCTTACTATGTCAGATGAGACCTGGCTGGGCATGGTAAACAAAGAGATATCTGGTGTAAAGGCCTTTATGACAGGCAAACTCAAGGTAAAAGGGGATCTGATGTTGGCACAGAGGATCTACGATCTCTTCCCCCTCTAATAAACCGGGGCTATTCTGGGGCCCCTAAATGAGGCTAATAGCAGACCTCCACCTCCACTCCCCTTACTCCAGGGCCACCTCCAAGGAAATAAGCCCTCTTAGCCTCTCTCTTTGGTCTGCCCTCAAAGGCATAAACATTGTAGGGACAGGGGACATTCTTCATCCAAAGTGGTTGGGTGAGCTAAAGGAATCCCTTGTGTACAAGGATGAGCTATTTTCCCTGGAAGGCTCCTTGACCGCCCAGCTATACGCGGGTCACGGGATAGAGGAACCTCCCCTTCAGAGGTTCCTCTTAACAGGGGAGATCAGTTGCATATATAAACAGGAGGGAAGGGTCCGAAAGGTACACCATCTACTATTATTTCCGGACTTTGAAGGGGTAGAGAGTTTTAGAAAGAGATTGGAGTTCATTGGAAACCTTGAATCGGATGGAAGGCCCATAGTGGGACTAGACTCCTACACACTGCTTTCTCTCCTCTTGGAGAGCTCTCCAGATGCCGTTCTCATCCCGGCACATGTCTGGACCCCCTGGTTTTCTCTATTTGGTTCCCACTCAGGGTTTGATTCTGTGGAAGAGTGCTTTAAAGACCTTAGCCCACATATCTTTGCCCTTGAAACAGGCCTCTCCTCAGATCCGCCTATGAACAGGCTGATCTCTAAACTGGATAGGTACCAATTAGTTTCCAATTCAGATGCCCACTCTTTACACAAATTGGGAAGGGAGGCCACCCTTTTTGAGATAGAACCCACCTTTAAAGGACTGGTAGGTGCCCTAATTACAGGCCAGGGCCTTTTGGGTACGGTGGAATTCTTCCCAGAGGAGGGGAAATACCACTACGATGGCCATAGGGCCTGCAAGCTAAGGTGGGGTCCCGATGAGACCCTAAGGAGGGGTGGGATCTGCCCTCGTTGTGGAAGGCCTGTCACCAAGGGAGTATTGCATAGGGTCCGGGAACTGGCAGATAGAACTGAGCCTAAATTGCCTCTACCCTACGTGAACCTCATCCCCTTGGAGGAGATCTTGGCCGAAATATATGAAACCTCCCCAGGCTCCAAGTTGGTACAGGAAAATTACCTGAAACTGATCTCCTCCCTTGGGCCAGAGATCCCTCTGCTCATGGAGGCAAGTCTGGATGAGATTGAAAGGGTGGGTACAAGGCTTTTGAGATTGGCCATCCAGAGGATGAGGGAGGGAAAAGTTAGGCTTGAGGTTGGGTTTGATGGACAATATGGCAGGGTATATCTCTTTGAACGGGAAGAGCTAAGAGACCTCAAGGAGAAAAAGGGGCCGTTTTTTCTAAGGGCATCCTTCCCAAGGGAGGAGAAAGAGGAAAAGAAGGAGGACCGATTAGAGACAAGGAAATCCGTTACCCTACCTGCCATGGGTCCCTCCCCCAACCCGGAGCAGAAGGAGGCCATAGAGGCTCCTTCGGCCTTACACCTTCTGATACAGGCAGGCCCTGGCACAGGAAAGACCTTTACCCTTGTAATGAGGATCCTATACCTCCTCAAGAATGGGGCAGATCCCTCTCAGATGCTATGCCTCACCTTTACCAGAAGGGCAAAGGCGGAGCTCGAAAAAAGGCTAAAAACATATACAGAATGCCTACCTGAAATCAGGACATTCCATTCCCTTGCCCTTTCTGTCTTGAGGGAATCCGCAGGCCTTTTTGGTCTGAGCCCTAACTTTACCCTCGTGGACCCACAAGATGCTCAAAGACTAAGGGAGAGATCCAAAATAGAGGGGCATGAAGGATTACTCACTTTCTCAAAGCTATCGGAAAATTCCCCCCACCTCAAAGAGCTAATGGATAAGGCCATTATCTCTCCCCTGTTGGTGGTCTCAGAATTTGTGGAAGAGCTCTCCCTATATATCCTGAGAAATGGGGACGAAAGGACGAAAGCCCGCTTTTTGAGATACAAACATATCTTTGTAGATGAATTTCAAGATACAAGCCCTGTGGAGCTCCAGATCCTCGCCCAGGTCCTGACCCTTTCCGGGGCCTCTCTTTGGGCTATAGGGGACCAAAATCAGGCCATTTATGGGTTTAGGGGGATATCTAATAAAAACATTGAAGACTTCTCTAAAATTGTGCAAAGATATAAAACCATTGTATTAAGGCTGAACTATAGGTCATCGGATGTAATAGTAAATGCAGCAAACAGAGTAATCGAAGGATCCGGCCTAGTTCCTTTAAGGAATGGTGGCAAAAAGATTCTGATCAGATCCTTCAACTCCCCCCAATCAGAAGGGGCCTGGATTGCTCTACAGATAAAACGTATTTTGGGTGGTATGCACATGGAAGAGATGGGACAAGGCCTTGAGTCCTCTAATATAGGCCTCTCTGACATAGGGATACTTTATAGATTAAATGAGTTTGGTGTTACGATTGAAGGTGAATTAAAGAGGATGGGGATACCTTGTCTTAGGATATCTTCAAGGAAATTTGTGGAGCTATATCCGGTAAAAGTTGTCTACAGCGAACTTAGGGAAAGGTTCATATCTTACTCTTCACCCCATTTTAAAGGATCAGAACCTGTGGAATCGATAATACAGAAGATCCTTGACGAGAAAGGTATCAGAGAAGATGAAAATGGTATCCTCTCTCATTTATTAAATATGGCCCGTGAATCAGGGAAAGACTTTCTCTCCTTCTGGGAGGCTCTCCTATACGAGGATTATAACATCTTAAAAGAGGGACTTGGGGAAAAGGTAATCCTCATGAGTGTCCATGCCTCAAAGGGTTTGGAGTGGGATGTGGTCTTCTTGGTGGGATTAGATGATGGGATTTTCCCACTCTCCCTTTACGGAACACAGGATCTCCTGGAAGAAAGGAGGCTCTTTTATGTGGGGATCACAAGGGCAAAGAAGGAGCTTTATATTACTACTTGCAGCCAAAGGGAGATCAGAGGAAAGAGGAGGGTGCTTTCTCCCTCCCCATTTCTCAGTTTGCTCCCCCCTGATGTGGTGGTATACTCAGAAGAAAGCAAAAAGAAAAGGATGGTAAAGAGGCCCCTTTTTTCGGGTACCGCTCGCTAATACCCAAAGGAGGAAAAGATGAAGGTGGTCTTTCATAGAGAATTTCTGAGTGTCTACACCTCGGATCCTGCAGCAGAGGCAGGAAGGATAGAATCCATCCTCCAGGAGATAGAGCCTCTGGTGGAGCTCGTAGAATGTGAGCCTGCTGACCTGGAATCCATTAAGGCAGTCCACAGCATAAGGCATATAGAAGAGGTAAAATCAGAGGGGCTTATGGATATCTCACTTCTGGCCGCAGGTGGGGCCATAAAGGCAGCTGAGATAGGCCTCAAAGAACCCTGTTTCGGCCTCATAAGGCCTCCCGGTCACCACGCCTCAATGGATGGGTACTGGGGCTTTTGCTATTTTAATAACATAGCGGTTGCCATAAAATATCTCATGAGGGTCCACAGGCTCCAAGATTTCTTTGTACTGGACTTTGACCTCCATTTTGGGGATGGGACAGTAAACATATTTTCCGGGAATCCCCATGTAAAGATCCTAAATCCTTCTGGGAGGGATAGAGAGGCTTACCTGAAGGGGGTCTCTTCCACCCTAATGGACATAAAGGCAGATATGCTGTGTGTCTCGGCA
>CALKZT010000059.1 GCA_938002815.1 uncultured bacterium
GCAACCAAGGGCTATCCCTTTGACTATCCCAAAGGCATGGAGATAAAGGGCCTTGGAGGAGCTGAAGAGGAGTATATCAAGATCTTCCACTCAGGGACAAAGCTTAAAGATGGGAAGCTCTTTACGGATGGCGGAAGGGTCCTTTGCGTGACTGCCCTTGGGGAGGACCTAAAAGAGGCCCAGAGAAGGGCCTATGAGAGGGTAGCTGGGATAGATTGGGATGGATGCTACTTTAGAAAAGATATAGGCTACAAGGGCTTAGACTAAGTCCTCCTCTCTTTGTATTCCAGCATCCTTTTGAGGCTTCTTACCGCCTGCTCTGGGCTCTGGTAAAAGACCCCCCTGTATCTCTTCCCCTCAAACTCCCTTACGATCTTTTCCCCTGAGGTGGTAAGGGAGACACCTATCACAGGCTTTTCGTATGCCTCCATGAACTCCACCATACGTAAGGCAAAGGAGGCCTCGTAGTTTTGGGCAAACTCATCTACCCTCTTTAAGAACTCAGGTGGTGTATCGGGATCTATCCTTTTGGCAGAATCCACCAAGAGATCCACCACATCCTTTCTCCCTACAATCCCCAGGACGATCACCGCATCTATACCCTCCCATCTTAAGAGCTCTTCCACTGCCACTAGGGGTGCGTTGGGATCCCTTGTACCTACCAGGTCCACAGGATTTGACTTGCTCCAGAAGTCTGGGAGGTATCTGCCTATTGTCCGGACAATCTCCTCTGGTATCTCGGGGACCAAAAGACCCATTTCCTCGCAGAGGTCAGAGGTCACCACTCCCCAACCTCCCCCAAGGGTCACTATCCCTATCCTGTTACCCTTAGGCAGGGGTACCGAAGAAAAGGCTGCGGATAGTTCCAATAGCTCAGAAGGGATCGAGACCTCTATTATACCTGCCTGTCTTAAGGCCCCCCTAAAGACCCTGTTTTCCCCTGCCACGGCACCGGTATGGGTCGCAGCCGCCTTTCCGCCTGCTTTTGTCCTCCCTCCCTTGAGGAGCAAGATGGGTTTCTCTTGGGTAATCCTCTTTGCCATAGATACAAGATCCCTACCATCCCCTATTTCCTCCAAATAGAGGACTATGATCCTGGTCCTGGGATCCCTTTCCAGATATAATAAGAAATCCCTATAGGTAGCCATCCCCTCGTTCCCAGAACCCACAAACATGGAAATCCCTATCCCCTGCTGTGTGGCCCAAAAGACCAGCTGATTCCCCAAATTCCCTGACTGGGAGACAAAGGCCACATCTCCCTTTTTGGGCCTGGTATGGGGGCCTGTGGCATATAAGTCTGCGTAAGGGGATATGAGCCCCATGGTGTTGGGCCCCACGAGCAGGATCCCCTCCCTCTCCAAGAATTCTACCATCTCCCTCTGAAGCCTCTTTCCCTCTTCACCTGTCTCACCGAAGCCACTTGTAATCATCAGAATGGACTTTACCCTCTTTTGGGCGCACTCTTTGAGGACCTCCATCACCCTCTGGGCAGGTATTGTAACAAAAACCAGGTCTACCTTATCAGGGACCTCTAAGATGCTCTTGTAGCATTTAAGCCCAAAGAGGTATTCTTTGTGGGGGTTTATCGGATATATCGGACCCCTAAAATTCCCTGCCACTATGTTGCTGGTAATCAGCTGACCCCACTTTCCAAAGTAGTTTGTGGCACCTATCACTGCCACAGACCGGGGAAACAGCAAGGCTTCTATGTCCTTAAAGGAAATCTCCATCTATTAGATCCCCCTCAACTCGTTCTACCTCCCCTGGGATATGCCATTATCTAAGCCTTTGGTAAGGATTCCTTCAAGAATCTGATAAGATTTCCGCCCAATATCTCATAAGTGGCAGGCCCATATCCCTTATCCAGGAGGGTCTCTTTAAGGGAAGAGACTGTATCGGAATAAGAAAAACCCTGCCCTTGAAACCCACATACGTCGGAGCCAAGACAGACCCTCTCTGGGCCAAAGGCCTGAACCAGGATATCTATGCTCGCATAAAGCCTCTCCATGGGAATACACCCTCCTTCCCAGAGGAGCTCCGGATTTATGGAGATCCCCACGACCCCTCCCCTCTCCATCACCTCTCTTGCCTGGGCCAGGGTTATGTTTCTGGGTATATCATATATCTCCCTTATCCCTGTATGGCTTGCCATCAAGGGGCCTCTAAAGAGATCTAAGGCCTGATAAAAGGACCTTTCGTTTAGGTGGGCCAAATCCAGTATCAGACCTTCCCCCTCCATCCCTTTCAGTACAGATCTCCCATCCCTCTTTATCCCATCTCCATAAAGGACAAGGTTCCCCTCTGCAAGCCTATTAGGCCCACAGTGAGTGAGGCCAAGGACAAAGATCCCCTTTTCCCGCAGTTTTTCCACTAGCCCCATCTCATCACACAAAAAGTCGGCATTTTCTATGGAAAAGAGGGTTTTGATCTTCCCTTCCTCTGGTTCTATAGAAGCTGCGTCCCTGACGAGGAAGGTATCTTCCTTTATGGAATCCAGATACCTTAACGTATCACGAAAATGTAGGAGGCTTAGGGGACCATTGTATCTGTCCTCCAGGTATATGGCAGAGATAAAGAAAACAAGCCCTGCCCTTCCTGCCTCTTCAAGGGTAAGGTCACCCTCTTTGAGGCCCCTCCAAGGGCCAGTAAATCTCTTCTCCCTTAGGAGATAAGGGAGGTCCACATGGGCATCTGAGAGCAAGACCCCCATTTCTAAAAGTTGACAGAGGGGAAGAGCCTCATCTCTGTATGGGGCAAAAACAGGGCTGCCACATACTCATTCATAAAGGGCGGGTAGACGGAGAGCTCTATATTGGTCATGGACCTACTGATATTTAAGGCCCTCTCAAACTCCAGATGTGACATGAGACAAAGCCTTGCGCCCTTTAGGGAGGTGTTTCCTACGTACTTTATCTTTTCTATGGGTATATCCGGGAGAAGTCCGATCCCAATGGCCTTTTTGGGATCTATGTAATTTCCAAAGCCACCCGCCACGAAAAGGTCCTCTATGAACTCAAAGCTGAGCCCCACATAGTCTATAAGACATTTTAGGGCGGCAAAGACTGCTCCCTTGGACTTAATAAGGCTATCTATATCTGTCTCTGTAATCACAATGGGTCTGTTTGTGGCACTCTCCTCTCCAAAAACAAGGATGTATTGCGGTATGTCATCCTCATAGGTGAGCCTTCTGTCATTTCTGGACCTGTCAAACTTCCCATCTTTCCCTATGATCCTGTTTTTCATAAGTTCGTATATGGCATCTATCAGGCCTGATCCGCATATACCCTTTGGCCTCTGATTTCCTATGGTGCTTACCACCACATCACTGCCCTCTATCTTCACCTTTTCTATTGCGCCCTGGGTGGCACGCATACCACAGCTAATACCCCCGCCTTCAAAGGCAGGGCCTGCAGAGGCTGAACAGCACACAAGCCAGTCCTTGTTTCCGAGCACGATCTCACCGTTGGTTCCTATATCTATTAAGGCACTTACCCCTTCCCTTTCATATATCTTACAGGCCAAGACCCCTGCCACAATGTCCCCTCCCACATAAGATGCTACAGATGGTACCACCACCAGAGGGGCATGAGGATTCACCCTTATGCCCACTTCCCTTGCCTTGGGAATGGGATAGGAATAAGCCGCCGGGACATATGGGTCGAGTCTTATGGCACAGGGATGTATCCCCAAAAGGAGGTGGCTCATGGTGGTATTGCCTGCTGCCACCACAGACCAGATCTCTTCAGGCTTGATAGTGTTTCTCCCGCAGAGGGTCTCTATAAGCTCATTTATGTCCTTTACCACAGAGGACTGAAGGGGCTCAATACCGCCCTTGGAGCAGGCATATATGAGCCTGGATATCACGTCTTCTCCATAACTCCCCTGGGAATTGAGTTTCCCTTCCACATCTATGATCTTCTTGGACCAGAGATCCACCAACTGTGCCACCACTGTGGTGGTCCCCACGTCCACGGCAAGCCCGAGGTTTTTGTGGGTAGTGTTACCTGGCTCTATACAGAGTATCCGGTACTCCTCGAACTCCTTTAAAAGGACACTGGTAACCTTCCAGTCGTTCTCCCTCAGGATATAGGGGAGACCCTTTAGACAATCCAACTCCAGCTTATATCCCCTCCACCCCAATTTCTTCCTAAGCTCCCTAAAGACCCTCTCAGCATCCGCAATGTTGTCATCGGCAGTGGGAGGAAACAGCTCCAGGAACAGTTTTTGAACCAGTGGCTTTCCAAGGTCCTTCTGGGCCTCCTCCTCTGACTCCAACATGATCTGGGCACCCTCACCGGTGGCCTCAAGGGGCACCTCAACGGTTACATCCTCCTCTGGAATAGTTTGACAGGCAAGCACATAGCCTTTTTCTACCTCTTCTTCCCCTAAAAGTTCCCGGCTCCTGGCTAGGCCCTCCACCTTACCACTTTTTAGGAGGACCTTACATTCACCGCAGACCCCTTGTCCACCACAGAGGTTGTTGATATAAACTCCACCCTTCTGGGCCGCCTCGATTATAGAAGCCCCCTTCTCCACCTCAACAGATAACCCCATTGGTAAAAACCTTACACTGACCTTTGGCATGAACCCTCCCTGAAGCTTCGATGAAAGATCCAAAGTTGACACCGCCCTGGCTTCACTATTAGATGGACCCTGAAAATGGAATATGTCAATGAATCCTTTAGCACATAAAGGAAGGCGGTAAAAGAATTTTTTCACTTGCAAAGGGGAAGAAGAGATGGAGACCATCCCTATGAGAGAGCAGTTTATTACCCTGGAACACGGCAGCGGAGGGGCGAAGACCATGGAATTTATCCAGAGATGGATCCTCTCCAAACTTGGTAATCCCTACCTAGAACCCTTAGATGACAGCGCAGAATTGTTCTTGGGCCAAGATCTCCGTATTGCCTTTACATTGGACTGCTATGTGGTAAGTCCCATATTTTTCCCAGGCGGGGACATAGGAAGTCTGGCCGTTTATGGAACGGTGAACGACCTTGCTATGCAAGGTGCAGAGCCTCTATATCTGAGTCTGGGCCTTATCTTGGAGGAGGGCCTCCCTTTGGCGGAACTGGAAAAGATCTTAGAATCCGTAAAAGGGGCGGCCCACCACGCAGGGGTACTCGTGGTGACAGGGGATACAAAGGTGGTAAAGAAAGGAGAGGCAGATAAGGTATATATCACCACCTCAGGGGTAGGCCTAATTCCCCCCAAACTAAACTTCGGGATCAGTAATGCAAGGCCTGGGGACCTTGTGGTGGTAAATGGGACTATAGGGGATCATGGTATGGCAATTTTGGCTTCAAGGGAGGAGCTCGGGATAGAATCCCAGATCAAGAGTGACACTGCACCCCTCTCCCTTCTGCTGAGGGAACTGGGGGATTTGAAATTCCATATCAGGGCCTTAAAGGACCCCACAAGGGGAGGTCTTGCCACAACCCTCAACGAGATGGCCACATCCTCTTGCGTGGGGATAGAGATCTGGGAAAGGGAGATACCCTTCCACCAAGAGGTGCTGGGCCTCTCGGAACTTCTGGGGTTGGATCCCCTCTACCTTGCCAATGAAGGTAAGCTTGTGGCCATAGTGGAAAGGTCAAAGGCAGATGAGATCGTGGAGGTGATGAGGAGACATCCTTTAGGAAAGGATTCTAAGATCATAGGAGAGGTATTGGAAGCCCCTAAGGAGAAGGTCTTACTGAAGACCAAAATAGGGGGCAAAAGGATAATACCTATACTCAAGGGGATTCAGCTTCCCAGGATATGTTAGGCCTCTTCCAGGGCCAAATCCACCAATCTGGTCAAAAGCTCAGACATACTCCAGCCCTTTGCCCTTGCAGCCAACGGGAAGAGGCTCGTGGGTGTCATGCCAGGGAGTGTATTTGTTTCCAGTACAAATATCTCGTTTCCCCTGAGTATCATGTCAGTCCTGCTAAAATTCCTCAACCCCAGGGCCCTGTGTGCAGCAATTCCAATCTCCTGGGCCTTCTTTGCCAGTTTTGGATCTATCCTTGCAGGGCAGACCTCCAATGTCTTCCCCTCTTCATATTTGGAGCTGAAGTCAAAGACCTCTGAATATAGCGGCACAATCTCCACTATGGGTAAGGCCTCAAGGACCCTATTTCCTATCACACAGCAGGTGAGCTCCTTCCCCTCTATGTATTCCTCCACAAGCATCCTATAGCCCCCTAAGATACCTTCTTTCAATGCATGGTCTAAGTCCTTAAGACCCCTGCATAGCCTTAACCCAAAGCTGGACCCTTCATCCACCGGTTTTACTATCAGGGGAAGGCCAAGGTCCTTCAGTTTCTCTATCTCTCCCAAGCTCTCCACCAAGACCCCCTTTGGGACCTTTAGACCGGCCTGGGAAAACAGGATCTTGCTCATATATTTATTCATCGCAAGGGCACTACCCAAGACCCCACTTCCCAGGTACCTTACCCCTGCTATCTCCAAAAGCCCTTGCATTGAGCCGTCTTCCCCCTTTTTTCCATGGAGCATGTTGATCACCAGATCCACCCCCATAATCCTCTCCAAGAGGCCCAGGGGATTCTCCCTGGGATCGTATAGGTCTACGTCGAAGCGCTCCCTGGGAAGATTCTCATAGACACCTCTTCCGCTTTTCAGGGAGACCTCCCTCTCCCTGCTCCAACCCCCTGCAAGTATTAAGATCTTCCTCTTCATCATACCCCTCTTGAAAAATATAAGGCCCATAAGGCCAAAACAATTAGCAAATAAAAGAACGGTTAAGAAATTTCAAGAAACGAATTTTGGGACCTATTAGTACACTCTTTTATCCCAAAGACAACTATTTGAAATCACGTAATTTTTCAAAAAGCCCAATCCCTTGTCCTGTCTATAAAAGGGCCCAGATAGGGCATTTCTCGGCACCCCAAAGGGGGGTTTTGAGGTCAAAAAATAAGAAACAGCTAAGTTTAGAAAAAGGAAAATCTGCCTTTGACTAAAAGGACCCAGAAGGCCTATAAGCCCCTTACTCTGGCCAGTCACCCAAGCGTGTTAACCCTTAGCCATTAGTGGAGACAGATATGAAATTTGATTGGGATGAGATAAAGCTTGGGATTAGAGGGGAGATCCCTGAAAACAGCTATCAGCTCTGGATAAAGCCCCTAAAGGTCGTAGCCGAGGAGCAAAACAGACTGATACTGGGATGTCCCAATAAGTTTTCCAGGGATTGGATCCTAAAAAACTATCTCATGTTCCTGCAGCACAAATTTAAGGAATTTGGGATGGAGGAGGTAGAGTTGGTCTTGGAGGTCGTTGAAAGAGGGGAAGACAAGGGGATGGAGACCCATACCCCTTCTACCCAGCTCTCCCACAGACCCCTGCTCCCCAATGCCCTACCTGAGGATCCGGCCTATACCTTTGAAAACTTTGTAGTGGGAGCCTCTAACCAGTTCGCCTACTTTGCCTCAAGGGCAGTAGCAGATCTCTCCTTCAGGGACTACAAGATCCTTCTCATGCTCTCCTATCCAGGTCTTGGCAAGACCCATCTTACAAAAGCGATATTGAATTACCTCCACCAAAAAAGGCCAGAGCTCAGGGTAAGATATGTGACTGCAGAGGAATTTACATCTCAGCTGGTCAAAAGTATAAAACAGAACAGGGCAGAGGAATTCAAAGAAACCTTCAGGAAAGATTGTGACATATTGCTGATGGAAGAATTGCACTTCCTAAGCGGAAAAAAAAGGACCCAAGTAGAATTTAGCCACACTATGGAAAGGCTCATTAATGAAAAAAAGACTATTGTGATTACAAGCTGTTTGCCTCCAAAAGACATACCAGATTTGAACAATGAATTTAAGTCAAGATTAGCCTTGTCGCTTATTGCATCCATAGAAGAACCTGATTTTGATACACGATATAGAATAGTACAACTTAAGGCAAAACAGCTGGGACTACCAATAACAAAGGATATTTCAACAACAATTGCTTCCTATGTAAAAAATGACGTAAGGGTAATTGAATGCATATTAAAATACCTCAAAGCAAGATTTGAACTCACAGAAGAAAAGATAAGTCAAAATCTGGTATTGGAAGCATTAAACAAACTTTTAGCTAAAGCCTCGGCCCTTACCCCAGTTGTGGCAGAAAAAGTAGTATGCAAATATTTCAATGTCACTCCGGAAGATCTCAGATCAAAGTCTAAGAAAAAAAATCTCGTATTAAGTAGGAATGTGTTTGCTTATCTGTGCAGGAAACACTGTAATCAGTCTATAAAAGAAATATCCACGTATATTAAGAGGGCCCACTCTACGGTACTCCATGGTCTCGAGGCCCTGGAAAGAGACATGTCCAATAATCACACCCTAAAACAACATGTGGAAGCAATAGAAAAAGCTCTCTTGGGTTCATGATCCTCATAAGAATTGTGTCTATACTTATTTGCCTCACCATAGGAGCAATTGTGGGAACGGTCGCCATAACCTCTATAGAGGTGGGTCTTAGGGAATATCCCAAAAGGGGATATTGGCTACCGATTACATTTGGTGGAATTTTGCTCTGCCTATATACCTATCTCTTGGCAAGGTTGAACTTCTGTTTCCCTAAGTTTGGGCATAAAAGGCCTTGAGCTCTTCTTCCTCTTTAGGAGAAAGGTTGAACTTATAAGCAGCTTTTTCGATCAACTTTGATAGATCCAGACTTTCATCCATCTTTAATTCCTCTGAGATCCACCTTACTGCCTGTCTTATCTTTTCACCTTTGGGCATAATTGTACACATCATGATACCCCTCTACTTTTATCAGCCTTGACTTTCCCAGATGATATCGCATATCTTCTATTTAAGCAATTCATAATAGGAGGTGGACATGAAGGTACTTCTGATATCTCTAACAGTTTTTTCCCTACTCTGTGTTGGGACACTAGGGCCAGGATGTGTTACAACCCAGAGGACCTATGAGGGGGCGAGCATTGGCGGAGCAGTGGGGGCAGTAGCGGGTGCCCTCATAGATAAGAACAATCGCTGGAGGGGGGCCATGATAGGAGGTGCCATGGGCGCAGTCATTGGGGGCGCCACCTCTGAGATTGCCGCCAGGGCATCAAGGGAGGCAGCTTCCAGCGGCAGGCCTGTTGTTTACGAGTCCCAGGATGGTTGGCAGAGGGTAGAGGCACAGCCACTGAGCTATAACCAGCAGACCAAGTGCCACAAGGTACATGAAAAGATCTACCAGGATGGAAGGCTTGTAAAGGACCAGATAAAGGAGGTCTGCGAAGGGACTAAGACGGAGCGTACTTACTAAGATGAGCACCATAATAGAGCTCTCTCTCTTTCCCATGGACAAAGGGGAATCAGTGAGCCCCTATGTGGCAAGGGCAGTAAGGATCATAAAAGAGAGTGGCCTTCCTTTTCAAGTGGGTCCAATGGGGACCTCCATAGAAGGGGATCTGGATGAGGTGATGGAAGTGGCCGTCTCTTGTATAAAGGCCCTTTTATCTGACTCCAATAGGGTCTACTGGAGCATAAAAGGGGACTCTAGAAAAGGGAGGCAAGACGGTATCAGGAAGAAGGTGGAATCGGTAAAGGGAAAGATGTCTTAGCTTAAAGCATTCCTAACCTCTGAGCCAAAGGAGGTAGACGATGCAACAGAGGGATCTTTTGAAAGGTATGCCCAGCGATGGGAAGAGAAAAGGGAAACTGTATCACGCCAATAATTTCACAAGGGGCTTTAGATCCTGGCTTATGCCTTATATCAGGGCAAAACTGAGACCCTCTGAATTTAGACCAGTCTTGGCCTATGTCTATACAGATCTGAACTGTAATATGGAATGTCACTATTGCTACAGTAGGGGCAAAAGGATCCCCGGGATGAGTATGGAAACAGGAAAAAGGGTGGTGGATTGGCTGGACTCAGTGGGATGTAAGGTCCTTGCATACATGGGTGGTGAGCCTTTGGTAAGGAAAGATTTCATCGTGGAGCTCACAGAATATGCCACATCCAAAGGGTTTTTTGTGTATCTGCCCACCAATGGTCTCCTCTTGGACGAGGAATTCATCGATGCCATAGGTCGTGCCGGAATAGCTACGGTGAATCTGGCGGTGGATGTGGTGGAGCCCAAGGAAGGTCTTCCAAAGGCCTTATCCAGGATACAGGACCAATTTGAGCTCCTCTTGGCCAAGGAGCCCCAATATGGCTACATCACCTTCTTCAATATAAACATTACCCAGAGAAATATTCCCGATGTCAAGGAACTCACAGAGATAGCGCATAAAAGGGGTATTGCCACAGATTATCACATAAATGAACCCCCCTTGATTGACTATAACGGATTTGAACACCACGAGGACGGCTGGTGGATCACCCCACAAGAGTTTGAGGAGATAGACAAACTGGTGGATTGGTTGATAGAGAAGAACCGATCCGGTTATACAATGGTAAACTCTGTGGAGCACCTAAGGATGATGAAGGAGTTTATCAGGGGAAACCTGAGGCCTTGGCCCTGTCGAGCTGGAACACTCTCCATGGTAATTAGGCTGGATGGTTCCTTTGCCCCCTGCTTCGAGATGTATGGGAGCGAGGAAGACTGGGGAAATATCTATGACGGTCCTCGATTCAACAGGGAAAGATTGGAAGAATTGAAGAAGACCTGCTCCAAAAGATGCCTTAGCACCTGCAATTTCCAGGTCTATCACTATACAAAATCCTTTTTATATTCCCTCCAATGGGTGGCAAAACATGCCTATTCCCATTTCCTTGGAGTAAGCTGAGGCTGCTTTCAGTCGTAGACGAATTCCTCTTTCTGCTCCTCATATCCCTACCCATGGGAATAGTGGCCCTGGCCCATGGGTTGGCCCTAAGATATGATCTCTTCCCCCAGACCAAGATCCCCTTGGATTTTGGTCTCTCCTTTAGGGGAAAGAGGCTCTTTGGGGAAAACAAGACCCTGAGAGGGGCCTTATTTCACCTGGTATTTTCCTTATTGGGGGCCTATATAAGTGGACTTTTGCAAGGCCCCCTTTTTAGGAGTACCCTTCCCTTTTTGGACCTCTCGGAGAATTTCCTCCAGGTGGGGATCCTTTTGGGCCTTGGTATGACCATTGGTGAGCTTCCCAATAGCTTCATTAAGAGGCAGCTTTCCATAAGACCGGGCATGAGGCCCAAAGGGGGGACAGGTATCCTATTCTTTTTTCTGGATCAGGTGGATATGGTATTTGGGATCTGGATCTTTCTCCCATGGGTGGCCCAGGTATCCTTTAGGACCTTCTTTCTACACCTACTAATCTTTTTGATCTTTCACCCTTTGATCACATATATAGGATTCCTGCTTCGTATGAGAAGGACTAAGACCTAAAATAGCTCCCCTTACCTTGACTATCTGGCGGCCTGGTGATTAATCTTTGGAGACATCAGGGGAGGTGCCTAAATGTTTGAAAACCTTACGGACAAGCTATCGAATATATTTAGAAAGGTAACAGGAAGGGGCAAGCTCACAGAGGAGAATATAAAGGAGGCCCTAAGGGAGGTAAGGCTTGCCCTATTGGAGGCAGATGTAAACTATAAAGTAGTCAAGGATTTCATCCAGAAGGTCCAGGAAAAGGCAGTGGGGCAGGAGGTATTAGAGAGCCTAACCCCTGGGCAACAGTTTATCAAAATCGTGAGGGACGAATTGATATCCTTGATGGGGGATAAAGACATGGCCCTGAATCTCTCGGGAAGGCCTCCCCATGTAATCATGCTCATTGGTCTTCAGGGTTCAGGCAAGACAACCACTGCTGCAAAATTGGCCCTCTACCTAAGGAGGAAGGGGAGAAGACCCTATTTGGTACCAGCGGATATAAGAAGACCCGCTGCCATAGAACAGCTCAGAAAGCTGGGGAGTCAGATAAATGTGGACGTCTATCCATCGGATCCGAAGGGTGACCCGGTAAGGATATGTGTGGATGCCACTGAAAAGGCCATGGCCCAGGGCAAGGATACCGTGCTTTTGGATACGGCCGGAAGGCTCCACATAGACGAACCCCTGGTCCAAGAACTGGTAGAGATCAAATCCCTGGTCTCTCCCAAGGAGGTGCTCCTTGTGGCCGATGCCATGACGGGTCAAGATGCGGTGAACGTGGCCCGGGAATTCCACCAGAGGGTAGGTATCACTGGCGTAATCCTCACCAAAACAGAGGGGGATGCAAGGGGTGGAGCAGCACTTTCGGTCAAGGCAGTGACAGGTGCACCCATAAAATTCGTGGGGGTAGGAGAAAAGCTGGACGCCTTGGAGGTCTTTTATCCCGAAAGGATGGCATCCCAGATCCTTGGGATGGGGGATGTACTTACCCTCATAGAAAAGGCACAAGAGGCCTTTGACGAAAAGCAGGCCAAGGAACTCCAAAAAAAACTCATGAAGCAGAAGTATGACTTAGAAGACTTCCTTAAGCACATAAGGCAGATCAAGAAGATGGGCTCCTTAGAGCAGATACTCTCCATGATCCCGGGGATGGGTTTTAAACAAAAGCTCAGGGACATAAGACCAGACGAGAAGGAATTAAAGAGGATAGAGGCAATCATATGTTCCATGACCAGAGAGGAGAGGAAAAACTTCAAGATCATAAACGGAAGTAGGAAGAGGAGGATAGCAAAGGGCTCAGGGACTACGGTCCAAGAGGTAAACAGGCTACTAAAAAACTTCCAGGAGACAAAAAAAATTATGGAAGAGGTCAGCAAAAAAGGTTATTCTAAATTGTACAATCTCTTGAAATAAAATCTCTAACTTTGGGGGTGAGAGTGTAGATGCCAGTAAGGTTGAGACTAATGAGGATGGGCGCCAAAAAGAGGCCGTTTTTTAGGATCGTGGCTGCTCATAAGGAGGCCAAGCGCGATGGAAGGTTTTTGGAAATTTTGGGTTTCTATGACCCCAAAACAGACCCCGCCACAGTTAGGCTGAAGGAGGATAGAGTTCTATATTGGCTTGAAAAGGGGGCTCAACCCACAGAGACAGTGGGATCCATCTTAAAAAAGACGGGGCTTTTAGAGAAGGCCCAGGCCCTTGGTTGATGAAACTCTAAAGTTCCCACGGAGGTGAGTGCTATGATGAAGGAGCTGATTGAGTATATTGCAAAGGCACTAGTTGACAAACCTGAAGAGGTGGTGGTTAACGAGATAGAAGGGGAGCAGACCTCTGTAATAGAGCTAAAGGTAGCAAAGGAGGACTTGGGGAAGGTCATAGGGAAACAGGGCAGGACTGCCAGGGCCATGAGGACCATTCTAAGTGCCGCATCCACAAAGATAAACAAGAGGTCTGTCCTGGAAATCATAGAGTAGTTGCAGAGAGAAGCCCCAAAAGGCTTTGTATACTTAGGCAAGATCCTGAAGCCCCATGGAATAAAAGGGTGGCTCAGGATTTTGTCTTTTGCCGAAAATTTAACTGCCTTTGAACGCTGCCAAAAGGTATACTTGGCCCGGAACTCCTTAGAGGAACAAGAAGTGGAAGGGATAAGACCCTACAAATCACAAGCAATAATAAAATTTAGGGGTATTGACACCAGAAGCCAGGCAGAGACCCTTAAGGGCCACGAGATCTTTGTAAAGATAGAGGCCCTCTCAAGAGAGGAGGATGAATACTTCTGGTTTGAACTCATAGGTCTAAAGGCCTTTGATCCTCAAGGCAAGGGCCTGGGAGAGGTCTCAGAGATTATGAGGACCCCTGCCCACGACATCCTTGTCATCCGGCAAGGGAAAAGGTCCTACTACATACCCATGGTAGAGGGTATAGTGGAGGAGATAAACCCCCAAAAGGGCCTGATAATCATATCTCCCATGGAGGGTCTATTGGATATAAATGAGATGTGATGTCATAACCCTTTTCCCAGAGCTCTTCTCCCCTTTCTTGGATGTGGGGATGGTGGGGAGGGCCGTGAAGGCAGGGCTCCTGGTGGTAAATCTCATATGGCTCAGGGAATTTGGTGAGGGTGTGCACAGAAGTGTGGATGACAGGCCCTATGGGGGTGGACCTGGCATGGTGATGATGGCCCCTCCTCTCATGAGGGCAATAGAATCCATAGAGAGGGAGAAGAGGTCCTTGCTACTGATAATGAGCCCTGCTGGAGAGATCTTCAGCCAGAATATGGCAAGCTCTTTTCTAAAGTTCGATCAGCTTGTTATAGTCTGTGGAAGATATGAGGGGATTGATCAGCGTATAGTGGAGCTCTCTGGTGCCAGGGAGGTCTCCATAGGAGACTATGTCCTCTCAGGTGGAGAGATCCCTGCCATGGTCATCATAGATGCCGTTACAAGGCTTCTGCCTGGTGTCTTGGGGGATGAGGCCTCCTCGGCGGAGGAATCCTTCAAAGAAGGGCTTTTGGAGTATCCCCAATATACAAGGCCCAGGACCTTTATGGGATTAGGGGTGCCGGAGGTGTTGTTAAGGGGGAACCACAAAGAGATAGAGGAATGGAGAAGGGCCCAGGCCCTTTTGAGGACCAAGGCAAGAAGACCAGATCTGTTTGAGAGGCTCCTTTTGACCAAAAGGGATATGGAGCTTATGGAACGATACTCCCAACAGGGGGAATAGGTGGCACTATTTACGGCCCTTTTACATTATCCCGTATATGACAGAAACAAAAATACCATATGTGCCCAGATCACGCCCCTGGATCTCCATGACATGGGAAGGCTCTCTGTGACCTATGGGGTAAGGACCTGTTTTATAGTAAACCCCCTGGAGGATCAGCGCAGGATTGCCCAAGAGATAATCCATCACTGGGTGAAGGGATATGGCGCAACTTATAATCCCTTAAGAAAATTGGCATTTGAGCGACTCGTGGTAACAGGATCTTTGGAGGAGGCAGAGGCCTTAGTAGAGGAGGAGACCAAAGGGAGGGTCATAATGATAGCAACCGATGCCTCCCCAAAAAGGCCAACGCTCAGATATGAAGAGGTAAGCTCTTTGATCTCAAAGGAAAATGTGCTATTGATGTTTGGAACGGCATGGGGTCTACACGAGGAGGTGATTCAGAGGTCCTATGGACTTCTGGAACCTATTTTCGGGGTGGCTAACTATAACCACCTTTCCGTGAGGACTGCTTCGGCCATCATTCTGGATAGGCTCATAAATAGAAGAGGGTAAGGAGGTGTCCATATGGATGTCTTAGAATACTTGGAACGGGAACAGATGCGGACAGATATCCCAGAATTTAGACCAGGGGATACAGTGCGCGTCCATGTGAGGATCATTGAAGGGGAAAAGGAGAGACTTCAGGCCTTTGAGGGTGTTGTCATCAGGAAGAGGGGGAAAAATACCAATGCCACCTTCACGGTGAGGAAGGTCTCTTACGGGATTGGAGTGGAAAGGACATTTCCCATCCACTCACCCCTCATTGAGAGTGTTGAAGTGATAAAGCGTGGGGATGTAAGGAGGGCAAAACTCTATTATCTAAGGGAACTGAAAGGAAAGGCCGCCAGGATAAAGGAAAAGAGGGACCAAAGGGGGTTTTAATTCTCCCCATGGCCAGGCTTCCTAAGGGATTTATAATGGCCAGAGATCTTAGTTTTTTTGAAGAGATGTTCAAAAGGAAGGGCTATGGGAGGATTGCAGGGATAGATGAAGCGGGTCGTGGCTGTCTGGCAGGGCCTGTGGTGGCAGCTGCAGTGATACTAAGGGGCGATAACCCCGTTTCTGGTGTAAATGACTCAAAGGAGCTAAGCCCCAAGCAAAGGGAGGGCTTATTTGAGAGGATAATAAATGAGGCCCTATCTGTCTCTGTTGGTGTGGTGGGAGCTTTGGAGATAGACAGGAAAAACATCCTAAATGCCACCATAGAGGCAATGCTCCTGGCAGTGAAAGGACTTTCACCCGCTCCCGACCTGTTGCTCATAGATGGTCCCATAAGTTTACCCCTATCTCTTCCACAGCAGGGGATAATAAAGGGAGACAAGAGGTCCTTGAGCATTGCCTCCGCATCCATTGTGGCAAAGGTCTATAGGGATCGAATCATGAATGGCTTTGCAACCACCTACCCCGGCTATGGATTTGAAAGGCACAAGGGCTATGGGACAAGGGACCACCTAAAGGCTTTGAGGGAAAGAGGACCGTCTGAAATCCACAGGCGCACCTTTAAGGGAGTTTCCGATTTCGGAGAGGAGAAAGAGATTAGCCCTCCAAGGGGAAGAGCTGGCCTGCAAATTCTTAGAGGGGCAAGGATATAAGATCCTTGAGAGGAATTACAGGTGTCCCCTTGGGGAAGTGGATGTGGTGGCAAAGGAGAAGGATACCATTGTCTTTGTGGAGATCAAGACAAGGTCCTCCCGTGGAACCGGCTATGCAAAAGAGGCAGTAGATTTAAGAAAGCAGAGGCAGATCTCCAAGGCAGCCTTATTCTACCTAAAGAGCAGGGATCTTTTGGGCAAGAAGGCGCGCTTTGATGTGGTTGCCATCATAAAAGGGGTGGAGAAGGATGGTTTTGAGCTGGTCCGAGACGCCTTTGAACTACAATATCCTTGAGGTGTCCCTGTGTCTCAGAAGGGGATCTTGTACATTGTGTCGACACCAATAGGTAATTTGAAGGACATCACCCTCAGGGCATTGGAGGTGCTGAAATCTGTGGATCTGATACTTGCCGAGTCCCCCCTCAATACAAGGCCCTTACTTAAGGCATATGACATAAGAACCCCTGTACATAAGCTCAACCAGCATGCCAAAAAAAAGAACATCTCCCACTGGATTGAGATGCTTTCCCGTGGCTATAATATAGCATATGTCTCCAGCGCAGGCTCTCCAGGCATATCCGATCCGGGAAATTGGCTTGTAAGGGAGGCTCTTAGATCGGGCATCCAGGTCTCTCCCATACCAGGCCCCTCTGCACTGACTGCCGCCTATTCTGTGTCGGGTATGCCCTCTGATGGTTTTGTCTTTCTGGGGTTTCTCTCGCCCAAGAGTAGTAGGAGAAGAAAGGAGATTGAGGAGTTTAAGGAGCAAAAAAGGCCTATTCTGATCTTCGAGTCGTGCCATAGGATCTCAGGGACCATAAAAGACCTACTGATGATCTTAGGGAATAGAAACGTGGTTATGGTGAGGGAGGCCTCAAAGCTCTTTGAGGAGGTTAAGTTATTGGACCTCAAGGGCTTAGAAGGGTATCTCAATGAGCATGAGCTAAAGGGCGAGATAACCCTTATTGTTGAGGGAAGAAAAGGTAATTAGATTTGGTTAGGATCCCAGGGTGGAAAGGGTCAAAAAGGTAAGGGTATTGAACAGATACGGGATCCATGCACGCGTAGCTGCCCAGATAGTGCAGACTGCTTTGGGATTTGGTTCTGCCTTCTATATCTCCCTGAACGGGAGGGAAGTGGATGGGAAAAATCTCTTATCTGTTTTGAGCCTAGGTGCAAATGCAGGCTCTGAGCTGGAGTTGAGGGCAGTGGGGGAGGATTCAGATAAGCTAATAGATGCCATGAGCAGGCTTTTTAAGTCCAGGTTTGGAGAGGTGTGATGAGTGAAAAGGGGACACATCTAATGGGTCTCCCGGCCTCTGAGGGAATAAGTATAGGGAAGGCCCACGTCATAGATTCTCCCAAAGTAAAAGTATACTACCAGTATATACTGGATCCCCAGGGAGTTGAGAGGGAGTTAAAGAGGTTTGAAAGGGCATTAGAACAAACAGAAAGGCATTTTAAGGATCTGAAAAACAAATACTCAGAGATATTTGGAAACGATGCCTATCTTTTTGGAACCTATCTCATGATTCTAAAGGACAAGGCCATCGTTGAGAATACCATTCGCATAATAGAGCAAGAGCATGTGAATGCAGAGTGGGCACTAAAAAAATCCGTTGAGAGCATCAGAAGCGTATTCCAGGAGATAGAGGACCCCTATATCAGGAGCAGGATAGAAGACATAGAGACAGTGGTGGAACGGTTACTTAGGACCCTATCCTATGACAATGACGAATGCATGCCAAACAATTTGATACAGCCTGCCACAAGGAGGGTGATCATAGTGGCAAGGGAACTCTCCCCCCTGGACACTACGGAATTGGATATCAGCAAGGTGATGGGCTTTGTCACAGAGCTGGGTGGTAGGACCGGACACACAGCCATAGTGGCACAATCCCTGGAGATACCTGCCGTGGTAGGGCTCCCTGGCGTACTGAAGATGGTAAAGGATGGGGACCTCCTTATTGTGGATGGAAGGACAGGCGAAGTAATTGTAAATCCCACTGAGGGGGAGCTGGAAGAATATCAGGAAAAGCAGGAAAATTATGAAAGGTTAAAGGCCACTGTTACCAGAAAGGCACACCTCCCTGCGGTTACCACCGATGGTATAAGGATCCGGATAAAGGCCAATATCGAATTCTTGGAAGAGGTGGTATCCGCAAAGGCAAACGGATGTGAAGGGATAGGACTCTATAGGACAGAGTTCCTCTATCTCCGGAACAAGTCCATACCATCAGAGGAGGAACTATTTGAGGACTATAGACAGGTAGTGGAACTCCTCTATCCCATGCCTGTAACCATAAGGACCCTGGATATAGGAGGAGACAAGTTCGCCAATGTCCCTCAGCTCCACAAAGAGATGAATCCTGCATTGGGGCTGAGGGCAATTAGGCTGTGTCTCAGGGAGAGGGAGATATTCAAGAGCCAGCTGAGGGCCATCCTAAGGGCCAGCGCTTATGGGAACGTAAGGGTGATGTTCCCCATGATATCTGGTCTTGAGGAGGTAGTGGAGGCCAAGGCCTTATTGGAGGAAGCCAAGGGGGAACTGAAGGCCCAAGGTATCCCAGTGTCCCCAGATGTAAAGGTGGGTATCATGGTGGAGGTCCCCTCCTCGGTGACCTTGGCAGATGTCTTGGCAGGATACGTGGATTTCTTTAGCATAGGGACCAATGACCTAATACAATATACCCTGGCCATAGATAGGGTAAACGAACTGGTGGCAGACATGTATAAACCCTTTCATCCTGCGATACTCCGGATGATAAAATATGTGGTGGAGGTGGCGGATCAGCAGGGGGTAGAGCTATCCCTGTGTGGGGAGATGGCAGGGGATAGACTCTGTGTGCCCCTCCTTGTGGGTGCAGGGATAAAAGAGCTCAGCATGAACCCAGGGAGTATCCCCATTGTAAAGGAGCTCATCAGGACTTTGAATAGCGAAGAGGAGAGAAGAGAGTTTCGAAGGATGTTGACCATGCTCACCGCAGAGGAGATAAGAGACCACCTCCAGAAGCGATTGGCAAGGTGGCTATAGGGTATGGAAGGGCAAAAGATAGTCTGTCAGAACAAGAAGGCCAGGCATGAATACCTCCTGGAAGATACCTTAGAGGCAGGATTGGTGCTTTTGGGCCCAGAGGTAAAGTCCCTGAGGGAAGGAAGGGCAAACCTCTCTGACAGCT
This sequence comes from uncultured bacterium, assembly GCA_938002815.1. Classification (GTDB taxonomy): domain Bacteria; phylum Desulfobacterota; class DSM-4660; order Desulfatiglandales; family CALKZT01; genus CALKZT01. The sequence goes on from CALKZT010000059.1 coordinate 19,329, forward strand.
ATGCCAAGATAAGAGACGGTGAGGTATATCTCCTAAACTTTCACATCTCCCCCTATCCCTTTTCCCCTGTGAAAGAGCTGGACCCACTGAGGCCTAAGAAACTACTCCTCCACAAAAGGGAGATAAAAAGGCTCATTGGCAAGACAGAGCAAAGAGGGTACACTATAATACCCACAAAGGTCTATTTTAAAAGGGGAAGGGCCAAAGTGGAGATTGCCCTGGCCAAGGGAAAGAGTAAATACGACAGAAGAAGAGAGCTAAAGGAAAAGGAGGCAAGAAGAGAAATGGAACAGTCCAGGAAGGAGGGTAGATTTATTTGAACCCTTCTTCAAGGAACCTTTCACTGTGGCTTGTAATTACCCTCATGATGCTCCTCATGTTTCAGTTCTTCAGGAACACTGAGGGCCCTGCCCCTTCCATGTCCTATTCTGAGTTTGTGGGTATGGTGGAAAAGGGGCAGGTAATAAAGGTCACAATCCAAGGGAACAAGATAACAGGAGTATCCTCTGGAGGGAACTTCAAGACCTACGCTCCAAGGGACCCAGACCTAATAAAGCTCCTCCTTGCCCACGGGGTAAACGTGGTGGCCAAGCCAGAAGATGACTCCTCCTGGTTGCAGGTATTCCTCTCTTGGGTCCCCATGCTGATCCTCATTGGCATCTGGATCTTTTTCATGAGACAGATGCAGATAGGTGGTGGGAAGGCCCTCAGCTTTGGAAAGAGTAGGGCAAGGCTGGTCACAGACTCTCACAAAAAGGTCACCTTTGAGGATGTGGCAGGCATAGACGAGGCCAAGGAAGAGCTCTGGGAGATTGTGGAGTTTTTAAAGGATCCCAAGAAATTTACGAGGCTTGGGGGTAGAATACCAAAGGGTGTCCTCCTCGTGGGTTCCCCGGGGACCGGAAAGACCCTCTTGGCCAGGGCCATTGCCGGAGAGGCAGGGGTTCCCTTTTTTAGTATCAGTGGCTCTGACTTTGTGGAGATGTTTGTGGGTGTAGGGGCCTCTAGGGTGAGGGACCTCTTCCAGCAGGGCAAAAGACACGCACCATGTATCATATTCATAGACGAGATAGACGCGGTGGGTCGCCACAGGGGTGCAGGCCTCGGAGGCGGACACGACGAGAGGGAACAGACCCTAAATCAGCTCCTGGTGGAGATGGATGGTTTTGAGTCCAATGAAGGAGTGATACTGATCTCTGCCACCAACAGACCCGACGTCTTGGATCCTGCCCTCTTGAGACCAGGGAGATTCGACAGGCAGGTGGTGGTCCCCGTCCCAGATGTAAAGGGGAGAGAGGGGATCTTGCGGGTCCACCTCAAGAAGAAGCCTGTATCTCCCGATGTGGACATCTCGGTCCTGGCCAGGGGCACCCCTGGCTTTACAGGTGCAGACCTGGAGAACATGGTAAACGAGGCTGCACTCATGGCTGCCAGAAAGGGCAAAGATCAGATAGAGATGGAAGACTTTGAGGAGGCCAAGGACAAGGTCCTGATGGGTGTGGAGAGAAAGAGCATGATCATAAGTGAAGAGGAGAGAAAGATCACAGCCTATCACGAAGCAGGCCATGCCCTTGTGGCAAAGCATCTGCCTAAGGCAGACCCCATCCATAAGGTCACCATAATACCAAGGGGCAGGGCACTGGGTATTACCCAGCAGCTCCCTTTAGACGACAGGCACACCTATAGCAAGGAATATCTCATGACCAATGTGGCCATACTTATGGGAGGGAGGGTCGCAGAGGAACTGGTATTGAACATCCAGACGACGGGTGCGGGAAATGATATCGAGAGGGCCACCGAGATAGCCAGAAAGATGGTCTGTGTTTACGGAATGAGCAGGGAACTAGGGCCACTTACCTTTGGGAGGAGGGAAGAGCAGATCTTTTTGGGAAAGGAATTGGCCGTGCACAGGGATTATAGCGAGGCCACAAGCCAGAAGATAGACAAGGAGGTAGAAGAGATCGTCTTGGAGGGGTACGAGAGGGCAAAGATGATCATATCGGGTAACATGGAGCAGCTCCACCAACTTGCATCTGCCCTCCTTGAAAAGGAGACCCTTGAGGGCAAGGAGATAGACGAGCTTTTGGGGATAGCCACCAAAGATGTTAGGCCAGAAGAAGGCAGTAGAGTTTAAGGGGCACAGACTCCTTTTGGGCGGAAGGACCCTTGTAATGGGTATCTTAAATGTGACACCTGATTCCTTCTCAGACGGAGGGCTCTATCTTAGAGCTGAGAGGGCCATAGAGCGCGGGATCCAGATGGCAGAGGAAGGCGCAGATATAATAGACGTTGGGGGAGAATCCACCAGGCCCTTTTCCAAGAGGATCTCTCCACTGGAAGAGACCGAAAGGGTCATACCTGTGATAGAGGGGTTGGCCAAGGAGGTCCATATACCCATCAGCATAGACACTTATAAATCTTCAGTTGCCAGAGAGGCCTTGAAGGCAGGGGCCTCTATCATAAACGATATAAGTGCCATGAGATTAGATCCAGAGATGGCAGATCTGGCCCTAAAAGAGGATGTCCCGGTGGTTCTCATGCATATGAAGGGGATGCCGGAGGATATGCAGATAAATCCCCGGTATGATGACGTAATCTCTGAGGTAAAGGGCTTCCTTAAAGAGAGGGTGGAAGAGCTCACAAAAAGGGGCATCAAGAGGGAAAGGATCATCATAGATCCTGGCATAGGCTTTGGGAAAGGCTTTGAGCACAATCTTCAGATCCTAAGGGATATCTCCTCCTTTTTTGTGTTGGGTCTTCCTATCCTCTTGGGGACCTCCAACAAGTCCTTTATAGGCAAAATACTTCAAAATGAACCCCACGAAAGGGAGGCAGGCACCCTGGCAACTGTAGCCTATGCCGCCATGAAGGGTATTGATATTGTAAGGGTCCATTGGGTCAAAAAGGCAAGGGAGACCATAGAGGTAATAGAGGCAATAAAGAGGGGGTCCATTGAAGAGGACTGAGGCAAGACTCCTTGTGGATATCGGAAATACCAACATCACCTTTGGCCTCACCGACACAAAAACAATAAAAAGGATCTTCAGGATAGGGACCAGAAGGGGGATCACCTCCCATGAGCTTATGACCCACTATCTCTGCCACTTAGGCCCCGAGGAGAGAAGCTCCATAGGTCTTGCCCTGGTCTCCTCTGTGGTCCCTGAAGTAGAGACTGAGCTGAAGGTCTTTTTTGAAGAGCTGGGGATTAGGTCTTGGTTCATCGATTATAGGGCCGTACCTATGAAGCTGAACTATAGGAGGCCAGAGGAGCTGGGCATAGATAGGCTCATTGTGGCCTATGGGGCCAAAGAGCTCTATGGAGAGCCTCTAATAGTGGTGGATATGGGGACTGCCACCACCTTCAACTGTGTGGGAAAGGAGGGCTCATTTTTGGGAGGCTGTATCCTCCCGGGGCTCTTAACCTCCCTTGAAAGCTTAGGGAAAAGGGGTGCCAAACTCCCCCTCTTAGAGGACCTGAGGCCACCACCACGGCTTCTGTCCGATAATACGGCCGATGCCATGAGGGGGGGTATCCTCTACGGTTATGCCTCCCTCATCGAAGGGATCATAGATAGACTACAAAAAGAGATGGAATGTGAGGCCGATGTGATTCTCACAGGTGGGCTCTCAAAGCTGATCACAAATTTACTAAGACCCCACATAAGATACGAACCATGGCTTCTGATGCATGGGCTTATGACTCTCTCCAGATCCCAAAGCCTCTGAGCCCAGGGGACAGGGTAGGGATCATATCCCCCTCCTCCTGGGTGAAGAGGGGTGAGATCCAAGAGGGTCTCAAGATATTGAGATCCTTTAATTTTGAGATCACAATCCCAGATGAGACCTTCCTAAGGCATAGATACCTGGCAGGAGAGGACCCAAAAAGGGCAAGGAGCCTCAACAGCCTCTTTGCGGATCCCCACATAAAGGCCATATTCTGTACCAGAGGTGGTTACGGATCCCTGAGGATATTGGAGGGAATAGACTACGGACTCATCAGGGAAAATCCCAAGATACTGGTGGGGTATAGCGATGTCACTGCCCTCCTAATGGCAGTCTTCAAACACTCAGGGCTCATGGTATTCCATGGCCCCATGCTCAAAGTAGACGGAAACTTAGCACCCCTAAGACAGATGCTCAGATACCTCATCTCTCCAAGATCCATAAGGCTTAGGATAAAGGAAGAGGCAGTAATACTTTGGGGGAGGCTGGAAGGAAGGCTCATCGGGGGGAACCTGACGGTACTCTCCCACCTAATCTGCACCCAATACTTTCCCCCCTTAAAGGGCATGGTCCTGTTTTTGGAGGATATAAAGGAGCCTCTCTATAGGATAGACAGGGCCCTGACACACCTAAGACTCTCAGGACTCCTAAAGGGTCTAAGGGGGATCTTGTTGGGTGATTTTTTGGGCTGTGGACCTAAAAGGGAGATAAGAGAACTATTTAGGGACCTGGCATCAAGCCTGGAAATCCCCTGTATAGGAGGAATCCCCATAGGCCATGGGAATAGGAATATCACCCTCCCTTTGGGTGCCTTCTGTTATATGGATGATGGGACACTTGTGATAGAGCCATGGCACAAAATGGGACCTGAGGATGACTAAACGGCGCTTTTTTGTCTTAGGCCTAGGCAAATTTGGGAGAAGGGCAGCCCTTTACCTTAGGGGGATATATAAGGGTAGAGTAATTGGCGTTGATCCCAGGAGCGAAAATGTGAAATGGGCAAAAGAGAGGGGGATAGAGGCCCACTTGGGGGATGGGATCTCCTTTCTCTTAGATCCCCCTTCTAAGATAGAAGGGGAGGATTACCTGATCCCTGCCCTCCCCATCCATTTGGCTGCCTACTGGCTCCTGGCAAAAAGACCTAAGGAGCTGGAGCTCCAAATAGCCCCCCTTCCCTCTCATATCCTCCAGAGGCTCCCTCATCCAATTTCTCTACCAGACAACTCCTGTGCCACAAGCTATGCCACCTTTATCTGCCCTGAGGACTGTAAAGAAGGCAGATTCTGCCCTAAATTAGGCCTCAAGAGAGGCATCCCCCTTTACGAGTTCCTAAGGGATCTCAGTACCGAATCGGATTTTGTGTATGTGATCCAGAGCAGGCAGTTGGGACCGGGCATGGGAGGTTACAAAACAGAGGAGCTCCTAAAACTAATGGACTTGCAGTTGGATAGGGAGAAACCTATAATACTTGCAACTTCTTGCAGGTGCCATGGTATCTTAAGTAAAATAGTGGCTTATTGAGGAGGATTTTATGTTTGTCGTCTCTAATCTACTGATTGCAATAGCAAAGATTATAGATATTGCCCTGTCCCTATATATGTGGGTCGTAATCATTAGGGCAATTATTTCTTGGGTAAGCCCCGATCCCTATAATCCCATTGTTAGAATTCTAAGCTCCCTAACAGATCCAATCTTCTACGCAATCAGAAGGAGGCTTCCCTTAACTCTTGGAGCCTTTGACCTATCACCTATTGTTGTCATACTTGCAATCATCTTCCTACAAAATTTCCTTCCCACCACATTAATTCAACTGGCATCCAAGATGGGTTAAAAAGTCCCATGATTTTAAAGCTCCACGTAATACCCAAATCCAAAACTCAGTCTATCGAAGTCCAAACTGATGGGACCCTCAAAGTTAGGGTAAGAAGTGCACCAGAGCACGGGAAGGCAAACGAAGAGCTCTTGGAATTATTGGCAGGCCATTTAAAAATAAGAAAATCTGATCTGGAGATCGTCTCAGGGGCCAAGGGCAGGGAAAAGCTCGTCAGACTCCTTAAGACCTCGAGCCTAATCAGAGGTATTCATGGCGATGAGGGCAGCTCCTAAGGCCCCTGTGAGCTGGGGATCTGGTGGGACAAAGACCTTTAGTTTCAGTCTTTCTTCCAGTAGTCGCACAATGGCCTTATTTTTGGCAACACCTCCTGTCATAACCACATCCGGCTTGATCCCCACATCCCTCAACATGGGATAGACCCTGTTTATCACCGCCATATGGAGGCCCCTTAGGATCTCCCCAATGGGTTTCCCCTGGGCCACCATGGATACTACCTCTGTTTCCGCAAATACCGTACATAGACTGCTTATCTCCAGGGCCTCTTTTGCATCCAGGGCAAGCTGGATCATCCTTTCCATATCCAACCTCAGCCTCTCTGCCATCACCTCTAAAAACCTGCCGGTCCCTGCTGCACATTTATCGTTCATCCGAAAGTTAGTAACCCTTCTGGAACCTGGGTCCACCCCTATGGCCTTGCTGTCTTGACCTCCTATGTCAAGGAGGGTCCTTAGATTTGGATAGTAGTATAAGGCCCCGAGGGCATGGCAGGTGATCTCTGTTACTGCCTTGTGAGCGAAATCCAAAAGATGCCTTCCATAGCCAGTGGCAACGATACCCTGGATCTCCTCCTGTTTCAGTCGGGCCTCTGAGAGTGCCCTCTCTAAGGCCTCATGGGCTGCATGAATGCCGTCATAGCCTGTATAGATTATCTGGCCTGAAAGGATCGACATCTTTTCATCTATCAATACCACCTTTGTGGTGAGTGAGCCTATATCAATTCCTCCAAATACCCTCTTCATATGAGTGACTCCAAGAAGGCCTCTATCCTGGTCTTGTTCCCTTCGTCAGAATAATACCTTTCATCGGCTATATCCCCCTCCAATATGAGACAAGGTAGGTTGTATCTCTCCTGGAGGATCCTTTTAATATCATACTGTCCTAAAGAATATGGCTTACAACTCCTGGCAGAGTGCATAATCACCCCATTTACCTTAAATTCCGTGGCCAATTTCCTTATGAGCTCTAATCTATGATAGAGATTGTTATTCAGGATCACAAGGGAATAGGCCTTTGCAAGGGACTCAAAGGGCCTTGTGGGGTCCATATGGACAATAGTCTCAGCCCAGGCATTTGTGTATGTGGCACCTACCAGGTTGGCTTTGTGTCTCATCATCAGCTCTGAGAGGTCCCTCATCTTATACCATATGGCAATATTGTCCCATAAAAGCCTTATCCTCTCCTCAGAGAGGGGCGATACCTTATCCCTTACCCTCTGAAGGAGCTCCCAATAGAGGACCTGGTAGTAGCTATGGGCAGATCTTAATCCCCTTAGGGAGACGATCGGAAGCATATGGGAAAAGATGTCAAATATGGTGGCAGGCGCAGGTATCTGTTTCATGGTATTGAGTATCTCTTGCCACAACTCACAGGTGGCCTTGGAGAGTCTCATGGTCTTAATCAATCTCTCCATCCTGAATTCCCTCTTGCTGATCCTTTGAAGCTTTTCGATTATCTCCTCTATCTGGTCCAGCATGTAGTCCAGATCCTCTTGTCTTAGAGGGCCGTAATTGAAAGGGGTGTCAAAGACTATAAGGGGGATGGAGTATTCCTTGGACAGGACCCTGTACCAATAGAGTACCGTCCCACATATGTTATTGGAGGCAAAGAGGAGGTCTGGTTTGGGGAGCCTCCCCACAGGGGTCCTGCCTGAAAAAAATACCCCAAGATCTATCTTGGCATAGGAGCAGAGGTCCTTTGAATATCCCCTCTCCTCTGCAACCAGACACAACCCTCCCCCCATCTTCTGGGCCGCGCACAGGGCACTGTGGTTTTCAGGATAAATGGTGTAAAATCCAAAGGGACGAAGTAGCTCCACTGGGGCCCCACTAGTTACCCAGGCCACGGGCAAAACCCCCTTTGCATACCTCCCTAGATAATAGTGGGACATAATAAGCCCCTTTAATACCCTATTGGATGAAAGGGGCAAGCTCCCTTTCCTTGGCCTTGAGCCTCTCCTTTTTGCCTCATAGGTCCTCAAAAGGGGAATAAATAGCTCCTTTAAAGCCCAATATCTGACCTGGCCAAACATATCCTAAAGGGTCTCCAAGAATGCCTCAAGCCGGGTGAGGTAGGCCATATCCATACCTTTTGTGGGTTCCATCTCCAGATGCAATGTATTGAGCCCTTCCCTGTTTAGGACGGAAATAAGAGTAGGTAGATCAAAGGATTCGGGCTCACAGAATTTCACTGTACCGAAGAGCACCCCCTTTACATCCGCTGACCTTGCCCTTTGAATCAGGTAGTCTGCCCTCTCACCTAAATCTAATCCCCTTGTGGGGCAGGGAGGTGTGGAAAAGTATCTGTAGGCCAGCTCCTCATAGGGATCTTCTGAAGTTTCTGTCCTATTGGGAAATCTCCTGGTCAGAAAAAGGCTATCTTCGGCCACAATCCTTGCCTTTAATAGATCCAGCATCTCTATTAATTCCACCTCATAAGGGTAGATACCCGATATGAACACCTTGGGACCCAAATCCTTATTGGGGCTCATCTCCTTGGAGATCTCACCAAAGGCCTCTAAGATGTCATTGGGGAGTAGGTAACCGAATCCCTTGATGAGATCTAATAGGGCCCTGTTTTTGGACGGAAAGAGATCCCTGGTCAAAAGTTCGAAAAGCTTCCGATAGGCCTGATAAACCTTGGCCATTTCATTTAACCATCTTGTTATCTCCGACCCCTCTGCCTGTGTCCCAAAGGCCTCCAGATCTCTCTGGAGGACTTTTAGTACCCTTTTTAAGTATTCAAAACTGCTCTTCCTATAAGGGCCCTTTGGCGGATAGAAGAATATACATGGCAAGGAGGTGACTGGAAGCAGGTCCTTTATAAGGGTCCCTAAGTTTTGAAGGGAATCGCAGGTATGGGGTACCAGAATCCCATCTATCAGGCCCTTGGGTAGGGCCATCAAAAAAGAGATGGCCCTCTTTACTATCCCACACACAGTGTGCTGAAGATGGCGGTATGCAAAAGCGGTATCTACTCTTGGGTCCCATATCTCCACAGGGAGTATCTCTGCCCCCAGCAATATCTCTTTGGGGTAATAGCCGGGCAAGATACCAAAGACCTTCCATCCCTCCTCCTTCTTTCGGAGGAGATATGGGATGCGTTGGGGGATCATTGGGGTATTGGGACTATGCTATTGCATCCTCAAAGGTTGTATATATGGGTAATCTTTCCAGTTCACTAAAGCCTTTCAGCTCATTTGCCATCTGCTGAGATCCCACAAGCTTTACTTTCACCTTGTTCTTTTGGCATTCCTCGATTACCTGTAATATCACTTTCACAAGGGAGACATTTATATCTGCCACATTAAGGAGATTAAGCAAACATATGCCTGTTTTAGCCAAGGATTCCATAGTTTTCTTTAGAACATTCTCAATCTCTACCATAACAACCTTTGTAATTTTATCGGGCAGATTAATTATATAATAGCTGTCTTTCTGTGAAATATACCTCTCAAGAAGCTCGTCTGTCTTATCTTCTTTTTTAGGCTCTAACTTTAGTATCTTTTCTGCCCTTTGAATAAGCTGCTCACCTTTGAATGGCTTAACTATATAATCGTTAACTCCGAGTTTTACAATTCTAAGAACATTATCTCTACCTGACTCTGCGGTGAGCATTATAACAGGTATAGCTTTCAAAGTTGGATCCGCCTTCATCTTTTCCAACATCTCAACACCGTTCATGACAGGCATCGTAAGATCTAAAACCACCAAATCAGGTTTTATTTTAGAAGCAAGAGAAAGACCTTCTACACCATTTTCTGCTTCAAAAACCTCGCAATCATAGGGAGAAAATGCCCTTTTTACTATAGTTCTTATCGTTTTACTATCATCAACTGTCAGGATCTTTAATGTCATAGCATTCCTCCTTCAAAAATTTAGGCTCCTCTTTTCAGAAAGACCTCTACAATAATTCTACCTCCATCTGGTTCAAAACCAAACTTCTCCCGCGTATCCCACTGTAGGGATTCCACCCTAAAGTCAGAACCCTTTGTGACAGAGGGTATGGAAAGTTCACAGGGGAAGCCAGCGTCACAGAATCTGGATTTCAAATACCCTCCTATCATGTTACTCAACTCTCCCACCACGTCATTTACCTCATCATCACCCTCGATGTCTTCTGGGGAAAGGCCCAACATCCCTGCTGCCAGCACCTTGCTCAACTGATCCGAAATATGTATGTTTACGCTTCCCAGTATTGCCCCTGCAAAACTTACAGAACCCACCACCTTTGAACCTTCAATGGTATCCGTAGGGGATATCTCCACAGGCTTTATGCCCATAGAGAGCATCTTATCAAAGACCTCTTTTACTCCGTTTGTCACAAAGGATCTCAAATCAATTCTCATATCCTCCTCCTCTCATCGCTAACGTTCCTCCCTAAAGAGGGGTAACATAATGGTAATCTTAGTGCCTTGTCCAGGTTCACTGGTGATTTCAATCTTACCACCGTGTTCTTCTAAGACGTTGTAGACCATAAATAGTCCCATCCCCAATTTCCCGTTCTTAGTGGTAAAAAAGGGTTCAAAGAGCTTGTTTGACACATCTTCTGGTATGCCCTGGCCTGTATCCCTTAAGGTGATAATCACTGTCTCGGACTCTTCATTGGGCGTCAGGGAGACAAAGATCTTCCCTCCCCCTGGCATTGCCTCAAAGGAATTCTTGATGAGCGATACAAAGGCCTCCAGAAGAGCTATCTCACTTCCCCAGATAAAGAGCTCATTGTGGGGCACATCCATTTCTATCTCTACATTGGCCTTCTCTGCCTCTCCCTTTACTACCCTTAAGACCCTCCCCAATAACCCAGAGACACTCACAGGCCTTTTGGGCACGTTCCCCAGGTCATAGGCCTTTACCAGGGACTTCACTATGGCCTCTATTCTGAGCCCTTGCTCAATGATCCTCTGGGCATATTTGGAATAGGGGCTACCCCCCTTATCCTTGGCAGCTATCAACTGGGCGTTTCCCAGGATCACATTTAGGGGGTTCAGTATCTCATGGCTTGCCCTCGAGGCAAGTCTTCCCACAGAGGCCATCTTTTCTGCAAACATTATCCTTTCCTGGGCATCCTGTAATGCCTGATGTTCCCTGGCCAGCTGGTTATAAACCTCTATGTTTTCTAAAAGGAGAGCTACCTGACGGGAAAGAAAGGAAAAAAGGGTCATTATCTCATATGTAATCTCTTCCCACTTGGTGGGGCTTATCAACATGGCCATCCCGTATGTATTTTTTAGGGTCACAAAGGGCAAGATGACGAGGCTCTTGTCCGTAAACTTATAGGGAGGGACCATCGAAGGTTGCCTTCTTTTTAAGATCCAGGCCAAAATCCCGGATTCTATCAGATAATCTAATTCCTCTACTACCTCCTCCTTCTCTAACTCTCCATGCCACTTCTTTAACTGAAACTCCTTGGACTCACCCTCTAAGATGAAAAATGCAACCGCATCAAGGGGGAGTATAGACCTAATATACTCCTCCAAGGGTTCCCAGAGCCTCTCCAAACCAAGCCTTATGTCTGTCTCCTCTTGGAAACCTATTAACTTGTCCAATTTCTCCAGGAGGTCTAAGGTGGCAGGGAAACTGATCCGCATGTTAGGCAGATATCTCCAATGAACTCTCTTTTAGATCCAAATAGACCCCCCTTGCCCTCGCAGCTATGGGCATCATGTCAGACAACTCTAGCCCAAGACTCTCCCATGCAGTGGGAGAGATCTCGTAGGGGACCACATCCTCCCCCAGGGCAAGTTCTATTGCCTTTGAAATGACATCGGCCACATGCACTGCATAAACTATCTTCTGATTCTGCTCGAGCCCATCCAAGACGTGGTGGAATTCCATAACATCTTGAAGCTTCTTGGGTAATTTCCAATAGCCTGCAAGGAGTTTCCCTATATTGTCATGGGATGTCCCAAAGGCCTCCTCTTCTAATACCCTTTCATGCACGTTCTCTTCTCTACTTCTTTTTATGATCTCCTGGTACCTTTGAGGAAAGCTCATAAACTCCACCACCTTTCCTATGTCGTGAAGGAGACCTGCCACAAACAGCTCTTCCAGATCGTTATACTGGATCCTTTCCCCTATGACCTTAGAGACCACCCCACAGCAGAGGGCATGATTCCAAAGCTGTTCTGCCTCCATCTTAAAGCTCACCCCTTTTGTCAAGATATCCAAAAGCGAGGTGGATAGCAGAAGATTCCTTATGGCCTCGAATCCCAATAGAACTATTGCACCTGTAACGGTGGTAATCTTTTGGGGAAATCCATAGAAAGAGGAGTTCACCAATCTCAAAAGCCTTGCTGTCAGTATCTGGTCCTCTGAAATAAGGGATGCCAGCTCTTTGGCAGAGGTCTTGGGGTTGTTGACTGCCTTCGAAATCTTGAGTACGTATTGTGGCAGGGTGGGGAGGTCCTTTATCCTCTTTACAAAGAGGCTTGAATTAGCCGCCTTCTCCACGATTCTCCTCGACGGAGGCCAACTCCAGTGCCACCTCCCTTAACTGGCCCATAAGAGAATTTTGGGCATAGGGGGAAAAACGGAGTAATATCCTCTCTCGAATATCTGCCCTGGGTTCCTGTTCAGGATCTGAATCCCTTTGGTCTGCCCACACATAGACCATATCCACCCCCCAGTTCTTGAGTAGCTTGATCTTTCTTTCGTCTAACGCTGAGTCCTCCTTTAAGAGCAGGGTACCTTGAAAGTTTCTCACGGCCCGGGAAACCACCATCCCGGGCTTCAGATCCTTTACCTCCACTAACCTCTGGTTCATCCTATCCATGGAGGAACAGTATCAAAGAGCCATATTGTGTGTCAAGAGAAGCAAAGCGGTTGAAGAAGACCATCCCCTTTGGGTATCCAAAGGGATCTTCAAAGAGAGCTCTCTTTGTGCCTAACCTTAGTAGGCCTCTTATACCCACCACGGCCCCAAAACCTAACCCTGCCCCCAATTCAAGAACAGCTTCTCCTTTAGGTCCCCACACCCTAAATCCACAGGGGGAGGCTTTTTTCATCCCCATGGATATGGTCTTCTATATTTAGGGGCTTAGGGAGCCCAAGGCCTCTTGTGCAGATTCCCACATCTGTGAGCCCTTTTTTGTCCCTCTTTTTGAATTCCTATAAAGCAAAAGCCCACCAAGCCACCTTTCTAACTGCCCAAGACCATCCTTAGCTCTCTATTTTCCAAGGATTGGCCATTCTTTTTCACATAGAGATAGGCCTCTATGAACATATCTATCTCGCCATCCAGTACGGCTTCCACATTACCCACTTCCAAGTTTGTACGGTGGTCCTTTACGAGCCTATAGGGATTAAAGACATAGGAGCGAATCTGATTCCCCCAAGAGATCTCCTTTTGGTTTTGGTGTAGCTCCTGTTTCTTTGCCTCCTTTTTCTTCTTTTCCAGCTCATATAGCCTCGCCTTGAGGATCTTCATGGCCATCTCCCTGTTTCTGTGCTGTGATTTTTCGTTCTGGCACTGCACCACTATTCCAGTAGGTATGTGAGTGATACGGACCGCAGAGCTGGTCTTGTTTACGTGCTGACCCCCAGGGCCACTGGCCCTGAAGGTATCTATTCTCAGGTCCTTTTCATCTATCTCGATTACTATCTCCTCACCCACATCAGGATAGACGGAGACAGAGGCAAAGGAGGTATGCCTCCTCCCACTGGCATCGAAGGGAGATATCCTCACGAGTCTGTGGATCCCATTTTCTGCCTTGAGGAAACCATAGGCATAAGGTCCAATCACTGTAAAGGTGACATTCTTTATACCCGCCTCATCTCCGCTTAAGATGTCATTTACCTGAACCTCCATGTGATTCCTCTCTGCCCAGCGGGTATACATCCTAAAGAGGAGCTGGCACCAATCTTGGGCATCTGTGCCACCTGTGCCTGCATTTATTGCAACTATGGCATTCAGCTTATCCTCAGGGTCTTCCATTATGGCCCTCAGCGTAAGGCCCTGGACATCTCTCTTTAGGGATTTTACGAGATCAGAGGCCTCCTTCAGGGAGGGGAGGTCTTCTTCTTCCAAGGCCAGCTCTGTAAGTACCTTTGCCTCTTCAAGCTCCCTTTTGAGCCTTGTCCAAACCTCGATCTTCTCTAATAGCCTGCTCCTCTCCTGGTTGATCCTCTGTATCTCCTCCTGATGCCTTGTCCAGAAATGGGGGCTCGACATCTCTGATTCAAGTCTCTTTAGATCCTCCTCTGCCTTTGGGATCTCAAAGACACCCCCTAAGGGTATTTAACTGCTCCTGTATCCCTTTTATCTCATCCAGCAGATTTAGCTCCAGCATCCTAACCTCCTACCTTTCTTAAATGGGATCCATAGGTTAATTTAGGGGACTGATGGGAATCCTGCAAGTTAGAATTCCCCTCTTCAAACCTATTCTAATCGTAATGAGGCCTTTTCTGTCACCCAGAAAATGTAAGTTGGGGCCTTGATCCTGCCAGTTTGGTCAAAGCTGGCCCCCTCTTTATAGGCCACATCCCTCTCTCCCCTCAGAATTGATAGCAGGGTCCAATAGCTGGATATACCGAAGAGGGAAGGATCTTTGCCTGAGGCCTCATAGAATCTCTTTGCCATGCCTGAGATGGGTATACTCTCAGGGATGGATGTGGGATATATGGCCGTGGCAATCAATCCTTTGAAATTGTTAGCCCTTATGGTAGTTATCAAATCCTTTGGGTTCAAAAAGTCAGAAGATAGGACCACCTTCTGGGAGATCCCCATCCTCCCCAATTCCGCTAAAACCATGCCCACACCATTTAGGTTATCTGGAATGAAGATTGCGTCCACACCCCTCAGAGATCCTTCATATCTCCCCAGGTCTATCCCATCCAAGTTGAAGGAGGCCTCTAACTTGATAACCCCTCCATTATAGGTAGCCGCCTCTTTAAACCTCTCTACCAGCACCTTTCCATAAGGGGTCTCAGGATATATTATTGCGTAGTTTTCTATTCCCAAATCCCTGATTGCCTTCTTGAGCAGGCCGGCTAACTGATCGAGGGGAGAGATGAGGCCACAATAAAACTGACCTTCCCTTTCGGCCAGTTCAGCCCTTTGGGTAAAGGCATACACAGGGAGATTTATACCCTCTTCCTTCAATCTCGCCTTTAAGGCAGCCACCTGATCTCCCCCGATAGGGCCCACGAGGACATCTACACCCTTTGAAAGGAGCTCCATGAGGCCCTCAAATAGGAGCTCCTCTTGGGATTTCGTATCAAATAGGATCAATCTATGCCCTTCAGCCCTCCCCCCCTCTTCCGATCTTAGATCTTCAAGTGCCAGCTGTGCCCCTAATAGGACCTCTTTTGCCAGCTCTGCATAAGGGCCTGAAAGAGGTAAGAGCATACCTATCTTGAGGCCCCTTTCTCTCCCTTGATACCCCTCTTCTCCCTTTGGACTACCCCTACCCAAAATCCCCTTGACCCTTTCTGAGACCTCAGGGCCAACCCCCTTCTTTAAGAGCTCGTCACCGATGGCCTTTGCCTTGGCCATTTCCCCTAAGGAGCTAAACCTTTCCATTAGGGCAAGCTCTATTTCAGGAAGACTCCCCGGGGCAATCCTCTCCCTCAACAGTTGGAGCTCAGAGAGCCCTGCCTTGGGTATCAGCTCCAGTATCAGATCCTTTACCTTCGGATACCCCTCGGAAGAGATCTCCAGTATCTGAGAGGCGTATTTGAGAGAGGCTCCATAGTCACCTAATGCCTCGTAGTCCTTGACCAAAAGCCAAAGGGCCTCTCCCTTCACAGATCCTGAAAGCTCCTGGCCCAGCAATTCCCTCAATGTCCTTATGGAGTCCTGATAAAGCCTCATTTGGGCCTGAAGGGAAGCAAGTTTTAGACCAATTTCAGCCCTCTTTTGGTGGTAGGGATGGCCGTAGAAGACATCTCCGAAGAACTTTATGGCCTCCTCAGGCCTCCCCAGCCTCTCATAGGACTCCCCGCACTTGATCTTTATATCAGGGGCATGAGGAGAGTTGGGAGAGTTTCTCAGGTAGTCCAGGTACAGCTCCAGTGCACTTTTATATTCACCTCTGAAAAAGTGCTCATCTGCCTTTGCCAGCTTTGAGCTGCCCCTGTCATAGTCAGGGGGTGCAATTGCAGGGCGTGCACATCCATAAAGCAGAAAGGCGGTGGCCACAAAGAATGCGGCCACCGCCAAGATCCCGTATGAATTATTTGACCTCTTCAAAGTCCGCATCCACCACGTCTTCGTCCTTGCGTCTCTGGGAAGATTGCTGACTTGAGGTCTCAGCCTGCTGCCCTGTGGCCCTTGCGTACATGGCCTCTGCAAGCTTATGGGACTTCTGGGTGAGGTTGTCACACATCCTCCTGATATAGGCCGCATCATTGCCCTCCATGGCCCTTCTCAGCTCCTGAATGGCCGCATTGATATCATTCTTGGTCGCCTCATCCAGTTTGTCACCCAAGTCCCTTACGGACTTCTCAGTAGTGTATATGAGGTTATCCGCATTATTTCTTGCCTCCGCAAGCTCCTTTTTCCTCCTGTCCTCCTCTGCATACATCTCACTTTCCTTGATCAGCTTTTGGATCTCCTCTTCTGTGAGACCGCTGGAGGCGGTTATCTTTATGGACTGCTCTTTCCCTGTGGCCAAGTCCTTCGCAGAGACATGCACAATCCCATTGGCATCTATATCAAAGGTGACCTCTATTTGAGGAACACCCCTTGGCGCCGGCGGTATGCCCACCAGCTGGAACCTACCCAGTGTCTTGTTATCTGCAGCCATGGGCCTCTCCCCTTGCAAGACATGGATCTCCACGGCAGTCTGGTTGTCCGCGGCTGTACTGAATATCTGGCTCTTCCTGGTAGGTATTGTGGTATTCCTCTCGATCAGCTTTGTAAAGACTCCTCCCAAGGTTTCAATCCCCAGGGAGAGGGGAGTGACATCCAAGAGCAAGACATCTTTCACCTGTCCCTTTAGGACACCTGCCTGGATTGCAGCACCCACAGCCACCACTTCGTCTGGGTTTACACCCTTGCTGGGCTCTTTACCAAAGATATCCCTTACGATCTCCTGGACCTTTGGCATCCTGGTCATCCCACCCACCAGGATCACCTCATCTATGTCAGAGGGTCTAAGCCCTGCATCCTTTAAGGCAATCTCACATGGTGGGATAAGCTTCTCCAATAGATCCTCCACAAGGGATTCCAGCTTGGCCCTTGTGAGTTTCATGGTGAGGTGCTTTGGACCACTTGCATCTGCCGTAATAAAGGGGAGATTGATCTCGGTCTCGAGGGTACCACTCAGCTCCATCTTTGCCTTTTCAGCAGCCTCCTTTAACCTCTGAAGGGCCATCTTGTCGTTTCTGAGATCTATACCATATTCCTTCTTGAACTCCTCGGCCAGGTAATTTACTACCCTCAGGTCAAAGTCCTCACCACCTAAGTGTGTGTCCCCATTGGTGGACTTTACCTCAAATACACCCTCTCCTATCTCCAGGATGGAGATATCAAAGGTCCCACCCCCCAGGTCAAAGACCGCTATCTTCCTGTCCCCCTTCTTATCCAGCCCATAGGCCAGAGAGGCAGCAGTGGGCTCATTGATGATCCTCTCCACCTTTAGCCCGGCTATCCTGCCAGCATCCTTAGTGGCCTGGCGCTGGCTGTCATTGAAATAGGCAGGGACTGTAATCACAGCCTCTGTCACCTTTTCCCCAAGGTAGTCCTCTGCGGTCTGCTTCATCTTTTGTAGTATCATTGCAGAGATCTCTGCCGGGCTATAGGTCTTTCCCCTCACAGAGATATGGGCATCCCCGTTTGGGGCCTGGACTATCTTATAGGGTAGGATCTTTATGTCCCTTTGCACCTCAGGGTCATTGTATTTCCTACCTATGAGCCTCTTTACTGCAAATATGGTATTGAGGGGATTGGTTATGGCCTGCCTCTTGGCTGCCTGTCCCACGAGCCTCTCTCCACTGTCAGTAAATGCTACAATGGAAGGTGTTGTCCTACTACCTTCTGCATTGGCGATTACAACAGGTTCTCCCCCTTCTATCACTGCAACACAGGAATTCGTGGTACCCAGATCTATTCCCACTATCCTTCCCATCACAATCCTCCTATATTTTAATCATTTTTTCCCTTGCTTTTACTGATAACCACTTTAGACGGCCTCAGCAACCTGTCATATAACATATAGCCCTTCTGGAGTTCTTCCAAAACGATCCCTGAATCCCCCTCATGTTCCACCTCTGCCAATGCCTCATGGAAATTGGGATCAAAGGGTTTCTCCTTGGCATCTATCCTCGTGACACCAGCCTTTTCAAGGACCTCGTAGAAGCTCTTTAGGGTGAGCTGAAGCCCTTCCTCCACAGACCTTTTGTCAGAGCCCCTTTTGAGATGCTCCATGGCAGATTCCAGGTTGTCCAAGACCATCAAAAGTGACCGCAATAGGTTCTCGCTACCAAACTTTAGGTAATTCTCCCGGTCCTTCTGGAATCTTTTTTTGAGATTTTCCATCTCTGCGTAAGCTCTCAGATATAGATCGTAGTTCTTTTGTACCTGCTCTTCCAATTCCTTCAACTTCCGATACACCCCTTCCTCTGACTCTGGGCTCTTCAAGGCCTCCAGCGGAGCCCCTTCCCCATCTTTCAGTTCATCGTCCTGTATCTCTACCTTTTCAGGTGTAGACCCTTCCATTTCAGGGATCATATAAACCCTCCAGTTGAACTCTTTACTCTCTATGATCCAAATGGGCACAACGGCCTTTGGAACACTAACCATCTACCAAAAGCTTGTCAAGGCAACGCTCAGTTCACAGAGGTGGCCCTTATCTTGTAGTAGTTCTCTATTATCCAGTTTCTGTACTTGATAGTTTCACCAAAAGGTGGGACTCCGTTATACTCTACTACCTTTCCAGGACCAGCATTGTAAGCGGATAGTGCAAGGCTTAAATCGTGGTCAAAAGTCTTTAATTGCTGGTAAAAGTATTTCATGCCATTATAAACAGAGCCCTCAACAAGGACTCTCTCATCTGTTCCCTTTTCCATCAGTTCACGCTTATATCTTTTTATCAATTCTGAATGTCGCCTTCTAAGTTCCAAAGATTCCTTCATCATCTCTACTGCACGTATAACCTCTCTCTTATCATCCATTCTTTCTATTGAAAAAAGGATTTCATAGGCCTTATCTCTCTTGGTATTTGCATCCTTAAATATTGAGACACAGGTTTTTAAATATTCAGGCTCATAAATCCCTTTCATACCAAGACTCTTTGCTGTAGATGGCATTATCTGTGTAAGCCCAACTGCTCCAACAGGTGATACGGCATATTGGTTTAGATTTGACTCTCTTTTAATTAATGTAAAGAAGATAAGAGGATCTATGCTTATATTAAGCTTTGAAGCAGACTCTATTATAGCATCTGCTATTCTCTTATCTGTGGTCAGGTTTCTAAGTATTTCCACACTCCTTTCAATATCAAAAGTTCTATCAGTGTTCTCAATATCTAACTGGCTTGTCCTCAAAAAAGATTTATACTTACTCTTTGCCACCGAAAAGAAGTAGTTCACAAAATATACGTTAGCCTTTGTAATGGTCTCATCCTCATCCACACCTCTTAACCTGTTATAAAATATAGCCAAAACATCCCTCAAACGGTTTGAAACCTTTATGGATTCCTCAAAAACAAAATCGATGACCTTCAGGGCCATATCCTCATTGAACCTCTGGTCAAATCTCCTGTTCTTCTCCAAGTTTTGCTGATAGAGGATATATTCATTCCTGGAATCAGCCATATACTTTTTATATTGCAGGACATAATCTATTATCTCATCTAACAAGAGAGCTGAGGCCTCTTGTCTGGAGACAGACTGAAATAGATCCAAGGCAAGTTTTCTATATCTCCCCCCCTCTTTTTTATAAAGCCTGGCGGCATTTAGATGCTCATCCACATATACATTGAGCCCTGCCTTAGAGGCTATTTCAGGCACTATGGATAGGGGACCTGCCTCCCCATTATAGAAGGGGGAATTATTGGGATTCTCTAAGTGATATCTCAGTATCATCCCCTTTAATTCAGCCGGGAGAGGCTCACACACAGAGGACCTCTGAGCCAAAAGGACCAAAATTATCGATAGCAGAGTACCTAACAAAATAAATCTCTTCCCCATGGGAAACCCTCCCAAAAGCTCCATAATTGGGACAGCTTTGTTTTTTAGTCTAAACCCATTTACCCTAAATTGCCATCCTCAATAGAGAGACCATGAGACTCTTATGGTGTCAAAGGATTCTAAATAGACTATAAAAGGGTAGAGATTTTGGAGATCACAGGATGGGTACTGTGCCGATTTCCCAAAGCAGGGAAGACCCATTATCTAAAAGGCTAATAGCCCTTTCGGTCATAGGGGTAGGAATTGTATCCGTATCGGGCCAGGTGGCCCTCTTCAGAGAGCTTCTCTCCCTAATGGAAGGAAACGAGCTTGTCCTCTCTGTGGGGATGTGCCTGTGGCTCTTCATCGGAGGGATAGGCAGTCTCTTGGCAAAATTTTTGATCCCCCGTCTCAAGATATACATTGGTCTATGTATCCTTTCAGGTATTCTTCCACCCTATCTCCTTTTTCTCTCAAGGCTCTTATATTCTAAGTTCTTTGTCCTTGGCTCAACCCCTGGGTTATGGGCCTCCTTACTCCTCTATCTTATCGTCTTAGGACCTTATGCCCTCCTAATAGGCCTCCTCCTCCCCTATGCACAGAAGATCTCTTGGATCAGAGGAGCAGGACTTGAGGCAACAGAGGTATATGTAGTCGACAACATAGGTGACATAATAGGAGCCTTCTTGATCTCTTTACTTTTAATCTCAAACCTCAAAATTTTATCTTCACTTCTTATCTCTGGATCGTTGCTGATTGTGATTCTCTACCTCTTATGCTTAAGATCAAAGGACTGTCTCTCGTTACTATTGTTGATAGTATCCACATTTATACTTTTTTTGCCCTTAAAGATCGATTTAGACAAAAAAACTGTTTCATTCAATTATCCCAATTTAAAACAATATGTGGATTCTCCCTATGGGAGAATAGCAGTAACAGAATCTATGAAGGAGATAACAATATGGGAATCTGGAATACCTTATATTTTCCCCGGTGATGTAGTAAATGCTGAAGAAAAAATACATTATCCTTTATCCCAAATAGAAGAAGTTGAAGAAATCTTATTGATCTCAGGATATAGCTTGGAAACAATATCAGAACTATCAAAGTACAATCCTAAAGCTGTAGACTATGTTGAGTTGGATCCAATGTTGATAAACGTTGCTAAGGCTAATAACGTCATTAAGTACGAAAATTGGCTTTCGATCTATCCTCAAGATGCAAAAAAATTTGTGCATACAACAAAAAGAAAGTATAGTGCAGTGATTATGGATCTACCAAAGCCAGATACGTTGCAGCTTTCCCGCCTCTATAGCTTGGAATTCTTTAGGGGAGTAAAAGACATACTTTCTGAGAAGGGGATCTTCTCCTTTTCCATGGAATATAACAGAAATTATCAAAGCCCCTATCAAAGGCAGACCATAAATATCCTGATATCCACCCTAAAAGCCGTCTTCAAAGACTTTATAATGATTCCGGGAGAAAGGCTCTATGTATTGGCATCTGATTCAAAATTGTCCTGGGATATACCCTCCCTACTAAAACAAAAGGGGATCCGGACCCAATTTATCCAGAGCCACTATTACGGCAACGTAAAGGAGGAGAGAGTGGAGGCCTTGAGATCAGGGCTGACATATCTCCCACCAAACAGGATCTTGGACACCTTTCTTATGAGGTCTGTCCTTTATGAGTGGTTTTCAAAGGTAGGGCTTAACCCCCTCCTTATATTTTCAGCCGTTACTCTTTTGATGTTCTTCTTTTTGGGTGCTTTTATGAAGACAGGGGAGTTTCCCATGTTTTCCACGGGATTCCTCCTTATGGGTGCAGAAATTTTGGTAATCTACCTCTTCCAGGTAGTTCATGGCTATGCCTATATAGCCTTTTCCCTCCTGATAGGTGCCTTCCTCTTTGGGCTTTTGCCAGGGGCTCTTATCGGCTACAGGGTCGGGAGAGGCCAAAGGGCCTATCTCATTCTAACTGAGATCATCTTGCTATTACTTTCTTCCCTTTTACTCCTCTCCATGGTAACGGGACACTTCCGATGGTCTCCCTTCTCCTTCATGTCTTTCGGATTCCTCTTAAGCCTTGTGGGAGGGGCCCAATTTCCCATCTTGGCCTCCCTAAACCTCCCCCAAAATATACCCTATAGGCTCTTTGGCGCAGATCTCATTGGAGCTGGATTAGGTGTAATGGTCATAGGTGGCCTCCTGGCACCCTTTTTGGGGATGCTTGCGGCCTTATCCCTCTTGATGGCCATAAAGCTAATAAGCATAATTGTTACACTATGGAAAGGATAGACAGAAGAGAATTCCTCTGTACCCTTATGGGCCTGGGCCTATGCCTCATCTCTCCTCCCTCTGTATCTTCACAGGTGGCCGAACCCAAGATCCTAAGAGGGGATGCACCCAAAAGGTTGTGGAGGTGGTCCAAAGAGGCATATCACTACAACCGTATAGGCCGGAGGGTGATCTGCAATACCTGCCCACACCTCTGCGAATTGACCCCTGGGGACAGGGGGATCTGCAGGTCAAAGGTGAACATAGAGGGCTCTCTTTTTAGCCTGGCCTACGGGAACCCTGCTTCCATCCACGTAGATCCAATAGAAAAAAAACCCCTCTTTCACTTCTATCCAGGCTCCAGGATCCTGAGCGTGGGTCTTGCAGGGTGCAATTTTAGGTGTCTAAACTGCCAAAACTGGGAGATATCACAGCAGAGGCCTGAAGACTTGGACTTTATAGAGGTCTTCCCAGACGACTTGGTAAAAAAGGCATTGGAACTGAAAGTGCCTTTTTTGGCCTATACTTATTCTGAGCCGATTAGCTTCTATGAGTATACCTATGATTGCTCTGTTTTGGCCCATGAAAATTCTATAAAAACAGCACTTATAAGCAATGGTTACATAAATCCAACGCCTCTAAAACTTCTTTCCAAATATCTGGATGCTGCAAATATAAATCTCAAATCCTTCAGCGATGAAATCTATAGAAAACTGAATGGGGGCAAACTCAATCCTGTATTAGAGACACTCAAGATCTTATCAAAAGAAGGAGTCTGGTTAGAGATCACAACACTAATGGTCCCTAACTATGTGGATGACTTAGAAATGATAAGGAGAATGTGTGGTTGGATAGTAAAAGAGCTGGGACCTGACCATCCCTTACATTTCTTGAGGTTTTTCCCCCATTATAGACTCAACCGACTGCCACCCACACCCATAGATATTTTGGAGAAGGCAAGGGAAATTTCGATGAATGAAGGTATTAGATATGTCTATATTGGGAATGTGCCAGGTCATTCGGCTACAAATACCTATTGTCACCATTGTAAGGCCCTGCTTATAGAAAGAAAAGGTTACGAAATAAGGATTCTGGGCCTTAAAGAAGGTAGATGTAAGTCTTGTAACACATCCATACCGGGGAGATGGGGGATATGAAAGGAGAGACCTTAGAAGAGAAGAGCAAAAGGGCCTTAAAGATCCTGGAGATCCTGGATCCCATATATCCCACACAAAAGACAGCACTAAGATACAAAAACCCCTTTGAGCTTTTGGTGGCCACAATACTGTCTGCCCAGTGCACAGACGAGAGGGTAAACGCCGTCACAAAGGGTCTCTTTGAAAGGTATAATACCCCTGAGGCCATCGCAGGGATTCCCCTTGGGGAATTGGAGGAGCTCATAAGGCCCACTGGTTTCTACAAGAATAAGGCAAGGGCCCTGAAGGCCTTAAGCATGGTGATCTTGGACAGGTTCGGCGGAGAGGTCCCCTCCACGATGGAAGAACTTGTAAGCCTCCCTGGTGTGGGAAGAAAGACGGCAAACGTAGTCTTAGGCGCTGTCTTTGATGTCCCGGGGATCGTGGTGGATACCCATGTAAAGAGGCTTTCGGCAAGGCTGGGCCTTTCGGACTCCAAAGACCCCAATACCATAGAAAAGGACTTAGAAAGACTTCTACCCCCTGAGAGATGGAGGAGGTTCAGTGATCTCCTCATCTACCATGGAAGGGCTGTATGCAAGGCCAGGAACCCAGATCATCTAAATTGCCCTATTCGAAAGCTCTGCCCAAGTAGCGGTATCTAAAAAGCCGGCTTTCTGATTTTCTCTTTATATGATAACCTCTCATGAGCACTGATGGTGGAGGAGACTGTGGAATTTAGGTCCGTAAGAGGCTTTCATGACATCCTGCCAGAGGAGATCGCCTACTGGCAGAGGCTTGAGTCCTTCTCTAGGAGAATCTTAGAGGCCCATGGGTTTAAGGAGCTGAGGCTGCCAGTCCTTGAAATGGCAAGCCTCTTTAAGAGGGGTATAGGTGAGGAGACCGACATAGTCTCAAAGGAGATGTATCTCTTTTCAGACCCGAAGGGGAGAGAGCTTTGCCTGAGGCCGGAGGCCACAAGTCAGATAGTAAGGGCATATATACAGAACAGGATGGACCTAAAGGAGCCCATTTCCAAGCTATACCTCATAGGCCCCATGTTTAGACACGAAAGGCCCCAGAAGGGAAGATACAGACAGTTTCACCAGATAGACGTGGAACTGATTGGGGACAGAGGGCCCATAAGCGATGCAGAGATACTGATCCTCCTCTGGAGGATCTTACAGGGATTGGGCATGGGGGATCTGGTCCTCACCATAAACAGCCTGGGCTGTGAGGTCTGCAGGCCCCATTTCAAGAGCCACCTAAAAGAATTTCTGAGGGACAAAAGGGAAGGGCTCTGCCCTGACTGCCAGAGGAGATCAGAGAAAAATCCCCTCAGGGTCTTTGACTGCAAAGAGGCCCAGTGCAAGGCCTCCTTAGAAGGGGCACCTCGTATCGACGAGTCCTGGTGTGGAGACTGTACCGACCACCTGCGAGCTATCTTGGACCTCTTATCCGAGGCAGGTATACCCTATATCTTGGATAGCAGACTGATGAGGGGGCTCGACTACTATACCAGGACCGCCTTTGAGGTAAAGACAAAGGCCTTGGGTGCCCAGGATGCAGTGGCTGGCGGAGGAAGATACGACCGACTCATTTCTACCCTGGGGGGACCCGATAGGCCCTCTATAGGATTTGCCATTGGTATGGAGAGGGCCATAGAGTTATTAAAGCTCAATGAGGCCCTGAGGCCAGAGGGGCCAAAGGTATTCATAGCAAGCCTGGGTTTTAGGGCCCGTCTCTTTGCCTTCAAACTGATGATGGAGCTGAGGGCAAGGGAGCTCAAGACAGAGATGGCCTACGGTGAGAGTAGCCTTAAATCCCAGATGCGGCAGGCCACAAGGTATAGGGCAGAGTATGTCTTGATCATAGGGGATGAGGAGTTAGAGGCAGGGACTGTTACCCTAAAAGAGATGAATTCGGGGGAACAAACACAAGTCAAGATATCAGATCTCATTAGAAGGTTAATAGGCCCAAAAACACCATAGAGAGGGATATCTTCATGAGTATACCGGAGACAATGGGGGATTGGAAAAGGACCCACAACTGTGGCGAGCTCAGGAAAGAAGACGAGGGAAGAGAAGTGGTACTAATGGGATGGGTAAACGGGGTAAGGGACCTGGGGAGCCTCCTATTTATAGACCTAAGAGACAGATACGGCAGGACTCAGCTGGTGATAGATGAAGGGCTCAACCCCTCCCTTCACCAAAAGGCAAAGGGGCTTAGATCAGAGTTTGTCATAGCGGTTAAGGGAGCTGTAAGGCAAAGGGAAGGGGGCCAAAAAAACCCAAGCCTTCCCACAGGGGATATAGAGGTGAAGGTGGAGGAGTTAAGGGTCTTAAACACCTCCATGGTTCCACCCTTTTCCGTAGACGCAGTAAAGGAGGCCTCTGAGATCCTTAGGATGAAATACCGCTATCTGGACCTCAGGAGGCCAGAGATATCCCAGAGGTTTGTCTTCAGACACAATCTGGTAAGGGAGACAAGGGAGTACCTAAACGCCTTAGGTTTCTTGGAGATAGAAACCCCGTTTCTTACCAAAAGCACCCCAGAGGGCGCAAGGGACTTCTTGGTCCCTTCCAGGATCCAGCCCAAAAAGTTCTATGCCCTCCCACAATCCCCACAGCTCTTTAAACAGATCCTAATGATAGGAGGGTTGGACAAGTATTACCAGATAGTAAGGTGCTTCAGAGACGAAGATCTCAGGGCAGATAGACAACCTGAGTTTACCCAGATAGACCTGGAAATGTCCTTTGTGGATGAAGAGGATATAATGGGAGTGGTGGAGGGCTTACTCTCCCATCTCTTTGAGAGGTTACTGGGTGTAAGACTTCAGACCCCTTTTTTGAAGATGACCTATGAAGAGGCAATCTCCCAATATGGCACAGACAAACCTGATCTGAGGGCTGGAGCCCCAATCAAGGATCTCACAGAAGTGTTTTCCGATATAGCTTTAGTATTCCTCCGGGAGGGATTCCAAAGGGGCGAAAGGCTCAAGGGACTCTTTCTTGATGGCCATTTGGAAAGGGTCTCTCGGAAGGCCTTGGAGAGGTATGAGTCCCTTCTGAGATCTAACGGGGCAAGGGGCCTCCTATGGGTCAAGTGGAAGGGGGATACGTGGCAGTCTCCGGTGGGGAAATATCTCACAGAAGGGATCAAAGGAGGCCTCAAAACCCTCTTTCCGTCGCCTGAGGGGCTGCTCTTCATGGTATTGGATGAGGATGAGAAGGCCTCTAAGGCCTTGGGCCTCTTGAGGCTGGAGCTTTCAAAGGATCTGGGTATATCTGATCCCTCCGACCATAGGTTCTTATGGGTTACCTCCTTTCCCCTCCTGGAGTGGGATGATACCCAAAATAGATTCGTGGCAGTCCACCACCCCTTTACCTCCCCCAAATATGAGGATATCCCCCTCTTGGAATCTGAACCCCAAAAGGTGAGGGCAAAGGCCTTTGACATAGTACTCAACGGCACAGAGATAGGGGGTGGGAGCATCAGAATCCACACGAAGGAGTTACAGGAGAGGGTCTTTAGGACCATAGGCATAAGTGAGGAGGAAGGGGACTCCAAGTTCGGGTTCCTCTTGGAGGCCTTAAGATTGGGGGCACCACCCCATGGAGGCCTCGCAATAGGATTGGACCGCCTAGTTGCCATAATGCTGGGCCTTGAGTCCATAAGGGAGGTGATAGCCTTCCCCAAGACCACAAGTGGAAGTTGTCCCCTTACGGATGCCCCCTCTTTTGTCCCAGAGGAGCAACTAAGGGAGCTCGGTATCCTATTGGCCCCCTAAATCTTTGAGAGGATATCGTCAAAGAGCCTGGCAACCAAGACCATGTAGTCTTTACCAAGGCCAGCCTTGTTTATCTTGAGATAGGTTTTTACCTCTTCCCAATAGGCCAAGAGCTCGTTTCTGTGACCAATCCCCTTCAAAACCTCCTTTATCTCGTTGAGCTTTTTCTGCCTCAATTCTGCCTTTCTCCTCTCGAACAGCTGCTCCACCTTTGATATGGCCTCTTTCGAAAAGCTCATCTCCCACCCCTTCTCCACCGCACTGTTCTTATACTTTTCCAGTGCGAAAAAGTCAGAGATATAACTCATCTCTTTGGCGAGCCTTTCCAGCTGACGACTTACAAGATGGTTAAACTGTTTAGTATATATAGCGTTGAGTTTCTTTTCTATTCTGTCCGTAAAAGTATAATATTCTGATGCCTTCTTTAAGACCTCAAAATAGTATGACCTCAGGGATTCAAAATCATTTATAGTATTTATCCTGTCAAACATTTTGGATAGCTCAATATCAGGATAGAAACTTATACGGATTGATTTCAAATTATAATCCATATTTACTGATAAAATTTCTGGAAATCTGCCTTTGATTATGTCATCAATGTTGAGTTTTTTTAATTCAGCATTTAATTTCTCATAGAGGATGTCTATGTTCTCATTCAGATCAATCAGATCAACATCAAATTCTAAAGCCAGATTTTTTTCTGCGTACACAGAAATTAAACTCAAAAATTTCATCTGATTTTCATAAGTCGAATAATTAAATAAAGTTCTGATCCCCAAAATTGTGTTTTCTGAATTCAGAAACAAACTAACTTTTTCTTTTAACTGAGGAGGCAAATTTTTAATAGCGTTATAGACCCTTGTAGCCTCATATAACTCCTTTTCAAAAGTCCCTATCCCCACGTCGGAGAGTCCATTCTTCGCAAGGAGGTACCTAACAGGCGTTCCTTCCAGGTGCATCTCCACATCTTGGGGCCTCACATAAAAGATGCCTTTGAGCCTGAATAGCCTTTCAAGGGCAGGATCCTTTTTCTCAAGATCTGAAGGGTAGGGACCTCTGAGGGCCAAAAAGGGATAGATATAGCTATTCAAGAAGTCATGGGAG
>CALKZT010000060.1 GCA_938002815.1 uncultured bacterium
TTTTTGGTTTTTATCTTTTTGAGGCCAAGGCTATGAGGGCCGCACCAAGGCTCATCATAAATCCCCCAATGAACCTAAACCTCAGACTTTTCTCCCTAAAAAGCAGGGCATCGTAACCGATCCCAAACAGTATACTGAGTCTTTTGGCTGCTATCATATAAGAGGCCTGGGTCATGGATATCGAGTAGTTGTGGAGGAAGATGTGGAGATAGTAGAGGATCCCCACCAAAAGGAGCTTTGGGTGCAGCTGGGATATGTGACCAAAGCTTCTAAGACTCTTTGTCGTAAAGAGAAGTATCAGACTGTTTTGGACAATAAAAAAGGAACATCCAAAAAAGAGCGGATTTGATGCCATTATACCAAGTTTTCCAAGTACAGCGCCAAAACTAAATAGAAGTGAAACCAAGGCCATTAGTACAGAACCTTTCTCCCTAAAAAATCTCTTAAATGGCAAGAGAAAATCCTTTGTCTCAGGTGTTACATTAAGAACATAGGCTCCCATTACCACTACTATAATACCCATAACACCCAGAAGATTAGGCACTTCATTTAGGATAAAATAGCCGGTGAATATCATGAAAACAGGTGTCAAGGCCAAGAAGGGCAAGCTTAGACTCAAAGGAGAAACTATTATGGCCTTCATATAGAGAAAATAGCTCAAGACATTGATTGGAAGGCCACAGAACAGGGCCACGTAAAATCTCTTATCCAGCTCCGGCTTAGGTATAATGAGCAGGGTTATTACGAGCAGGGGCAGAGAGTAGATAATTGGGGAGATGGCCATACACCTAAGACCAAGGGGTGAGAAGAACTTCTTTGCCCAGGCGTCTGTGGAAGATGTGGCAATGGCAGTGAAAAGAGCTAATATAAACCACATAAACTAAAATCTAAGCCCCAGTAGAACCCCTACCTCCCCCTTATCACCCACGAGGGCCTTCAATTGGAGCCTATTTTGGAACCTGCCTAGAAAATCCTCCCTCACCTTTCTATTATATTTGTGTGCTGAATTCGCTGCATTATAAATATTTCCTGCATACCAGCCCAACTCTACGAAGCCAAGCATTACCCCCAAGAAATCCTGGTCCTTCCCAAAGGCTTGGACAGTAGCCCCTATAAACAGGGCATTGACCAAAAAGGCAGTGATCCCATCCCTTGGCCTTCCCACGTAGAGTTGTCCTAAACCAGGTATGATCCCAGAAAGGAGTCCAGCCATGGGAGGTGACTTAAAGGGAAGCTCACTATATTGACCAGAATCTCTAAGGATCTCCATAGCAGAGAGCTTAAGTTCGCTACTATATTCTATCCCTTTCAAATATTCTTCTGCCCTTTTGAGATCCCCTCTTCCCATATATAGCCATGCCAGCCTATATTTCAGGGCGTCCTTTATGGCCTCGTTTCTGATCCGGTAGTCCAGGAGGCCTAAAATATATGCCTCAGCCTTCCTTTCGTCTTTCTCTATTGCAAAGGAAAGCATAAAGGCGGACTGCTCCTTATAGCTATGTTGGTCCATCTCCATGATTTGGAGAAGTTGCTTTTGGGCCTCTTTATCTCTGTCCAGTAGGAGATAGGTGACCGCCACTAGATACTCTGCCCTCTCCTTTAAGGCCTTTTCCTCACAGAGTTTTTCGATGCGTTTAAATTGATATAGTGCCGAGGTATAATCCCCTTCAGAGAGAAAAAACTGGCCCAGCTCCATCTCCCTCTCACAGGAGACCTCAATTCCCAAGGCGGAGTCCATAAGAAAAAGGACAAGAGATAGTGTGTAAAGACAATTACGGATCCCCATTGCCATACCACCAAAAATCATTGTTCTCTGGAGGATCGTAGATCTTTACCTTTCCATCCCTTATCAAGGTCTTTGATACCTCCAATTCCTCTTTCCCTTCGTGAAACAATCTATCCACGATCATGACTACTCCTATAATAAATCCATGCTTTTTTACGACCTGCTTTGAGTACTCAGAGCACCTGGGGTAGCTGGGGCATTCACTCATATCTAAGGGGCTAATATAATTTTGGTAAAAGGAGACGCATCGCTCAAAGACCCCCTCTTGGGCCATTAGAACTTTAAAACCCATCAACAGTATCAAGAAGAGGAAGAAGGCGATCTTTTTCATAATTTACCATCCCTCTGCCGAAGATCCTGTCAAAAACCCCTTCAATAAAAAAGGGAACCCTTTGGTGGCCCCCTCTTGACCCGAAATCCTCACTTATGGCTTTTGGAGCTCTTGTTCCATTGCCTCCTTAGCAGGCTTTACATATTTTTCCCTCAGCTTTGGCTTCTCAATCTTACCCGCAGGGTTCCTTGGGACAACGTCAAAGACGACCTTTTCAGGCCACTTATACTTTGCAAGACCTGCGTCTCGGCAGAAATCTATGACCTCTTGCTCTGTCATACTCTCTCCGGGTTTTAGCTGGATGATTGCCATGGCTATCTCCACAAGCCTTGGGTGAGGATAGCCTATTACGGCCACATCTTGTATCTTTGGATTCCTCCGTAATATATCCTCTATCTCCACAGGGAAGATGTTCTCCCCACCCCTAATTATCAGGTCCTTTGCCCTGTCTGCAAAGTATATGTAACCCTCTTCATCCATGTAGGCTATATCACCGGTATAGAGCCATCCGTCCTTGATGGTCTTGGCAGTCATTTCGGGGTTGAAGGCATACTCCTTCATGATCCTAGGCCCCTTCAGGATCAGTTCCCCTGGGGTATCGGGAGGCACCTCTTTCCCATCCCAATCCACCACTTTGGCCTCCATAAATACGGTGGCCTTACCTATGGATCCGGGTTTTCTCAAGACATCTTCGTCATAGAGATTGGTGAGACCTCCCCCACC
>CALKZT010000061.1 GCA_938002815.1 uncultured bacterium
TTACCTTATGGTAGGACTTCCCACTGAAACAAAAGACGATATTTTAGCAACAGTGCATCTAATTAAAAAAATAAGGCATGTTATTATCAAAACTATTTCTCATAAAGGAGTAGTCCCCGCAATAAAAGTGGTTTTATCATGCTTTGTACCAAAACCATTCACTCCACTTCAGTGGTGTGGAATGGAAGAGCTAAACATATTAAAAGAACGCCAAAATGCTATTAAAAAGGCCTTATATAAGGAAGGTGGAATTTCAATTACAACAGATGTCCCCAAGTGGGCCTATGTACAGGGCCTCCTTGCCCGTGGGGATAGAAGGGTATCAGAACTCATATTGAAGGGAAATAAATGCAATTGGGACCTAAAGAGGCTTTTTGCCCAGAGTATTCTAAATCCAGAATACTTTATCAGAAGAAACTACAGTCTCGATGAATATCTCCCATGGGACTTCATTGAGCATGGTATAAGAAAGGATTATTTGGTGGCTGAATTTATGCGGGCCATGGAAGGAAAGGAGAGCCCAGGCTGCCGTCCGGAGGGCTGCAAAAGATGTGGAGTCTGTGAGAGATGGTAAGAAAGATCGTTGTGGGCCCCCTCCAAACCAATTGTTACATCATAGCCGATGAGGGATCTCACGAAGGGGTCATAATAGACCCAGGGGATGAGGCATATAGGCTTGAGAGGACCTTATACGAGCTGGGTATAAAACCCCTCTACATACTGATTACCCACGGACATTTTGATCATACGGGTGCTGCTCAAGAATTGAGGTACAGACTCGGTATCCCCATTGGTATGCACCCAATGGACACCAAGCTTGTGGACTTTGAACCAGACCTATTCCTGAAAGAGGGGGATCCCCTAAGAGTAGGGAGATACCCCATAGAGATACTGCACTGCCCAGGCCACAGCCCTGGAAGCATAGCCTTTTATCTCCCAGGTGCAGTCTTTTGTGGGGATGTTCTCTTTATGGGCTCTGTGGGCAGGACAGATTTTCCCGGAGGGAGCCACTCAAGGCTCATATCGAGTATAAGGGAAAAGATCTTACCCCTTGGAGACCAGGTGAGGGTCTACCCGGGTCACGGTCCTTCCACCACTGTGGGGAATGAGAGGCGTTCAAACCCTTTTCTATTGGGACTCTAAAAGCTCCAGCAAGAATCTTGCTGAGGCAATTGCGCCATTTTCCCAGTCTCTTTCCATCCGCTCCATACCAAGAAGGGCCTCTATCTTATCCCGGAGCCTGCCCTCCTGGAATTCCTGTCTGCTCACCTCAAGGGTATTGCCCAGAGAAAGGGCGTATCCTTTCATGTGATCTGTCTCAGGATATCCTTCCCTCATTACAAAGGCATAAGGGACACCCAAATTTGCCACCTCAGCTAAGGTTCCATAGCCAAGCTTACCTATTACTCCATCAGAGGCATTTATGAGATCAGGATGGAAGAACTCTGAAAACTTGGGTAGGTATATTATGTTTCCTACCCTACGTGTATAGATCACATCAGATGGGCATACCAGAACCACCCCATAGGTCTCCAAAAATTCCATCAATCCCTTCGCAATAGATCCCAGCTCCTCAGAGACCCCACCCATTGTGAGGAGGATCATCCTCTGTCCTTTGCCTATATTTAGTGCCACCCGAACCTCCCCCTTCTTTTTCCTCACCCTCCTTGAAACGGGGGGGACGATTAGGTGAGCATTTCCCTCTCCGCAGTAGGGGACAGTCCTGATGCGATAATCTGCCATGCCATAGGTCTCTGAAAGGAAAGGGATAAATTCCCCCAATTGGGGGACACTCCCTCCATAGAAGCTATAGAT
This sequence comes from uncultured bacterium, assembly GCA_938002815.1. Classification (GTDB taxonomy): domain Bacteria; phylum Desulfobacterota; class DSM-4660; order Desulfatiglandales; family CALKZT01; genus CALKZT01. The sequence goes on from CALKZT010000061.1 coordinate 1,816, forward strand.
CCAGTCCCAGGTGAAATTTTCAACCAGAAGGGTCTTAACCTGAAGTCTCTTCCCCAAAAGGATGCCCAGCGGGGAGATATCAGATACTATGATAATAGTATTCCACCTCTCGAGGATCTCCAGCACCCCCTTAAACCTCTGGAGGTCCACTGGATATAAGTCCTTGAGGGCCTCCACTGTCCAATACATGTCGGGTTCCAAAGGGCTTTTTTGGACAAATCCCACATCTGTGAGTACAGAATAATAATAGAATCCTCCCTCCAAGCTATCCTGGAAAAAGGCCTTTGGCACTGTGGTAAAAATCAAGACCTTTATATCTGGATAGAGCTGCTTCAATTCACTCATAATGGCACAGGAGCGTGCTGCATGCCCAAAGCCATGTGGTGTTATAAAAAATGCGATACTCTTCATCCCTCTAAATTAGCTCTCCCCTATCCTTTGCTTTAGTCTATTTGTTGCATCCATTATAACATTCCAAAGTTCTGTCTTACCGAGCCCCATCTTGGCGGAAAATAGCAGAGGAGAATAGGGCTTTGGCCGAAATTGTGCCTCTATTTCTCTTAGCCTTAATAGGCCCTCTGATTTGGATACCTTATCTGCCTTGGTCAGGACAAAACAATAGGTAATATCTAACCCCTCCAGGAGTCGAATCAAACTCATCGTGGCCTCATCAGATCCCCTCCTCACATCCAATAGGACTACTGCCAAAGATATGTTCCTCCTGTTCTTAAAATAGCTCAGAATAAGTCTCTCCCAAGAGGCTCTGAGTTCTTTAGATGCCTTTGCATAGCCATAACCTGGCAGATCCACAAACAGAATCGTTCCCACTTGGTAGAAATTGATTGACCTGGTTTTCCCTGGGGTAGAGCTCGTCTTGGCAAGCCTTCTGTTATTTAGGAGGGTGTTAATCAGTGTAGACTTTCCCACATTGGACTTGCCCACAAAGACAATCTCTGGATTCAAAGGTGGTGGAAAGTCCCCGGGCCCAAAGGCAGCCTTCAAGAATTTCGCTTCCATTGACCCGTATTTAGGAAGGCCTCTATCCTATTTAGGCCCTTCTCGATATTTTGAAGGGAGTTGGCATAGGAAAACCTGACATAGCTCCTAAAAGATTTTCCAAACTCCCCTCCTGGGGTAACCGCAACACCAAAATCTTCCAACAACTTCCAGACCAGCTCCACCGAGTCATGGTGTATGTGACCCAGATCGCAGAAAACGTAAAAGGCACCTTTGGGTTCAATGGGAAGGTAAAAGCCCAGCTCTCCCAATCTTTTGAGCATGTAAGTCCTTCTTTCGTCATACACGGAAAGCATCCTTATTAGGTCCTCTCTGGCATCCCTTAATGCAGCTATGGCAGCCCTCTGGGATATGCTATTGGCGGATATCAAAAAGTTCTGCTGCAGCTTCTGGATCTCCCTCATATATGTATTGGGCGCAATCACATACCCCAACCTCCAGCCTGTCATGGCATATCTTTTGGAAAACCCATTCAAAACAAAGGCATCTTGGGTGACTTCCAGGATGCTTGGGCACCTCTCCCCATACACAAGGCCATGGTATATCTCATCGGAGACAATGGTCAGTCCCAAAGAGGCAATGGCCTCTAAGGTCTTTTTGTCGATGATCTGGCCTGTGGGGTTTGAGGGAAAGTTTATAATAATTGCCTTTGTCCTTGGGCCGATCCTCTTTTTGATCCGGGCCACATCCGGAAGGAATCCAGCTTCTGGCTCTGACCTGACAAAAATGGGCACAGCACCCAGGTATTGGATGAAATTGGGATAGCAGGGGTAGTAGGGCTCAGGGACAATCACCTCATCACCGGGCTCGAGGATTACAGAAAGGATGAGCAAAAAACCCGGAGAAGTCCCTGAGGTAACCAGGATCTGATCTGGTGGCACGTAGACATTATATTCCTTCAGATACTGTTGGGAGATGGCCTCCCTAAGCTCCATCAACCCCAAGCTATGGGTGTAGTGGGTCTCATTGGCCTCCAAGGCCTGGATAGCAGCCTCTTTTACACACCTTGGGGTGTCGAAATCTGGCTCCCCTATCTCCAGGTGTATGACCTCTCTCCCTTGGGCCTCCAGGAGCTTTGCCCTCTCCAACAGATCCATTACCATAAAGGGGGTAATGATCTCTGTGCGCCTAAGGGGCATCTATATCACCTTGTTCAGGGAGTACTCTATTATTCCCTCAGCCCCTGCCTCTATGAGTCTTGGGATCAGGTCCCGCACCAGCTTTTTGTCCACCACAGTTTCCACAGAGACCCAGTTCTCATCGTATAGACTTGAAATGGTAGGGGCATTGAGGCTTGGAAGCTGTTTTACAACGCCCAAGAGCCTTCCCTTTGGGACATTCATCTTGAGCCCCACCATGTTTTCTGCCCTCAAGGCCCCTTTCAGGAGCAAGGATATCTGGCCTATCTTCCACCTCTTCCATGGATCCTCCCAGGATACCTTGTTTGCAATGAGCTGGGTGTTGGTATACAGGAGCTCATGGATGATTTTGAGCCCATGGGCCCTTATGGTACTCCCTGTCTCTGTCACCTCCACAATTGCATCTGCAAGGCCAGAGACCACCTTTGCCTCAGTGGCTCCCCAGGAAAAGCTCACCTCTACCTCAATACCCCTCTCCTGAAAATATCTCTTGGTGAAATTTACCAGCTCCGTTGCAATCTTTTTGCCCCTGAGGTCTTCAAGGCCTTTCATCTCCGAAGAGGCAGGCACAGCCAAAACCCACCTTGCAGGGTTGGCACTCACCTTGCTATAGACCAGGTCATCCACCACAACCACGTCCGATTGATTTTCCAATACCCAGTCCTTGCCCGTAAGCCCCGCATCCAAAGTCCCTTTTTCCACATAGATGCTCATCTCTTGGGCCCTGCATATGCTAAGCTCTATGGTAGGGTCATCTATGTCAGGGAAATAGCTCCTTTCGTTTACGTTGATCTTCCAGCCCGATTTTTCAAACAGATGCAAGGTTGCCTTCTGAAGACTACCTTTGGGTATACCTAACCTAAGTGTGCTCATCTCCCATACACCTCTTTTGGATCAAATATCCTATCCTCCACAATCCTTACCTCCTGGCCATCTAAGAGACGATAGAAACAACTTGTATAACCTTCATGGCAGCATGCACCACCAACCTGTTCCACCAAAAAAAGGACTGTGTCCAAATCACAATCTATGAGTATCTCCTTTATCTTCTGTACATGACCAGATGTCTTTCCCTTGTGCCATATCTCCTTTCTGGACCTGCTAAAATAGTGTGCCTCACCTGTCTTTAAGGAAAGCTCCCAGGCCTCCCTATTGGTGTAGGCAAGCATAAGGACCTTTTTTGTCCTCCAGTCCTGCACAATCACAGGCACAAGGCCATTCATCTTTTGAAAGTCTGGCTCCATACCTCTAACCCCTCTTTTTTAAAGACCAAATTACAACAATTGATCCGGCCACTCAACGGAGAAAATCCCTAAACCTAATTTCACACGCTGCCCTAAAAAGGCATATGGGCTAATGCCTCTTAGGCCCACACAAAAATCCTCCTTGACAAAAGGCGGAGGGTAGGCCAAAATCCAAATATGAATACAAGGCTTTCATATATGAAAAGAGATGGGACCGCTCCTGCCTTGGAAAGGGGCCTTGAAATTTTGGAACTCCTTTCAAAGGATCCATACGAGATGGGCTTCCAGGAGATCTCTCAGAGGCTCAGAATACCCCCTGCATCCCTTTGGCGGCTCCTAAAGGTCCTCACCAACAAAGGATATGTGATAGTGGATCCCAAGAGGCGTACCTATAGACTCGGTTTTAAACTTGCTTCCATGGGCAATTTCCTCCTGGAAAACTCCCACTTCAAATCCTCTGTGAGAGAAGAACTAAAACACCTTGTAGACCTCACAGGAGAGACAGTGGAGCTAGATATCAAGCTTAAGGACCAGCTCGTTTTGCTGGAGCAGATAATAGGGCCCGAAGGCCTCTATCTTTACTCTCACCCTGGGAGTGCCATGCCATACTTTCACGCCACGGCCCCTGGGAAGGTCTACCTTGCAAATCTCCCATACGAAAAACTAAGGGCCATTGTCTCCAGATTGGGTTTACCTAAGCTCACAACATACACCATACACTCCTTTGACCAATTGCTCGCAGAATTGGAACTTGTGAGAGAAAGGGGCTATGCCTTTGATATAGACGAGATGAGGGAAGGTGTAGGGAGGGTGGCCTCAGGGATCTATGACAGGGAAGGTAAGGTTATAGCGGTTATAGCAGTGGTATGCCCCTCCATAAGGCTCAGGGACCATGAGAGACTCAAGACATATGGGGAAAGGGTAAAAGAGGTGGCCAAGACCATAAGTGATAGACATGGGAGGATCTTTTAGATGCAAGGGCTCAAGACCCCGCAGATCATGATCCTTGAGAGTGTACGCAGGCTTGCCAGAGAAAGGCTCATGCCCCTCTCCCGTGAACTGGACCTAAAAGGCGAGTTCAGCTGGGAGGTGGTGGAGCTTTTTGGAGAGATGGGGCTTCTGCAGATATTCTTACCCCCTGAATTTGGAGGCCTTGAGGAGGACAAGTGTCTTATGTTCTCCCTTATAGTGGAAGAGGTGGCAAAGGCATGTGCCTCCTCTGCCTTGCTTATAATAATCCAGGCAGTGGGAAGTTACCCAATCGTAGAGAGTGGATCCCAAGAGCTCCAAGAACGGGTATTCCCAAGGCTTGCCTCCGGAAAGGAGCTGATAGCCTATCTCGTGACAGAGCCAGATGCCGGCTCAGATGTCGCCTCCATCTCCACAAAGGCGATCAAGAAAGGGGAATACTACCTCATTCAGGGTAGAAAGTGCTTTGGGACCAATGCCGGTGTAGCTAACCTCTCTTCTGTACTCACCAAGACAGCCCCATCCGAATACACCTTCTTTTTGGTTGAGATGAATTCAAAAGGGGTGATCTTAGGCAAGGTGGAGGACAAGTTAGGCTTTAGGGGCAGCAATACCCAAGAGGTCTTTTTCGAAGAGGTTTTGGTGCATGAGAGGGATATCATAGGGAAAAAGGGGGAAGGATTCCTCCTGGCCATGAAGGACTTTGACATGTCAAGGCCAGGGATTGCAGCCCTCGCCTTGGGGATTGCAGAGGCCGCCATTGAATACGCATTAGAGTATGCCACAAAACGGGTCACCTTCGGCCAGCCCTTGATAAAACATCAGGCCATATCCTTTATGATAGCAGATGCCTGGACCCTGATCGAGGCCGGAAGGGGGCTTATGTCAAAGGCAGCAAGGCTATGGGACCAGGGTATCAGGAACACAAAATATGCATCAATGGCCAAATGCTTTTGTAGCGATGCCGCTATGAAGATTACAACGGACGCAGTTCAGATACTCGGTGGATATGGCTATTGCAAGGACTACCCTGTGGAGCGCATGTTCAGGGATGCAAAGCTCACCCAGATATTTGAGGGTGCAAATCAGATCCAGAGGATTATTATCCAAAGGGAGCTTTTGAGGGAAAGGAACATAAATTTAGATTAGGAGGAGCCCGTTGGTTAATCTAACAGAGACTGAGCGCATAACCTTAGAAACAATAAAAAAAATAGTCCAAAAGGATATAAGGCCCATGGCAGGCCCTTTAGACGAAAAGGGAGAGTTCCCGTGGCATGCCCACAAGGTATTTTCTGAGGTGGGCCTTATGGCAACTCTCATACCAGAGGAGTATGGGGGCATGGGTCTCAGGTATCTTGTTTTCTCCATGATCCTGGAAGAGATCTCAAAGGTCTGCGCCTCTTCTGCCCTTTTGTTGATTGCACAGGCAGACGGAACCCTACCCATTCTGTACAGGGGTAGTGAGGACCAGAAGAAGACCTTCCTGCCAGAACTCGCAAAGGGGGCAATAGGTGCCTTCGCTGCCACAGAACCCAGTGCAGGCTCAGATATCCTCTCCATGAGGACAAGGGCCACTTACTCTGAAGGCCTCTATGTCATAAATGGCCAAAAATGTTTTATTACAAACGGTTCCGTAGCTGATCTCATATGCCTTTTTGCATATACAGATCCAGAGAAAAGGGCAAAAGGGATCTCTGCCTTTGTGGTAGAAAAAGGGACCCCTGGCCTGAGCTACGGCAAGAATGAAAACAAGATGGGCATGAAAGGATCGGTAAACTCAGAGCTCTTCTTTGACAACATGAGGATCCCAGAATCCCATAGAATAGGAGAGGAAAATGAAGGCTTTTCCTTGATGATGAAAACACTCGACTCAAGCAGGCTCTTTTGTGCATCCCAGGCAGTGGGTATAGCACAAGGGGCAATAGATGAGGCCCTTTCTTATTCAAGGCAAAGGGTACAATTTGGCAAACCCATTGCCCATATCCAGGCGATCCAGTTCATGTTTGCAGACATGGTGGCAGCGACAGAGGCGGCAAGGCTTTTGACATATCAGGCAGCAGCCAATATAGATAAGGGGAGAACGGCTCTCATTTCCAAATATTGCGCCATGGCAAAGTTTCTGGCATCTGATACTGCAATGAAGGTCACCACCGATGCAGTTCAGATAATGGGTGGTTATGGCTATATGAAGGACTTTCCGGTGGAAAGGATGATGAGGGATGCCAAGCTTACCCAGATATACACAGGTACAAACCAGATCATGCGAGTCGTGGCAGGGAGAGAGATTGTAAGGGGAGGGTAAAAAAGAATTTGATCAGCCACTCCACCATTATAGATGAGGGGCCCTAAAGGAGGGGCTCTAAAACGGAATTAAGGTGCATGAGAGAGGATGTCCATTCAGCTGCTCCATTAGCGTCTAATTAGCCGCTTGAGCCCTAATTTTTCTTGTGAGACCTAAATTTGGGTGGTATTATCTCCTTGATTAGTTGGCCAGTAGCTTTTCCCAATGAACCCTTGAGACCGGCAGTGCCGGAGAAAGGAGGAGGCCAATGGTGACAAAGATTCCAGAATCTGGTGTCGGCTTACCCAGCTCATTCTTTAAGGAGCTCATGGCGCTGGGTGATTCCATCACCTTTAAACAAAACCAGATCATATTCAGGCAAGGAGAGAATGCCGACTTTTTCTACATCTTGGTCCAGGGAAAGGTGGACATCTCGGTGGGAGAAAATGGGCATACCGTCTATACTGTGAATAACCCAGGAGAAGTGTTTGGATGGTCATGTGCCCTTGGCAGGTCAGAATACTCTGCCACTGCTGAATGCAAGAGTGATTGCAAGGTGGTCAAGATCAAAGGTGAGGATGTGATAAAGTTCCTGGAAAAGAGTCCGGAAAAGGGAATAATCTTTTTTAAGTCAGTGGCAAGGATACTTGTGAACCGTCTCCTACAACTCTATAGACTCATCTCTGAAATAACCGGAAAAGAGGCAGGAATCACCTACGGAACGGGCCAAATAACCGCTTCAAAAGAGGAATAAGATCACAGACCCTGGCCTCCTGCCAGGGTCTCCATTTCTTTCAATTTCAAACGCTTTTCATGGACAGATATAGAGGCATCTTCCTGAAGGTTTATGAGATCTCCAACCTATCCTTCCCTTATACATTCAATTCACATCTTCTGAAGTCTTCCTCTTTGACAGATAGTCCTGAATAGCTTTTTTTAAAGCATCTGCCCCCAGGTTGCTACAGTGCATTTTCTGGGGTGGTAGTCCGTCAAGGGCCTCAGCAATAGCCTCTTTTGAGATCTTCAAGGCCTCTTCAATGGTTTTTCCCTTTGCCATTTCTGTGATCATACTACTTACCGCAATAGCAGCACCGCAACCAAATGTCTGAAATTTTGCATCTACGATCTTGTCATCTTCTACCTTTATATAAACCTTCATCACGTCTCCACAGACAGGGTTTCCTTCCCCACCTACACCATCTGCATCTGGTATTTCTCCGACATTTTTGGGGCTCAAAAAATGCTCCATTAACTTCTGGCTGTACATGTTTTTCCTCCTTTCTTATTGTCCGAATTTATACCGCCTGTTGCCACCCCTTTTTAAAGGGTGATATCTCTCTTAGCCTCTCTACAATCTTAGGGAACTCTTCAATACAGTACTCCACCTCTTCTAAGGTATTATCCTTACCAAGTGTAAAAACAACGGATCCCTGGGCCAAGTGGCTTGGGATTCCCATGCTCAAAAGCACCGGTGATGCCTTTAGTGCTTTACTTGAGCAGGCAGATCCGCTTGCTGCATAAATACCTTTATGGGCAAGCATAAGAAGCATCGCCTCACCTTCGATATATTCCACCAAGAAACTTGCATGCCCAGGTAGCCTTTCCTGTGGGTGCCCCGTGTATTGAATATCTTCGATGTGGGAGGTCAACCCCACCACAAGTCTATCCCTTAGCCCCTTTACATGAGCCATCCTCTCAATTAACTCTTCCTTTGCCAGTTCCGCAGCAACTCCCATTCCCACAATCGCTGGGACATTTTCTGTCCCCGCACGTCTTCCCCCTTCCTGTACCCCTCCGTATATTAATGGCACTATCCTTAGCCCTTCCCTCACATAAAGGGCACCTGCACCCTTTGGCCCGTAAAACTGATTGGCTGCAAGGCTCAGCAGATCCACACCCAACTCTTGTACGTCTACCGGAATGTTACCTGTTGAAGAGACTGCATCTGTATGAAAGACTATATCGTGTTCTTTTGCTATCTTTCCTATCTCCTTTAAAGGCTGGATTGTTCCAACCTCACTACTTGCATGGATAATAGAAATCAGTGTGGTCTCTTTGGTAATAAATTTCTTAACTGTTTCGGGGTCTACCATCCCATAATTATCAACAGGAAGAAAGGTCACTTCGAAACCGCTCCTCTCAAGGAATCTTGCGGAATTAAGAATTGAATGATGCTCTACTCTCGAAACCATTATATGTTTGCCCCGGTTCTGTCTAGCCAGAGCAATCCCTCTTATAGCAAAGTTATTCGCTTCTGCACCACTGGATGTGAATATTATCTCAGATGGTTTACAGTTAATGAGCGATGCAACCCGTTGTCTTGCCAATTCTATGGCATCTCTTGCCCTTAAGCCCAGATCATATACGCTCTGGGCATTACCAAATTCATCTTTAAAGTAAGGAAGCATTGCTTCCAAGACCCTTGGATCCAAGGGATTTGTTGCTACATGATCAAAATACGCTCTCAATTTAGCCTCCTTATATAGAACTTAAAGGATTCATCATCCTCTTCAACCCCTATGAATTCTTGATTATGCTGTTCACACCACTTTGGGATGTCATCGAGTGCACCATCATAATCAGTTATAATCTCAATTACTTGTCCAGGCTGTGCAGTTTTTATAGTATCTTGTAGTTTGAGTAAATGCATAGGACACATCATATAAACTATGTCCTCCGTAATATCTGCTTTAACGTTTTCTACGAACTTTAGATTTGTCATTTGTATTCCCTCCCTCCAATCCTCTTCCAAAGGCCACAAGATCCTTTAGGGTTATTGTTTTCAAAAAAGCTTGGATATGTTCACTGAGTTTTTTCCACAACAAATGCATCACACACCCCTCAATTCTCACACAACCTTCTTCGGGATTCAGGCATGATGCCAGTGCAAAAGGTCCCTCCAACTCATTTAATATCTCAAATACACTGATATCCTCCGGATTCCGACTTAGGATATACCCCCCGCCTGGTCCTTTTATGGGGATCAGTAGCCCAACATTTTTCAATTTATTGAGTATCTGTTCCAGATAAGGGACAGAAAGCCCCTGGTTCTCGGATATCTCCTTTATGGTTATAGGGTCAGGGTATCTAAGTGCAATCTCATACATCGCCCTCACTCCATACCTTGCCTTTGTAGAAAGCCTTAGCATGATGTGAAGTTAAGAATAGTTTACCGATCCTGTCAACTATTTTGATAATTTTTTGGGCTCTTTTTTTGGGCCTTCTTTATGCCTTATGACTAAGTGGCCCCTTTGGATCTCGGGAGGGATTTTCAAAGGCCTTAAGGACGTCTACCCAAAGGGGTATTAGGGAACTCTTTTGGATCCTTCCAGAGACAAGCTGATTAGTTGGGATTAGCCAAGGAGAAGCTTTGGCCCTTTCTACCGCAAAAATTCCTTGACCAGTTGAGAGCTCTTCTCCGGGTGTATCTTATACCAGACTTCCAATAAAAAGCCTGCTTCATCTATGAGAAACATAGACCTTATTATGCCCTCATAGACCTTTCCGTACATCCTCTTCTCTCCCATACCCCATAGGCCTTTGAAACCTTGAGGTCCTGATCAGAAAGGAGTTGGTAATTCAAAAGGTGCCTTTGGTGAAATCTCTTCTGGGTCTCCACTGGATCAGGGCTTATTCCAAGGGCCACCACACCTAAAGAGCCAAGCTCGGCCAAATTATCCCTTACATTACATACCCGCTTTGTGCACCCTGGGGTCATGGCCTTTGGGAAAAAAAAGAGCAAAACCTTTTTGCCCCTAAGATCTTTAAGACAGACCATATTTCTGTCCTGATCCGGTAGACAGAAATCAGGCGCTTCATATCCCTTGGAGAGTCTTGGCACAGCCCTTACCTACCTTTCTTTTGGTTTTGGCCCTTAGCTGCTCCTTTTTTTTGCTCCTTTGCCCAGAAATTGTCCTCTTTTAGGGCATGGAACTCCTTTGAGCCTGGTTTTATGCCCATCTCCTGTGCTATTAGACCCCATGATTTCCCTCTGTTGGCCTTGTAGACTTCCAGCACCTTTTGGACATCCTGTTTTAGGGTTTTGGACAAAAGCAATGACATATACACATCTGCCGGAGACAGACCCTTGCCCAAGAGATCCCCCACTAATTGGGAATCCACCCCAAAGTGTTTGCAGATACCCTCCACAAACATCCTTTGATCCTGAATCCCCCTTTCATTTACCATGGCAAGCCTCTGGTCCAATTCAGGATCTCCCATTTCAGGCTTTACCTTTGCCTTTCTGGCCTCACTAAGGGGCTTTGCATAGGAAAAATTCATTACCAAAAGCCCCATTCCGATACTAAAAACCCCAATGAGTATGATGGCCTTTTTCATCGTAACCCTCCTCTCTAACGCCTTGAAATATCCCCCATATCGCTATTTTACTGTACCAGGTTTGTCAAGACAGATATAGGCGTTTGGCGCGTTTATTGCGTTTATCGAGTTTATTGCGTTTGGTGGGTTTGGTGGGTTCTCATAAAGGCAAAGACATTGGTCTTGCAAAGGTGAGGTAACTTTTTGGTGTTTTGTGAGGCTGCCTATTTGTAACATCTTAGTTCCCTATATTGGCATCGCAGGTAGGGCTACCGGAATATCTTCTCCATGGAGAGCTCAGAAGATAGCACACTTACAAAGGCAGAACTCAAAAGGCTCATACTTTCAGAGGAATCAAAAAGGGCCAGAGAAGAAAACAGGAGAAAATGGCAGGGGAACCAGAAGTTGATCAATTCCCCCTTGAAGAGATAAAACTCCTTCACATAAAAACATGATAGAGGCATATGGGCCATAGGTGCGAGATGGACTTTTAAGGCTGAGTCCAGCTTTTGGGGGGTCATAAGAGCTATCCTTGAGGAGCATTCCCCCTCAAGGTGGAAAGATCTACCACCATGTATGAGGAGGGAATTGTCTTTGGTAGACCCGACCAGATACAGCTGGACCTGATAATCAAAGATGTGTTTTTATATTAGCTGAGATCAAGTCACCCATGAGCAAGGGAGATGTGGCAACCTTTCTAAGAAAGATAGAGGTCCATGAGACAAAGGAAGGGATCTCACCAGACAAAAGACTCACCATATCACCCATGATAGATAAGACTGCCTTAGAGTTTAGCGCACAAACGGGGGCAGGGGCTATGCCTATCCTGAAGAGGTAAAACTCCCAGAGCTTCTATAATGGTCTCCTTTTAAAGATTTGCTTGCCGCACAACAAGTTCCGATACTATCAAACACCCTGAGTGTAATATCGGAAGCCCACACCTTCCGACCAGGGAAAAGAAATAGAACTTATCTGTCACTTCCCGAAAAATTCACCTCCCCGTCACAATCGCCGCTTGAATCAGCCTGCATCGCCTGGGTATAGTCTAGCGTATTAGATGTAGAGAAAGCACATACCCCCTGTGCAGAATATTCTTCTATTTCCTCACCCACATTTAGTCGCCGTTGGGTTGTCGTAATTTCCGCGTTATTACCGACATTGTTTCTACAAAATCCATCCACAATATAATCTCTCGTTGCACCTGCATTGTTCCATACTCTATATTCATAACGACCCGCACGAACTGTTACTGAGCAGGATCCACTTCCACCGGGATTAGATACTAAAAGTGTGAATGTTTTAGGGCACGGGGGTGCAGTTAACGGAGCAGTGGTGCATATACCATTGGTAGAATTATAGAAGATAGTGCATCCTCCGCTCTGGGGTGAGAATACTGCGGTAGCAGGGCCATTCTGGATCTCCCATTTTAGTAGCACAGTATCATTGTATGGGACAAAATCCTTACTCGCCACAAGATTGCAGCTCGGGGGAGCAGGAATCGTTGTAGTAGTCGTGGTGGTGGTTGTGGTGGTGGTTGTGGTGGTACTTGTGGTAGTGGTTGGGCTGGTGGTCGTGGTGGTTGTGCCGCCTCCGGCGCAATCCGGGTCATATACAGGAATAGAAAAACTCTTGTGATCTGGCTGACCACAGCCGTCGTCAAGCTTTACCGTAAAGTTATATGTGCCTGGGCTGCATCCTGGATCTTGGGAAATCGTGCCTGAAATCACCCCTGTGGTTGACAAACTCAAACCTGGCGGTAAGGCTCCTGAAACCGTGCTCCAAATATATGGAGTCTTTCCGCCCATACCAAAAAGGCTTATATTATAGGCAGAGCCTTCAGAGCCGGCAGGTAGGGTTTCGGTTATTATCCTCAGAGGCTTAGGCCTGACAGGTATCGAGCCACTATAGCTTGCGGGTGGTGAGCCAGCAGAGTCAGAGAGCGTTGCATTTACGGCGATAGATCCCGCACATGCCGTTAGCTCGCCGGTGGTTGAAGAGGTATTCACATTGATCGTTCCTGATATAAGACCCGAAGAGTTAACTGTAAGGCCACTTCCTGCTGTTCCTGACCATTGATAAGGTGATTTTCCACCAGTTGCCTGAAGGGCGTAGGAATAAAAGGAGTCCTCTTCACCTTCGGGCAAGTTGTTCGGTGATGTGATCGTCAATGGTTGTGGGCAACTCATGCCAGATCTTATTTCATCGAGAGATACATAGGTTACAATGTCATCATATTCTTCAGGCCTATTAATATCTCCAGAAAAATCATCAATGTTTGGAGTGCCTACTTCATATATAGTGGTTTCTGTCTGAATGTTATAATTGTCACCACCGCTAATTAGGATAAAAGCTATGTTAGAATGTGGAGTTCCTCTGTCAGTTATGGTCAAAGAGGTGGAATTAGCTCCACAGACATTAACCGCACTTCCTTCCAGTTCATTTGCTGCGATATACCTTAGAGGCTTAGCCCATGAATCCATACCCCCGGTCCCCACATCCTGAAAGGCCTGAACAGGTGTGCTCGTATTGTATGTGCCTTCCTGAGGAAGATAGCCATTTTTTACAGCATACCCTATAAAGGCCTCCCTTGCAGCCTTTACAATATCCCTTGTCTCGCTCAACTTTGCCCTCTTGGTCAAAGGTCCTATCAAACCCACACCCATGCCTACCATGAGGCCTATGATCACAAGCACAATTGCCAGTTCAACGAGGGTAAAACCCCTCTGCCCTATGTTGGAAAGCCTACTCATAACAGGAAAAGAAATGCAGTGCTTAGATAAGAGATACCTGATCGATCTTGAAGGGCTATGGGCTAATCTTCTATCCATTTTTCCCATGGACTTGAATGAAATGGATACTGGCATCATTTTAAGACCCCTCACGAAAAAGCTTATATGACTTTCAGAATATTATACCTTTATCCAAATAAGGTGTATAGGGTATTTTTGGGCACTGTTAAGTAAAATTGTCAGGTCTCCCATCCGGATCCAATAAAGTCATCGATACGGTATCTTATAGTCTGGGTCGTTTCGAGCCAAAATGCTCATGGAATCTTCTAATTATGGCCTTGCCTAAAATCCAAAGATGGCTCGGCGAACACTTAAGGCAGAAATACTCATCCCCATATACCGATTAAGAAAGCTCTCTTATAATGGTATCCGACCTCTTCTGAGATGCTCGAATCCGTCATTCGTCTACTTCCCGGTCTTATGGTTAAGCTCTTGAAGATCGCCTTAGGGGGCCAGGAATGTAGGAGATTTGAAAAAGATTAAAGTTTTCACTTTGGGCTCTTGGACGTATTATCTCCACCTGCTTAGATGATCTACACCTACGAGGTGGAGAGTCTCTTTGACAAAAGGACCAGATTGTTAAGCTCTCCTTCTAATGTTCATAATGAGAAAATAGCAAATACCATTGAGAGAAGACGTACTACTAAACAAATATATTTGTATGCCAGATATTCACTAATATTAGCCGACAAATAAAGAGTCATCACCTGTTTTTTTATCATTCAGCACAGAGAGACTGTATCTGGTGGAAAAGTAGAAGGGCGGTGTCCTCCTTTCGGATATATAGCAGTCTCTTTTCTTTTGGGACAGCACAAAAGCGCCAGTTACCCCTTTTTATAGAACATAAGGAACCACACACATTAAAGAACACACTATTGCTAAATTAACTGGGAGCAAATAGAGGGGTAAGGCAAAGAAATTAAATCACAAAAGATAAGGGCATCACATTTAATCGTGGACAGGTGGGAGGCAAAAGCCTCCCAAAGGCTAGAGTTTAAAATAAATGTCGTATATTGTATTTGGATTCGTTTTATAGTCTCCTGAGCCTCTTATGCTTCCAGTGTTATAGACACCGTCGTCGTACATCTCGTCCAAACTTGTGCACACATCACCTGGCACGTTATCAAAAGCTATCCACATGGTTGTAAGTCCCTGCACTGTGGCATATCCTACACCTATTGATCCACCATATGCATTAGATGGCGCTTTTGTGCCGTCAGCAGCTGTTGTCGCCCCAGTCAAAATATTCGCAAGTCTCAAATGCAACCAAACCTGGCATGTTTCCGATGTGCTACTTGCACCACAGCCTAGTGTTAAACCATCAATGTATCCGTTGTTGTTGCCATTAGTTGCGGCAGCCCAACGAGGGTTTGCATTAGGGTCGTCCCCAGGATATTTGCCGTATCTGTCATAGTAGGTATAGATTGCTGAGAGTATTTCCCGATACTGATTATAGGCCCTCTTCATTTTTGCGTTATTCACCAACTCCTGCCCCTTTAGCACAGCCCCCAGGATTATCCCGATGATCACAAGCACAATGGCCAGCTCCACCAGGGTAAAGCCTTTAGTGTCCGAAAGTCTCTTGATCCCCCTCATCCTAACCCTCCAGAATTTTTTTCCATGCCTCAAGCATGGTCTATTTCCCTTTATAAGGGTTTTTATGGGGCCTTGTCAAGGCTCATAAAAAAAGGCCTCCTTCCAAAATGTATATTTTTTCCTCATACACAAGTTTCCTCAATGGGGTTTCCGCTCAAAACTTAAATATCTCAAGCTTTTCTCAGCCTCCATCTCAGTTCTAAGCTTTGCCATAGGCTAATGATGCAAAAAAACAAACCCTACCGCCCTTAGCATCAGGGCGAGGCTTAAAAAAATATGATGGCACCCCTTGTGGTTCCCAAAAGGATCTCCAGCTTTTAGGTGTAGAAGACCAAGGGGGTGAAGTTTCTGCTCACAAAAAAGAGATTACCATCCCACCTTAGGGTCCTGATACAACAGGGCATTGAAGTCAAAAAACCCAAAACATAAGTGGGCTAATGAGGTGCCTAAGCTTGGAATAGCTCAATTGGGTAAGCACAAGGCTTTTTTTGCACATCTGGCTAAGTCGTTAAGATTTCTATTGCATCCAAAGGAAAGCCTATAAATTCTATTGGCAATCACTCACTTAGGGGTTTTAGATGATCTTGCTAAATCATTATTTGCCAGGGGCAATTGGGGCTATAACCGGCCTTCATGCAGGCTATTATAGCAAGCATTGGGGCTTTGGCCTCTACTTTGAGGCAAAGGTGGCAAGGGAGCTGTCGGAATTCTTGATGCGTTTCGACCCCAACTCCGATGGCATCTGGCTCCTCGTGGAAAACGAAAAGATCTATGGCTCTGTAGTAATAGATGGAATCCACCACAGGGAAGAAGGGGCACATCTGAGATGGTTTATTGTGGACCAAAGCTTATGGGGGAGAGGCTACGGGAGAGAGCTCCTGGGAAAGGCCGTTGGCTTCTCCAAGGAAAAGGGGTATCAAAAGATCTACCTTTGGACCTTTGAAGGCCTTAATCGGGCGCGACACCTGTATGATTCCTTTGGATTTGTGGTGGCAAGAGAGCAGATAGGGGACCAGTGGGGCAAAGAGGTAAAGGAACAAATGATGGTTAAGTCTTTAGCCTAAAACCCTCCTCCAAGATAATCCTTGGTTCAGCTACCTCTACCCACCTTAGGCCTCTTGAAATTTTAATCCACGCCATTATTCTTATCCAAAATTGAATAAATAAACCCGCCCTAAAAAAGGGGCCACGAGCCGGGTTCGGATGAACCCGGCTTTTTAAGTTTAAATGCGGAGGTATAGAGATGAAAGAGGCAAAGTTATCCCAAAATCGGTCCCAGAGATTGAGCCCTATTTATGACCCACGTTCATACGAGCGCTTGGATGAAGGGGATGATTCATTGTTTTACAGCACCGAACGCTTTGTGGAGCACCTGGACTCCCTTGCCCTTAATACGGTGGAGATGATCATTGGGACCCTGGTGATTGAGCCAGAACCCAAGATTCTGGACCTCATGGCAGGTTGGGATTCCCATATCCCAGCCCACATAAAGCCCAGTGAAGTGGTAGGCCTTGGTCTAAACGAAAAAGAACTGAGGTCCAACAAGGCCTTGAGTAGCTATGTGATAAAGGACATAAACAGGGATCCTGAGCTCCCCTTTGGGGAGGGTTACTTTGATGTTGTCCTTAACACCGTTTCCGTTGACTACCTCACAAAACCCATAGAGGTCTTCAAAGAGGTAGGCAGGGTTTTAAAACCCGGTGGCCTATTTTTGGTTATCTTCTCCAATAGGATGTTTCCACAAAAGGCAATAAGGATGTGGCGAGAGGCCACAGAGGATGAACGGATCATAATAGTGGAGGAGTTTTTTAAAGAGGCTCGCCTCTTTGGGGAGACAAAGGTCTTCATATCCAAAGGAAGACCAAGACCCTCTGATGACAAATACATAGACATGTGTAAGTTTAGTGATCCTGTGTATGCCATATACGCCGAGAAGTTGGGAGCTCCTCTAAGAAGAGAACGGCCCGAAATCGTAATCCCCTATCTCACAGAAACAAGGTATGAGGCACAAAAAACCGACAAACAAGGGCCACTTCACATAACCTGCCCCCATTGTGGTATGCCCATGAAAAAATGGCAGGTTCCAGACAACCCCTTCTGCCAGACATGGGACAATGATTTTATGTATATCTGTTTCAACGACTTTTGCCCATATTTTGTAAGAGGCTGGGAACTCATGTATAAGCAGACCTTTCAGACCATGAGTTACAGGTGCATGTTCAACCCCAAAAACAGGAGGTTTTCTCCTATACCTGTGCCGTCTCCCAATGCCTTGAAGGAAGGGATAGTTGAGGAATAAAGGCCCAAAGGTCAAATGACCCCAAACCTAAAGGGATTAAAAAATGGCCCCACTATCTCCCGCTGGGGGACCTGAGGTGGGGTCGAAAGCCCCATAAGCCTCAATGACAACCTCGGGTGTTTATCCTTTTACAAAAAGGGTGTTTTTAGATATAGAGCACTTGCCGAGCCCTTCTGGTGGAAGCTAACCTGTATCAGATCCCTCAAATTAGCCCTCTCTAAATACCCAGTACCCTAAGATGGGTCTGTCCAAATTCCTGGGGCTAGTGTATAAAGTGGGTAAAATCATTTTTCATTTAGGAGGCTAAAGTGAATCCCCTTGCAGAAGAACTAAACGAGATCATCCTGAACTGCAATCCATTCACCTTCCAGATGCTGTCCCAGGTGGGGAAAAATCTCTTCTTTCCAAAGGGTATACTGACCCAAAGTGCAGAGGCAAAGGAAAAGGCCTATAGATTCAATGCCACCATAGGTATGGCCATGGAAAAAGGCACGCTTATGTGTCTCCAGTCAGTGACAGAACAGCTCCCCAATTTCACACCAGAAGAGGCTCTCTCCTATGCCCCTTCTTATGGGCTCCAGCCCCTGAGGGAGAGATGGAAAGACGAAATATACAGAAAGAATCCCTCCCTAATGGGTAAAGAGATCAGCCTTCCCGTGGTTACCCAGGCCATTACCCACGGACTCTCTGTGGTGGGAGATATGTGGGTGGACCCCGGTGATCTCATCTTTTTAACCGACAAACTCTGGGGTAACTACAACATGATATTTGGTGTGAGAAAGGGTGCAAGAATCTTACAATTTCCCCTCTTTGATAACTCAGGGTCCTTCAATCTAAAAGGCCTTGAGGCCTCATTAGAGGAACACAAAGACAAGGCAGAGAAGCTCATAGTGCTCCTCAACTTTCCCAACAACCCCACCGGTTACACGCCCACAAAAAGCGAGGCCCAAGGGATTGTAAACATCCTTTTGGGCCTTGCTGAGGCGGGTAAAAACATAGTGGTGATATGCGACGATGCCTATTTTGGTCTTGTATATGAAGAAGGTGTCTTGGAGGAGTCCATATTCGCCTACCTGACAAACCTCCATGAGAGGATCTTAGCAGTAAAACTGGATGCGGCCACCAAAGAGAACTATGTGTGGGGGCTAAGGGTTGGCTTTTTGACCTACGGGACTCATGTCAGGGGAGATAAGAGGCAATTTTATGAGGCCCTTGAAAAAAAGAGTGCAGGATGTGTTAGGGGGTCCATCTCCAATGCATCTAGGCTTTCCCAGGAGATAGTGCTAAGATCCATGAGGGCCAAAAGTTTTTATGAGGAGAAAAGGCAAAGATATCAAACAATGAAAGAAAGGGCCTTGCTTATAAAAGAGATATTGAAAGACACAAAGTATAAAGAAAACTTCGAAGCCTATCCCTTTAATTCTGGATACTTTATGTGCATTAAGGTAAAAGGAATAGATGCAGAACGAGTGAGATTACATTTACTGGAAAAATATGGGGTTGGGGTCATCTCTTTGGGAAGCAATGACATTAGAATCGCCTTTTCCTGTGTGGAAAAGGAAGATCTAAGAGAATTATTTGATCTGATCAATAACTCTATTACGGCCTTAAAGGCCAATTAAAAGGAATTCCCCTAAGAGATCTCGTTTCTCCTCTCTTAGGGGAGGATATCTTTTTAGGCCATATCTTCTGTTGTTACAGCACTTCTACCCTATTCTACCTTTTTAGGGTCATTAACTCTTGCAAAATATCATCACTTGTGGTGATCACCCTGGAGTTTGCCTGAAAGGCCCTCTGGGTTGTGATCATCTTTACAAACTGCTCAGCCAGATCCACGTTTGACATCTCAAGGGTGCCAGGGCTTATAGTCCCTAAAACCCCACTTGTGGGTACACCCAGTGTTGCCTGTCCAGATGCAATGGATTCGGCATACATATTGTTACCTACTCTGTCTAAGCCTGAATAACTTGGAAAGTCTGCCAAGACTATTTGATACAAAGGCACCATCCTGCCGTTTGAATAGACACCCGATATAACGCCTCTTTCGTCAACGCTTACACTCGTGACCATCCCTGCAGCGTAACCATCCTGGCTCTGGAAGGTCATGGCAGATGGGGTACCATATCCGGTTATAGTACCGTTGGAGGCGCCTTTGGAATCTACCAATTCCCACTCAACGTTTAAAGGTGTTGCAGCACCGGTCATGAGATCAATTGATATTATGGGATTACCTCCACCTGATTTCTGCACATCTAAATTGCCGTTCTGGTCAAACTGGATAGTTCCATTGGATGTGGTAACCCCCACCCCCTTTGGGACAGATGCCTCCCAGGACCATTTCC
Source organism: uncultured bacterium (assembly GCA_938002815.1). Classification (GTDB taxonomy): domain Bacteria; phylum Desulfobacterota; class DSM-4660; order Desulfatiglandales; family CALKZT01; genus CALKZT01. The sequence continues at coordinate 21,809 of CALKZT010000061.1, forward strand.
CTGGTTCTATGCAGGTGAAATTCAGAGTTAGTTCTATGGGATTGCCTATGGAGTCATAGACGGTGATAGTGGTGCTAAATACATCAGGATGGCTATCCATTCCCCCAGTGAGGGAGACCGCCTGTTTTGCCGAGACAACCCCGTTGTCATTAGCCCCTTTTTTGGAGGCAGTGACAAGCTGTGAGGCCTGTGGATGTGAATTTATGGCTGTTATAATATCCGATGCAGTTGTGGTTATATTGCCTGAAGCATTGGTTGCCAGATTTATAATTATAGAGTTTCCGCTAACACTTATGGCAAGGGATTGGTTTGGTAAACCAGGGTCCTTATACTGAATTGTTATTGAATTGCCGGCTGCTCCCGGTATCTTGGAGGTAAAGAGTACGTCCGATGTCTCATCGGTTCCGCAATCCATTACAAGGGTAGCATAGGTGGGCTCCCCTCCTCCAGATAGTATAACAGGGTTTGTGGTGCTAATCTTACCCGAGCCATCTCCCTCTGCCTTAGCTATTACCAGGCCACCTGCCACTGGGTCATTGTTAATAAGGTTTTCCACGTCCTTGGCCGTCACGGTATTGGCCGCCTTATCGTAGGAAACCGTTATTGTCTTTCCATTTACAGCAACCGAGAGGGGAGAACCTGGCCCTCCGTCCACATACTGAACCACTATGCCATTTCCAGCAGTGCCAGTGGCTACGGCAGTGAATTTTACGTCTGCATTTGGAGTGCCCAAACCACCCTCCATTATGGCCTGGGCCTGTGTGCCCCCACTGGAGTCTGCATTGAGATTGAGGTGTGTAAGCATCCTTGAGGTTACCTTAGGGGGAGAGGCACCCGAAGGAATGTATATGTCTGTGAGGGTTGGAATCGGTTTATTCTCCTCTCCTATCTTGTAGCCCTTTAATACATAGCCCTGGCTATTCACCATGTAGCCGTCCTTGTCAAAGTTGAAGGAGCCATCACGGGTATAAAAGGTCTGAACCGTTTCCCCTTGATCATTTCTTGCCCCCACCACAAAGAGCCCCCTGCCGCTCACCGCCAGATCGGTGGTCCTTCCTGTGGTCTCCAATGAGCCCTGTGTCCAGAGGGGATTTGTGGTCATGAGGGTAACGCCCCGTCCGATGGATAGCTTCCTGAACGCGCCACCTTCAATGGCCTGGCTAATGATATCCCCGAAAAGGGACCTATTAGACTTAAATGCCGTTGTATTAACATTGGCAATATTGTCTCCTATCACCTGCATTGCCTGGGCATTTGTGGAAAGCCCTGAGATCCCTGTAAAAAGTGAACCAAGCATCCTTGACCCTCCTTAGTATTCTCTCGATGGCTCCATTATCTTTACTACCTGGTCCATAGCAATTTCTCTGCCACCAACAGAGAAATAGGGTCTACCATTCTTATATTTCACTTCCTCGATCTTTCCCTTGGCACAGGGCTGACCTGCTATAGTCGATTTGTCCTTGAGAATTCCACTCACCGCAAAATAATAGGTTCCGGTAGGGACAATCTGGCCGCTCTCCGTCTTTCCGTCCCATGTAACGGTGTTGAAGCCTTTTTTGGCATTCGAAGTTGACAGGCTTCTTATCAAACGGCCAGCAGGATCCGTAATGGTCACCTGAGCAGATTTTGCATCCTGCGGGAGCTCGAAGGTAATTTCCACAGGGCCAGGTTTATCCACAAGGAGCTCATTATTGTAAGCGAGCACTTCTTTCCCCATGAGGCCTGCAACATTTACCCTTGCCAGGAACTCTTGCCTCTCTATGAGCTTTTCTAAGTTTTCATTTGTATTCCTCTGCTGCTCAAGGGCACTGAACTGGGCCAGTTGGGCAGTAAACTCTGTGCTGTTCATGGGATTTAGGGGATCCTGATGCTGTAGCTGGGCCACCAGCAGCCTCAAAAAATCCTCCTTCCCAAGCTGGGTGTTCCTCGGATACTCTGGCGCACGACTACTTACCACTGGACTTGAGGACACAATTCCCATGGCTTTCCCCCTAAGCAAAAATACTCAGACCGGTTTCATCAACATATGGAGATAACTCTCCTGCCCCTTGCCCCTGGGCAAGCACACCCGCACCCACCCTCATCCAGCTTCCTTTGGGCATATCCTGCCTACCTGATCCTTCCTTTTTTTCCCTATCCAGATCCACGAACATCTCCTGGACATTGTACCCCTCACCCTCAAGACCTTTTCTTAGCTCCTGGAGACTCTCATCTAATAGATGCCAGTCCTCTTCCCTTGTTGCCACTATCTGAACGGATATATCCCTGTTTTCACCACTAACCTGTACTTTTATCACGCCCATCTCTTCTGGTTGAGCTGATACTCTCAATACCGTCCTTGGCTTACCATTTGATGAGATAATGTCTTTGATAACATGGATTAACTCAGAAACTTGAAAACGATGATAAATGCTCCTCGTAAAAGTATCTGCGTTACTATTACTCACCTCATGAGGTGATGTCACAAAAAATCTAAGTTCATTATTTTGTGTTTTCAGAAAATGTGCCGTTTTTAGATCAGTTACATTGTCTCTAATATGAATCTCTTTTTTAAAATCCTCAGATAAACCTGAGATTTGATCCTCATCCAAGAAATTCTCTGCTTTTATATTGGTTAACTCAAAATAGTCATCTTTATAGTCTATACTATGATCTTTTGTAGTAGAGAAATCTTCCTCCAATTTGGATTCGGTCCCCTGATCCGAAATAGATTCTTTTTTAACCTCTATGTTTACTTCAGGAGATCTGCTTAGAGTGTGCTCCCCTGGGAAAAACATATTGTCAGAACTTAACTTGCTTGTGGTTCCATATTCAGCATAATTTGGTGTGATCTTAGACAATCTGTTTATAAAAGTGCCTGACTGCTCTCCCTTGATCAAGGGGGCAGACTTTACAATATGTCCAAAAATTCCCTTTCCCTCATCTTCTGATCTTTCTTCATATTCAATCGATTTATGTTGAATCAAAAAAGTTTTTAAGCCAGATACAGGATACTCCTCTGTTATTATTGTACTGTCGCGCTTAAAAGGGGAATCTAAAAGTTCATTAGGATTTATTTGGTCTAAGTGATTTTCAAGGCTGAACTTAATAGGCATAGAATAATTTGCATTTTGGACATTTCTAACTTGACTAACTATATTCTCAATAGGCTCCTTTGCCAAATTACAATTTGCTGTTACATCTTTTCCAGGATTTGTATCTTTATTACACGGAGTATCCGATGATCTTGAAGAGAAATGACTTAAATCTGTTGTAGGGAATATATCGCCTTTTTCAGAAAGTACTATTTCACTCTCATTTCCAACTGAGATATTTTCAGTGCCTTCTGTCAGAGACAAACCAATATTTAACTTCTCTAAGGCAAAACCTTTCCCATTGCTAACACTATAAGGACTTATTATGGTGTCCCTCGTTAAAATAGATTCCCTAATTCCCTCTAAGACTATCTTCCCTGGGAGTTCATCTTGCCCCGCCCTGAAAAGACCAGGCGAAGTATCCTGTAATGCGTTGGGGCCTAAAGAAAAGTATATAGGACACTGGGACACAACGGGAATATTATCTCCCTTCCGCCCCTCCCGAGCCAAAAACCCACCGGGGGTGGATTCAGGCAGAAAATTTTCTATCTTTTTTGGCCTAAGTTTCTGGGTTTCGTGGGAGCCATCCTGTGACAATGGGCCTGGCCGAACCTCTCTTTCCAATAACCCTTCAAGGGAGGCCCTTTCATAGAGACTACTCACTACCTCCACCTCAGAACCCTCTCTCACAGGGGCCAAATCCTTACCCTGGGCACCTTCTGTCTCTAAGACCAACCCCCTTCCCACCTTAGGCCTCTGGACCTCTTTTTGGGCTTCTGTAAATGGACCTTCAAGGGCCATTCGTTCCATCAAAATCCCATCAAATTTGCCCTCTTCTGCTTTAAGGGGACCTACCCTCTCTGGGCCTTCTAAAATCTGAAAGACAAAGGGTATTGTCTCTATCATAATTTGTTGCCGTTTTTCTTATTAAACTGGTGAACCGCAAACTCACTGAGCTTCTTGAGCTCTTCGGCTTCCTGTTCCCTAACAAAATTGGCCTTAGCTCTTTCTTGAAGTTTTTCAAGAATCTTTCTCTTTTTATTAAGCCTTAAGAGCTTTTCCTTTATTGTTGTAATCTTTGACTTTATCTTTTCAACCTCTTGTTGTTGGAGATACAGTTCATTTTCCAGTCTATGAATATACTCCGAGTAAAGAAGCAAGACATTAACATTTTCCCCATTTTTCTGTTTTTCAGACAATCTCTTTTCGTAACTATACTTGACTCCTGCTAACCTATCTAATTGTTTTTCAGCAATCCCAAGCATCCTAACATAACTTGAAAGCTCTTCCTTAGTTCTCTCTTCCAGCATCTTTTGATAATCAAGGAGTTTTTGATATTTATATTTGAACATTACAGCCATCCTCCTAAGTAAACAACAAATGCAAATCCCTTATGCTTTCATCAAAGGAGTATTTTTCATCACTATCCTGTCTTAGAAACATGTTTATTTTGTCTATCATTTGCAATGCATAATCTATTTTGGGGTTACTTCCTGGGACATATGCTCCGATATTTATGAGGTCTTCAGCTTTCCTGTAAGTGGACACTACGGACTTCACCTTACGGGCAAGCTCCTTGTGTTCTTTGCTTACTATGTCGTCCATCACCCTGCTTATGCTCGATAAAACATCTATGGCAGGATAATGGCTCTGCAAGGCAAGTTCCCTTGTAAGCACTATATGGCCGTCCAATATGGAGCGCACTGAATCTGCTATAGGGTCGTTCATGTCATCCCCTTCCACAAGCACAGTGTAGAGCCCTGTTATGGTTCCCCCATTCATTCCCGTCCCTGCCCGCTCCAATAACTTTGGCAG
>CALKZT010000062.1 GCA_938002815.1 uncultured bacterium
CATGTACCATGAGATAGAGATTTTAAGGGGGTTTGCATTTAAGGGGGGCCGGGAGGTCGTGGATAATATGCTCTGGCTCTTCTCTGCGGCCATCCTTCTCCTCCTGCCACCTTTCAAGACGCTAAAGAGGCGTATTTTGCGTTAAGGGGGCCCTTGTGGAAGCCCTTCTCTGCCCTTTAGAGGAACTTAAAGGTCTTGTCTTGGGTGCAACAAAGAGGTATGAGAAACTAAACGATACATGGGGGTTAGAGCCTTGGTGTTTCGTATTTTGGGTATCCTGGCCTTAATATTTATCTCTGCCTATGGGGCAGCGGCTGGTGAGAGGGCGGATAAGGTAGTGATACTGAAATCCAAGAGGGCAATGCTCCTATTGAAGGATGGGGAAATAATTAGGGCATACAGGGTGGCCTTGGGAAGAAATCCCGTGGGGCACAAGATCATGGAGGGGGACAAGAGGACCCCTGAAGGCCTCTATATTGTGGACGGGAAAAATCCAAAGAGCAACTTCCACTTAAGTATCAAGATCTCTTACCCAGAGGAGCGGGATTTAGAGATGGCCTCCAGGCTGAACGTAAAACCAGGGGGGATGATAATGATCCATGGGCTACCGAAGGGGATGGAGAGGCTTGGAAAGAGGCATAGGTTAGAGGACTGGACAGATGGCTGTATTGCTGTCACAAACAAGGAGATAGAGGAGATCTGGGCCATGGTAGAAGAGGGAACCCCTGTGGAGATAAGGCCATGAATATTTGAGGGTGAAAAGATGCTGATGATAATAGGGACAATACCCCAAGAGGAGGACAAGGTCCTGGAAGGGGTCCCTCGGATGAAGGGGGATGAACTCAAGTTAGAGGGAAGAGGTATCCCCATAAACAGAGGGACCCCTGCCCTTATAGGGGCGGCCATAAAGGTGGCAGAGCATTTGGAGAAGGAATACCCTTATGTCTTGCTGGCAGGGGACGAAGGCCTTGGGAGAGGGAGCAGGGCCCTATATAGGATACTTGTGGAAAGGCTTCCCCAATATGGGGCGGATACATTAGTCTTTCACTACCTCTTGCCCGATTCAGACTGGCACAACAAGATCCTCTTTGTGATCCAAGGGCTCAAAAGACGCCCCAAATTGATCGCAGATGCAGGCTATATGTATGTGGCCAAGATGGCAGGTTTTGCAACGGAATATGATCTGTTTACCCCTGATGTGGGAGAGCTTGCCTTTCTGGCAGACGAGGCTGCACCACACCCCTTCTACACAAGGGGATTTCTCCTGTATGAGGATGAAAGGGTCCCAGAGCTGATACAAAGGGCCTATGCACACCAAAATGCCTCCCAGTGTATGCTAGTTAAGGGGAGGAGGGATTATGTGGTAAAGGATGGGCTGATATTACATGTGGTTGAAGGGCCTCTGGTGGAAAGCCTTGAGGCCATAGGCGGTACAGGGGACACCATTACTGGCATGGTCTCTCTATTTGTGGACTCTGGGATGGACCCGGTAGCTGCCAGTCTTTTGGCCTCAAAGGCCAATAGATTAGCAGGTCTCCTTTCGGATCCCACCCCTGCCACACAGGTTGTAAGCATCATAGAGAGGATACCCGAGGCCTTGGCCAGATTGGTTTAGAGCATGTCATAGGGGTCCACGTCCACAACAAGGCTCATTTTGCCCTTTATTAGGTCCCTCAGGTTCAGTCCCTTGAGGATCATGGTAAGTTCCTTTATGAGGGTGGTCTTCAGGAGGAGATGGAATCTGTAACGATTCTTAAGCCTTGAAATAGGATTGGGCGTAGGCCCATACAAGACCACCTGTTCCCTTATGGGAGAGTTTTCTAAGGCCTTGGTGAGGATCCCTTTCAAGGTGCGGCATCTTTCAAAGACCTCTATCTTGTTGGGTCCTGATAATGTGATCATTACTATATGGGAAAAGGGGGGGTAAAAGAGCTTTTGGCGGAGTCCTATCTCTTTTTCATAGAAGGACTTGTAGTCGTGTTCCACAGCACACCTCACAGAGTGGTGCCATGAATTATAGCTCTGGATTATGACCCTGCCAGGATCATCACCCCTTCCAGACCTTCCTGCCACCTGGGCAATGGTACTGAAGGTCCTTTCAGAGGATCTATAGTCAGGAAAGTTTAGGAGGGAATCTGAGGATATTATGGCCACAAGGGTCACATTGGGGAAGTCATAACCCTTTGTAATGAGCTGGGTCCCAACCAGTATATCTATGTTCTTGGCACCGAAATCCTCCAGGATCTTTAGGAGGTCTTCCCTCCTCTGTACATCTGTGTCTATCCTCTCCACCCTGTATTCAGGGAATAGTCGCCTTAGCTCCTCTACTATCCTCTCTGTCCCATACCCATAGGGCTTCAGGGTCTCTTTCTTACAAGAAGGGCAGAGCTTTAAGATGGGGAGTGTCCTATTACAGTAGTGGCAGACAAGGGAGTCCATGTCCAGGTGATATATCATGGCCAGGTCACAGTCAGGGCATTTCAGGAGACTCCCGCAGGTCTGGCATAGGAACATCCTGAAGAATCCGCGTCTGTTGTGGAATACTATTACCTGTCTTTTGAGGGACAAAGCCTGGGAGATTGCCTCTTGGGTCCTTGGACTAATGAGGACAAAGGTTTTGGTCTCCTTTCTCAAAGAGGCCATGTCCACCAACTCCACTGAAGGCAAGGGCCTCTCTTCCACCCTCTCTGGCATCTCCACAAGGTGATATTTTCCGCAGAGGGCATTGAAATAGGACCTTATGGAGGGGGTTGCAGAACCCAAGATCACAGGGCACCGTGAGATCATACCCCTCAAAACCGCCACATCCCTCCCGTTATACCTAAGGCCACTCTCCTGCTTGTAGGAGTCCTCATGCTCTTCATCCACTATGATTACTCCGATATCTCTAAAGGGGGCAAAGACTGCACTCCTGGCCCCTAAAACAACCTGATAGTGGCCCCAAAGCATACCCATCCACTGGGACTGCCTTTGCCTATTCCCAAGGTGGCTGTGGTACAGGGAGAGCTTCTCCCCAAAGACACTCCTGAGGAGTGCTTCCATGTAGAGGCCCAAGGAGATCTCAGGGAAGAGGATTATGGCAGATCTTCTCACTGAAAGGGCCTCTTTTATGGCCTCGATATAGACTTGGGTCTTGCCACTCCCTGTAACCCCATGGAGGAGGAAGACCTCAAACCTGGATTCCCGGACTGCCCTACCGATCTCCCTTAGGGCCGATTCCTGATGTCTTGTAAGGGTAATGGGATTTGGGAAAGATCTGGGCCTCTGCCCAAAATCTGTCTTGGGCCCTCTTATGGAAAGGTATCCTTTCTTGAGCATTTCCCCTATGAGGGTAAGGTCTAATCTCAATTTCCTTTTTCTCTTGGAGATGGAGGCTATGGCATCCCTTTCCTCCTCCGAGAGTCCTTTTAAGGCCTCAGGGTCTCTCCAGACCGAAAGCTCTATAGAGGGGGCCCTTTTCCCTTTAAAGGGGAGTATTTCGGTTATTACCTTGCCAATGGGGTAGACATAGTAACTGGAGAGCCACTCAAAGAGGGGGATCATTTGAGGGGGGAAGAGGGGGATGCCCTCTAAAGGACTGATTATGGGCCTTAGATCTTGCCTAACACCTTCCCTGAGGCCCAGGACATATGCGATCAACTCCTTTTTGGACCTGAGAGGTACCAATACCCTTCCCCCCACAGAGATATGTCCCTTTAACTCCTCCGGTACAAAATAGGTATAAAGGGAATCGATGGGCAGAGGTAGTGCAACCTCAGCAAGTAGCATCTACGAGTCTCTTCTGGATCACTTCCCTGATAAGTTCAATTAACCTTGGGATATCCCTCTTGGAGATGCGGCTTATCTCTATGGGTCTAAGAATACTTAAGGAAAAGCCCCTCTCTTTGATACGAAGGCTTCCCTTTCTTGCCACCTTAAAGCTGTCTTTTATCGCCATGGGTAAGAGGTCTAGTTTGGTCTTTAGGGCAAGATTGAAGGCACCCCTTTTAAATTCCCCAAGGCTCCCATCTAAGCTTCTGGTCCCTTCCGGGAATATCACCAGAGAAAAACCCTCTTTTACCTTCTTTTCTGCCCTCCTTATGCCATAGATGGCCCTACGGGGGTCTTCCCTGCTGATCCCCACATAACCGGCACTTTTCATGGCCTTTCCCAAAAGGGGGATCTCCATAAGTTCCTCTTTCATCACAAAGGCAAAGGGCACAGGGAGTGCTGAAAGGAGGGCCAAAATGTCAAAGTAACTCTGGTGGTTTGTGACGAATATGTATTGCTTATCCCTCCTTATGTGCTCCACCCCATCTACCCTGACCTTTACACCAGAGGCCTTAAGCATCAACTTTGCCCATGGTACTGCTATATATCTGTGGATCCAGACACCTCTTTTGTCCCAAAGGGAACAAAAGATGGCCAGTGCACAAAGGGGTATCGTTGAGAATATCATCGTGAGATAAAATATGACGTCTCTAAGCATAGGCTATCTCCCTAAAGGGATTCCTCTAAGACCACCGGTAACTCCACTATTATCTCCAGTTCCCTTGGGGCTTTAAGCCCTTCAATCTCTGAAGATAGGGCCCCTTCTCTCTCAATAAGCCTCACCCCTATTTTGCCTCCGTGTCTGTTTATTATTATCTTTGCCCTTGGGAGAGTGTGGACCAGGGTGCACTTTTGTGGGCTTACCCTTGGTAAGAAGAATTCCCCTACGTCCTGTTTTGAGACCCCCTCTGAGGGGTGCCTGATCACCACACGAGCTGTGGAGTCCCCTAAGGCCACCAGGATATCTACGGCACCACCTTCGGGAGTGTGAAAAAGGCTGTGACCGATTATACTATTGAAGGCCTCCTGCAACAGGGCCCGATCCCCGTTGAGCCAGAGGGTTTCCACCCTTTTGTGGAGGGCTATCTTTTTGTTTTGAATACAGGCATCTTTATCCAATTCCTCCACACAGGCATCTAACAGAGCCAAAAGTTCAACGAGCTCTTCATTTAACTTTATGGGCTCTATCGTTGCTAAAAGTATATTTAATATGGCTTCAAGTCTGCTAATTTCTTTTAAAATTATTTCAGCTAACCTTTTGTATGGTGAATCAGCTGGCAATGAAAGATATAATCTTCTTGCAAAACCTCCTGCTGCTGTTATGGGATTTCTGATCTCATGAGCGAACCTTTGAGAAATGTCCCTAAGTGCTCTTAACTCTTCAGCTTCGATAATTTTTTGTTGTAACATTTTCAATTCTGTAATGTCAACCATAAAGCCATCAATCCATTTGACATTTCCATTTGATTTTATTGGAATTATATGGTCAACGAATATTAACTCTTTCCCATCTTTTGTCTTTATTTTGCGTTCTTTCCTAAGTTCTTTTCCATCATCCCAACAGCATTTTAGAATCTCTTCATGGCTTTTTATATCGAGATTACATATAGTTTTCCACCAAAAGTCTTTATCTTTGACTATTTCCTCTATGGTGTAGCCTATCTTTTCCGTAAAGTAAGAATTAACAAATTCAACTGTGCCATCTTTTAGGATCCTATAAACTATGATTGGAAGGTTTTCTACAAGGGTCCTATATTTCTCTTCTGATTTGATAAGATCCTCTGTCCTCTCCAAGACCCTCTTTTCAAGAATCTTGGCGTATCTTTCCAACTCGTTTTTCCTGATGAGGAGTATGGATAGGAGTCTGTTTAAGGCATTGGTGAGGATGCCCATTTCATCAAAGGGTCTCTCTTTTAAAAGCGATTCCCTCTTTCCCGCGGCTATTTCATGTGCCTCTTGAACTACTTCCTTTATGGGCTTCACGAATGCCGCTGCCACCAGATATGTCATGAGGCAAGAGAGTATTATTCCCAAGCTTGCCACCAGCAAGGTCCTCTTTCTGGCCCTCTGGAGTTCCTCGATGGTCTTGTGTCTATTGACCTTTATACCCACAAGGGCCACAAGTTCATCAGATTCGCCTTTGAGTGGACCCAGAAGGAGAAGGGATTCAGGGCTTTCAGGGGGTGAGACCCTTACCAAGGGCAAGTCCGCTTCGCTTATGGGCACCTTAGGGAGGGGGAACTCAGAGGTGGAACTTATGGGGTAGAAATAGTTTGGACCAATGACCTCGAATATGGCGAAATCCACCTTCCATACCTCTTTGAGGCCCAGGAGGAAGCTTTCATCCAAGGGGAATCCCACCTCCAGGCTTCCAACTATCTCAGAGTCAGACCAGAGGGGGGCAACCCCCCTCACTGAAAGCCCAGTGAGACCCCATTCGACCCCCCCTTTTGGTATGCCCAATCTTTGTACCTCCATGACGCTCTTTCTATAGGCTATCCTCTCTCCCTCTATCTCCGGGGCATTCATGCGGAGAAGGGACCAGGCACCAAGGGAGTGGAAGTGTAGCTGATAGATACCGTGCTCTGACCTCAGCACCTGGTAGATGGGAAAGGCGTACTCATAAAGGGCTGCCTTTTGCCTCTCCCCCACAAGTCTTGGGATGTTTGGGTCGTGGCTGATAAGGCTTGCAAGGGCCAGTGCTGTATATTCCCGTTCCTTCAGTTTTGAGCAGAATATACGGTAGAAGTCATTCGCCTTCTCTATTTCTTGTTTCTCTATGTTTTTCTTTTGATAATAAAAAGAGACCAATAGAAGTGTGGTTGTGCCTATGAAAGCCAAAAACATAAATGGTATAAGAAGCTTCCACTTTAGACTTATGCTTTGTATAGAGAAAAGAAAACTGCTAATTCTCTTGGGTATCATGCATTAGGAAGAATATCGTCCAAATTAAGACCTTTTTCTTTTAGAGAGCAGAGTTGTCTTGATATTGAGTGGGCAAACCTTTTCATTTCGTAGTCTATGTCTATGCCTTTTGTGAAAGAATAAAGGATAAATAACAATAGGAGGCTTAAAATCCTTTTCGACTCCAGTTCTTGGTCTGGTTCAAAAAGTGTCTTTTCAGAAAGATGCCTTAGTCTTTTTGTGAGATCATGGATATCTATCCTGATGGCTTTTTTTTCTAACATCTTAAAGACTTTAGTTAACTGCTTTGATCCTGGCATAGAATATGGCATGCCATTTGAGTCCCTATTCTTTTTACCTTTCTCTTCCTCTTTTATCCTTTGCCAGTTGGCTAACACCTCGTCTGCGTCTTTAACAGAAGCATTTCCAAACACATGGGGATGTCTCCTTACCATCTTTTCCTTTACGTTTCTTATAACGTCTTTAATGTGAAACGACCCCTCTTCCTCTTCTAAGTTTATGAGAAAGAGCACCTGAAACAGAAGGTCTCCTGCCTCTTCCAAGATCCCTTTATGGTCTGTCTTTTCTACTGCATCCAAAAGCTCATAGGCCTCTTCCAAGACGTATTCCTTGGCGGTCTTTATGGTCTGTGCCCTATCCCATGGGCAACCATTTGGCCCTCTCAGGGTCTTGATGATCTCTACTAACTCCATGAAGCCAGCTTCAATCATGTGGGGTTCCGGTTGGAATCCTTTTTTCCCTCAGAAGGGGGTGAGCTTTGGAATTTCCTCTTCCAGTTTTTGTACATATCCGGGGTGATCCTGGAGGAAACGGCCCCGTAGAGCTTAAGGGCATAGGGCGCAATGACGGACTCTTTTAATAAGGCTGATCTGCCTGGTAACACAAAGCTCAGGAGTGCCACCCCCACACAGACTACTATAGAGGCCTTTAGGGTTGCGATGCCTCCACCCAAGAGTCTGTTGACCATTCCAAGGGTCCCAGATCCCAGCATATGGGTAAATAGCCATGCAATGAGCCTCACTGATACGTATGTGGACAAAAAGATCAAAAGAAAACAGCCCAAGCCTAGCCCTGGGCCCTGGGCTATCCCTAATCTGGTCGCCACATCAGCAAGGCCCTTTTGGTAGTTATAACCTAATCCGATTCCCAGTAGGATGCCCAGTATAGAGGCAATCTCTTTTATAAAACCCCTCATCAGGCCCCTGACTAAGAAGAGGCCTGTGAGAACTACTATTATTATATCCAGGGTATTCATTAGGTGTTCATGTCCACTATGGGCCTAACCTCTGTTACCTCAAATCTCACCGCTGCATGGATCATCTTGGCTGCCTGATCCCCTGCTACCTTTCTAATCCCTTCCCTTACTGTCTCATAGAAGCCCCCTGATTCTTCTATGGAAACTGCCCTCAGATAGACCCTTGCCCCTTTCCAGTCCATGATGCCCTTTCCAGGTTCTAAGACAATGAAGACGGCGTTGGGGTTTTCCTTTAGGTTCTTGTAAGATCTATTATTGCCTATGCCCATTATCACTGTGTTTTCGTCCACCATTTGAGGTGATCCGAAGACAGCCACATTCACCTTCCCATCCTTGCTGGAGGTACTGAGGGTACCTATCCTCGGCCTTTTGTTGAAGAGTTCCATTAACTCTACCCTTTCCATGGCTTCTCCTTTCAGAGTAAGAAATCTGTTATATAGGGATTTTCCCTCTTTTCCCTGGCCAAGGTGGAGGTGGGGGTATCCCCATAGTCATGACCAGGCCATATGACTGTATCATCAGGGAGTGGCAGGAGCCTCTCTCCGATGGACTTCAAAAGCGTATCGAAGGAGCCGCCTTTTAGATCTGTCCTTCCCACAGCCCCCACAAAGAGGGTATCCCCTGTAAAAAGATTTCGGTCTATGAGGATACATATGGAGCCGGGTGTATGGCCTGGGGTGTGGAGAACCTTCATTTCCATATTGCCAAGGCTCAAGATATCTCCGTCTTTTAGGGGGAGGTCCACGCCTATGCTCTCAAATTGGGTTATATCTCCGAAGAGGGAGTCATAACCCTCCTTTAGGAGCTGAATATCCGATTCGTGCATGGCCACAGGGGCGCGTAAGACTTCCTTGTACTCTTTTAGGGCAAGGAGGTGGTCCACATGGCAGTGAGTTAATATTATATATCTTACCAAAAGCTCTCTCTCTTCCACCAACCTTTTCATATCGCTGAGTCTTCCCGCAGGATCGATTATTGCCGCCTCCTTTGAGATGGGGTCTGCCACAAGATAGGTCATTACCTCAAAGGGACCTGCAATAAAATAGTTTATCATGGGGCCTTCCAAGGGATCCTCCATATTTTTGGGTCGATTATAATGGGCTCGTTTGAGAAGGGTCAACTATCTTTGTTAGAGAAAGCCCAATTTCTTTAAGGCCTTTGGATCCCTGGTCCAGTTCTTTTCCACCCTCAAGAATAGATCCAGATATACCCGCTTCTTTAACAGGGTCTCCAACTCTTTCCTGGCTGCCTCTCCTATTCTTTTTATCATCTTGCCCCCTTCCCCTATCACTATCTTCTTTTGACTCTGTGTCTCCACATGGATCTTTGCATGGATAACAAGCATCTGCTTCTGGGGTACCTCTTTTATCTCCTCCACTGTGATTGCAGTGGAATAGGGGAGCTCAGCCCTTAAGAATTGATAGACCTTTTCCCTTATGATCTCCCCTACCCAGTCCTCCATGCTCTGATCACTTATCATCTCCTCCATAAAGAGCCTTGGGCCCTTCTTCAAAAAGGGCCTTAGATAAGAGATGAGGAGATCCAGATTTGTGCCATTTAGGGCAGATATGGGTAGTACGTGTGAAAAGATGCCTATATCCTGCAGGCGAGCTACTGTCTCCTGTAAAGATTCTGGTGGGACGAGATCCATCTTGTTTATGGCCAGAAAAAGGGGGAGATCCGCCTTCTTTATCATTGAGAGGATCTTGTCCATCATAGGTGGCTCTGGCTCTTCAAAGGAGAGGATCAAGAGGATTATATCTACCTCTCTTATGGCAAGGGTACATGTTTTCATCATGGCCTCACCCAGCTCATGTCTTGGCTCGTGTAGACCAGGGGTATCCACAAAGACCACCTCCATGTCATCCCTTCTCAGTACCGCCATGATTCTCTTTCTGGTTGTCTGGGGCTTGTGAGAGGTGATAGCCACCTTCTGCCCCACTAGCCTGTTTAGAAGGGTAGATTTGCCCACATTGGTGGGTCCAAAGAGCCCTACCACACCACCTAACACTTCCTCATAGTTCAAATCTCACCTCTATGTGATCGCCTGTCTTTTTTATCTCGTATGCTCCTGCCCCTAACCTTTTTAAGAATATCCTTAAGGCCTCTTTTCCGTGTCCGTAGACGACATGTGCCTTGGAAATAGGGATCTTGACCCTATTGGGTCTGGATGTGGGGTCAAATAGGGATCCCTCTCTAAATGCCCTATACAGAGTGGCCACAGACCTCGAGAGGTCTCCAAAGGATTCATGAAAAGGCCCTGCTAAGATCTCTTCTTTTAAGGAACGTAGGTTATGGAGTCCAACCCTTATGACCCTGATGCCCCTTTCCTCAAATTGGCATATTGCCCAAGAGCAGAGTCCTATTGCCTCTTCCAATGTTAGGGGCCTGTATTTGCCTTTATGATAGAGACCTGCCAGTTGTGTGCCCTTTAGTACAATGGTAGGATAAAGCCTTACAAAGGCAGGTCGAAGGGAGATGGCTATCTTCACCCCTTCCATAAATGTATCTTCCCTTTCTTTCGGGAGGCCAACCATTAGTTGTATACCTAAGAGAAATCCTTTTTCTTTTATAAGCTCTGCTTTGTTGAGCACTGTTTCCCTGTTATAACCCCTCAAGCAGGTCTCAAGTACCATATCGTTGAATGACTGTACCCCAATTTCTATAGTTTTCACATGAGCTTTCTTTAAGAATTTTAGGGTATCTTTTTGGATGAGATCAGGTCTGGTGGAGATTCTAATGTTATGGAAATACCCTCTTTCGATAAATGGCTTTGCCATGTATAGAAGCTGATTCATATCCTCATGATCAAGCCCAGTAAATGTCCCCCCAAAGAAGGCTATTTCCCTCTGAGTGGCAGAGTAAAAACCCTTTGAATTTATGGCCTTGGATAAGATTTCTTCCATTTCCTTTAAGGGTATTGGCCTCTTTACCCCTGTGATGGACTCCTGTTTGCAATAGATACACCTAAAGGGGCAGCCCTGTGTGGGGATAAATAGGGGGACTATGAATATGTCTCTTTTGCCTTTAGCCAATTTAATGCCTCTTTTGCAGCCTCCTGCTCTGCCTCTTTCTTGCTCCTGCCCTTGCCAATGGATATGAGTTCCCCTTTTAGGTACAATGCGATCCTAAAGGACCTCTCGTGGGGTGGCCCTTCTTCGGCTATCACCTTGTAGTCAGGCAGACATTTGTAGAAGGCCTGTGTGAATTCCTGGAGCGTGCTCTTGGGATCAGCGCTGTCTACTCTATGGGCAGCGCCCTTGATCTGATCCCCAAAGAGGGACTCTATCACCCTATAAGCTGCATCATATCCTCCATCTAAATATACGGCACCCAACAGGGCCTCAAAACTCCCTGCCAGGACCTTTGGTTTATGGCGGCCTCCCCCCTGTTCCTCTCCCCTCCCCAAAAGGAGGTATTCCCCCAGATCTATCTTTTGGGCCTGTTCGAATAGTCCCCTCTCATCCACCAAAACTGCCCTGAATCTACTTAGCTTCCCTTCGTCAGCATCTTGATAGTGTCTAAAGAGCATATCACCCACTGCCAGGTCTAAAACGGCATCAC
>CALKZT010000063.1 GCA_938002815.1 uncultured bacterium
TACCTCCTGAAGGGCAACTTTCCTCTGAATCACCTTCTCCTCAAACGTCATAATCACATTCCCCCTTTCTCCCTCTAATAATCTCTCCTTATATAGGAAGGAAAGTCTGATTAAGTTTTGGCTGCTTCACCTATACGGCGAGAGATCAAAGAATGGCTGAACATATGAAAGTATCTTACGATAGTCAGCTTATCCATGAGAAATTTGGATATCCACCCCCTGCCTATTATAGAACAATTTTACGAGATTAGAAAATCAGCATCGAAAACTTTTTTGCCTACATTAGTTCCATCAGAGCTTATTTTATTATTAGCAAACAATTAATAATTTTGTAACCAAGAATTAACATGGATTAATTAAGATACCCAATAAAATGAAGGTAATTAGGAAAGAGTTCATATGGGATTACTAGCTATAAAGAATGTTAGAGATACACCTAAGCAATCTCCTTCTTCTGAGTATCTTAAACATATCCAATCCATATTTGGGATCAATGGAGAACCTTTAGATATCCAAATAGGGTCTCTACCTTTCTCAGTAGGGGATGTCACAGCAGGCGTGGAAAATGAATTTCAAACTGTGGTTAAGGGTGAAGCCTCAGATGTTGATCTCCCCATAGTAATAAAAGAATCAAGCTACTATAAGAATATAATAAAAAGGATAAAGGCTGGGGATACGTCCAAAAAGGCAATTTCTGAATTGGAAAAATATCTACAGACAAATCAGGAAAAGGTGTGGGAGAACAGTTGGGTAAGGTTTCCCGTGAGATTTCTGGGTAACGAGCTAACAAGTATTTTTGACGAAGACCTTAACTATGATAAATCCAGGCCTGAATTAGGCAAGAGAAGCGATAAGGATAAGTTTATTTTTTATCAAAATGACGAAGAATATGTAAGATTACCTGTAAGTTATATCTTAAAATTGAGTTTACTTGACGCATTAACGCAAACTGATTCTATACCTCATATTATCCGAGAGACTGGCAAGAAAATTGCTTCCCATTTCATAAATGACAACACATCTCCTGAAATCTTTTCTTTCGTCCCTGTGCAGATGAGTCGGTCTAACAATTTTGGACAAGCTGTTGCAAAAGAAACCTTGAAAAGATACTTTTTTATTCAGATGCTTGTGATGTATGCAAACAAACGTTTTGGCCTTAATCAAAGCGGACAACACATTTGCCTATATTTATCATCTCATCCTCCTATAAGACAAAAAATATTGAACAATATTATATCAGATCATTTTTACAGGGAACTGTTTATGAACCCTTGCCTTTCAGGCTGGGATAGAGGTGAAGAGAAGTTTCATTATATGGAGCTTTGCCATCAAGTCCTATCCAGAAGTCATCTCAATACTATATCTAAGTTGAGAGACGCAGGCATAATAACGAGAAATCTCATAGTGCTACCTAATATTTCCAATATCTCCCTTGCAAATAATGGTACCCATATTAGCATAGGAAGCAAAATATTAACAGAGCTTCTGGCTGATCAATACTCAGGATTTGGTAGAGCCGATGAGAAATATATAGGGGATCTTGCAATAAAGATAGTGGAACATTTTCTACCGCTCTTTGTGGGAACATATTCAGCATCTCCGTATAGAATCGATTTCTGGGATTTTCATCCCGAAAAGGTATTAGGTTTTCTACCCCATGAACTGGATTATACCCACTTAAGGATGATATGGCGTAGGTGGAAGAAAAAGGCACGTCTAAAGATATTCGGAAAGTCTGTTACTCCATTTGGACCACAATGGGTTGATAAGGTTTTAAGTAAGATTTTTGGCTTACAGGGAGATTTTGTCGTGGATTTTAGGCTCATAGACTATCTTGTATGCCTCTTGTCCACCGAGCATAGCCCTGCTCTGGATGGCTCCATAGACAATGATAAGAGGTTAAAGAGGGACCTTGCAGCCTTTGGAGTATTCGACCCCAATATGTCCATGTATCTACTCTACAGGTTAAGAGATTATTCTTCCAAAGGATTTTCTGGTTTTGAAGGCCGTTACTATAGTATCTTCTACAATATCTTAGAAGATATGGGGCAGTCTGCATCACTTCAGGCCCTTATAACTGCTCTGGCATATAAATATATTTTGATGGAAGGCATAACACATGACCATATACCAGACGATCCAAATATAGAAAGTGAGAGAAGGCAGATATTCTTTGGAACAGCAATAGGTATACCTACATTTTATATTAGAAAAGACACAAGCAACAAATTTATGTTAAAGATTCTCAAATATATAGATCACACACGTTTTAGCCGTCGCTATCCTGGATATATAAGGATATACGGTAAAGAATACCAGAAGGCACTTATTAAAATTATAATGGAGGACGCCAAAGAGATAGTGGAAATGATGGGCTTGGAAGAGACACTCGAATCCCTAAAAGAAAGAATAGATAATCCTGAAACCTTCTCTGCCTGGGGAAAATTGACAAGAGATATCATGAATGAAATCAAGAAAAGCGACCCTCTTAAATGTTCAGGCGATACCTTTAATAAGCAAGCAGAGATATTTTATAGGGATATTTTGAGAAAAAGACATATGGAAGAAGCATTTTCTGTAGTCATTGAAGAAGTTAGAAAAATAGATTTGCATTTATGTAGCGGGTGTTTATTCAGAGATTCCCTCAGGTCTATATTGGGTAATTCATCAGCTATTGATTTTATCATTAAAAGGAAAAAAGAAATTTTTGATGAAACACTATCTGAAAATGACCTAAGGATAATTTTGCAACTCATTACTTTGACTATATATAGTGATATAAGGGAGTTTGAATCAGAAAATAGGGACTATTAATGAAGATTGCCAAAAATACAACTTAATACAGATAAGCCCATGTGTGAGAGAAGGGAATAACTATGCATCAGTTCATAGATAGGCAGACATCTGAAATAAAAGATGAAGTATTTTATGGTGACAGATTTATCAAATTTATATATTCAACCACAAGAGAAAACCCAGCCCTTATGTATAATATTTTGACTTCAAAAAGATTATCCAAACTCCTGGGTTTTTTCTGTTTTGATTCTTTTATAGGCTCAAAGGTTACAAGGACAAAACATTTTATAAGTAAACTGGGCATCAACTATAGTGAGTGTTTGGATAATCCCAAGTTATTTGATACACCGAGAAAGATATTTGAACGCAAAATACGATATTGGGAAAAAAGGCCAATGCCTTCTGACGAAGCGGTTATAGTATCCCCATGTGATGCAAAGGTTTTAATTGGTTCCTCAAACATAATATCATTAATTCAAATAAAAAATAAATTTTTCCAATATGAAGAACTCATAGGCTATGAAAAAAGGGAATGGCTGGACGCATTTAGGGATGGTGATTTCGCCATTTTCAGGTTAACACCTGAAAAATATCATTATAACCATATGCCTGTATCGGGTGTTGTGTTAGATATCTATGAGATCGATGGATGTTACCATTCCTGCCACCCAGAGATTACAATAACCTTATGCAGTCCTTATTCAAAAAATAAAAGGGTTATTAGTATTTTTGATACAGATGTGGAAGGTGGAAGCCATGTGGGTCTCGTGGCTATGATAGAAATTGTTGCCCTTATCATAGGTGACATTGTGCAGTGCTACAGTGAAGAAAGATACGACAACCCCCAAAAAATCAAAGAGGGCATGTTCCTAAGGAGAGGACAACCTAAGAGCCTCTTCAGGCCATGCAGTTCTACTGTTATTCTCATATTTCAAAGAAATAAGATTACCTTTTCTACAGACCTTATCAAGAATACTTTTAATGATAAGGCAAAAAGCGCATTTTCAAGGGCATTAAATATGTATTTAGTGGAGACAGATATCAAGGTCCGTTCTCCCATAGGTACTGCCGTAAATATGGAGAAGCAATAAATGATCGTAGAACTATTTAGCATATTACTACTTATCGCTTGTTGTTCCCTGCAGATCTGGGGATTTAAAAAGTTACCATCTGAGAAATGGCAAATAATGGCAGCAATTCCCATAAGAAAGACAGGAACGAACGTGTGGTCTGCCGTGAACTATACCTTTTATGGATTTTTTATTGCTATCTCATACACATTCTCCTTAGCCATCTTTATTTTGCTTCTTGGATCAATCTCTATAAGTCTATGGACAAGCCTATTTATTGCTACGCTGATAGGACTAATATGTGTGCCTGCATCTAAACTTGTAGCAATTTTAGTTGAGAAAAAGAAACATACATCCACAATAGCAGGAGCATCATTTGTGGGTCTAATACTGTCTCCATGGATTTTGAAGATATTATCCCTATTCGACCTTAAAGTAGCTTTTATAGATAAAGCAAAGGTAATTCCCATACTTTCCTCTCTTCTAATCTCTTATGCCTTAGGCGAGGGCCTTGGTAGGCTTGCATGCATAAGCTTTGGTTGTTGTTATGGCAAGCCCATTAGATCATGTGGCCGCATCACAAGGAAATTATTTGCAAATTATGCTCTTATTTTCCAAGGAAAAACAAAAAAGGCCTCTTATGAAGGAGGCTATGAAAACGAGAAGCTTGTGCCTATCCAGGCAATAACCTCAATCATACTAGTTCTGGCTGCTACATCTGGAATTTATCTTTTTCTAAAAGGTTACTATTTTATCTCCTTTATTTCTACTATAACAATAAGCCAATTGTGGAGATTTATCTCCGAATTTTTAAGGGATGATTATAGGGGAGGAGGCAAAGTAACTGCTTATCAGATTATGAGTTTATTTGCTTTTTTTTATATTGTATGTGTTAGCTTTTTTATGCCTCCTGCAGTTTCTATGCTTCCTGAACTAACAAGAGGCTTAAGCACTATTTGGGATCCAATTGTTATAATATTCTTAAACATTCTATGGTTTATACTTTTCTACATATTTGGGAAAAGCACAGTTACAGCATCGAATGTAGCTTTGTATGTTGTTAGGGAGAATATTTAAGTAAAATTGTTTAAAACATTTGATGAGCATAGTAGTCAATTCCCGATCTGAGATCCTCTTTTGTTACATCAAACGGTCATTTAGTATCTGATCATTCTTTCCCGAATTATAAATATCTGTCCATAAATGTTCTCGCAGGCATCTTGCCATATATAATTTTGAGGTAAACCTCTTTCCCTCTTGAACCCTTTCTTCTAATAGTTAGCTTCTGTAATCTTCCTGAGCCCTTATTCAACTTCTGCCATGGTTTTTGAAGATTATCTTATCCCAAAAAAAGACAGCAGAAGATTTAAAGGTCACTTTCTACTCTGTTAGAATCCCTTTTGGGTATCCCTGCCACTTCAGTTTAAGATCAGGTTTTTGGAATCCCATGTTGAATACCAAAAAGTTTTTTGTATTATCATACCCAATAGCTTTTTTCGTTTTCGTATCTCCTGTATTCGGCAGGAGGATATCTCGGCCCCAAAACTGACAAGAGAGGATGGAGTTCCTTATGCCTTTATCCGCAGTTTATAAGATCCTGAGAGGAATGAGCTGTGATTAGGTTATTGGCATTTTTTGTATCCTTTATGGCCTTTACTGCTCCCTTGGCTTCAGCACTTGCACAGATGGATATATGGGTCCCTTCAGAGGAGAGGTGGATTGGTGCGGAGGAGATGGTAAAGAGATTAGAGGGAAAGGCAGTGGTCTTTTTGGGTGAGGTCCACAACGATCAAAGACACCATGATGCCCAGCTAATCTTTCTTAGATCTTTTCTAAGTCAGTATGGTCCCTTTAACATGGCCTTGGAGGCCTTACCCCATTGGACACAGGAGAAGGTGGATCTCTTTCTAAAAGGAGACCTAACCGAAAGGGAGTTTTTAGAGGTCGTAGAATGTGATAGGGTTTGGGGGTTTCCCTATTTTATGTATAGGCCCTTGGTAGATTTGGTTAGTTCTTCTGGTGGAAACCTGATTGCCATGGGGGTGGAGCTCTCAGAGGTGAGGGGGGTTCTGGAGAAAATGGAAGGAGAAGGCCTGAGGACAGCCCCTCCTCTGGATGCCTTGTTTGGGCCTAAGCCTTATACAGAGGAGTTGAAGAAATTCTACGACTCAGTGCCGGTACACAAAGGCACGGGCGATTTTAAGAACTTTTTACGGGCCCAGGCCCTAAGGGATGAATTCATGGCAAGAAACCTCCTAAAGGGCTTTAAAAGGTATCCCAAACGAACAGTCGCTCTTATGGGAAACGGCCACCTTATCAACTACTGGGGAGTACCTGCCAGGTTTTTGAGCCATTTGGGCTTGCCAGTGGGAACGATTGTAATGTATTCAAGGGAGCAGATAGAATTAAAGAGGCCATATCAAAACGAATTTGTGTGGGTGATAGATTAATAGGGGATAGAGGATGTTAAAGATCAGAAGGATCAAAGAGCTTTCGAGGGAAGAGCGGGATAGGATCTTAAGGCGATCACGTGTGGACATAGAATCTGTCTTAAGTGACGTGAGGGCAATAGTAGCCCAGGTAAGAGAAAGGAAAGACAATGCCCTGCTCCAGATGCTCAAACAGACAAATCCCAAAGCAGGTGCAGAGGATATTAGGGTCCAGGAAGAGGAGTTCCGTGAGGCAGAAGGCCTTGTATCCAAAGAATTAAAAGAGGCCTTAAGGGAGGCAGCCCAAAACATTGAGACATTCCATAGGGCACAGTTGGAAAAGCCCTTTTGGTCTGTGGAGATAAGGGAAGGGATCCTGCTTGGCAGGGTCACGAGACCCATAGAAAAAGTTGGCTGTTACATACCCGGGGGAAGGGCCCCCTATCCCAGCACAGTACTCATGACCGTGATCCCTGCAAAGGTGGCAGGGGTGAGGGAGATCTATATCACCACACCTTGTGGAGAAGACATGAAGGTCAACCCTGCCATCCTGTATGCCGCCCGTATGGCAGGAGCCACCTCTGTCTTTAAGATCGGGGGGCCTTGGGGCATTGCTGCCTTTGCCTTTGGCACAGAGACGATCCCGAAGGTGGATAAGATAGTGGGCCCTGGGAACAAATATGTTACCGCGGCAAAGTTACTTGTCTTTGGAGAGGTAGACATAGACTCCCCTGCAGGGCCTAGTGAAGGGCTCATACTTGCAGATTCCTCTGCCAACCCCCAGTATCTGGCATGGGACCTCATATCCCAGATGGAACATGACCCTGAGGCAGCGGGCATCCTAATTACTACAGATGAAACCCTGGCAAAGGAGGTCCAGGGCCTGTTAATGGGGCTTTTACCCGAAATCCCAAAGAGAGATATAATCCTTGGGGCTATGGGGTCCTACTCTTTGATCCTGATTGCCGAGGATATTGAAGAGGCCTTAGACTTTGTAAATGGATATGCACCAGAGCATTTAGAGATACACAGCCCAAATCCCTTTGAGCTTCTGCTTAGGATCCAGAACGCTGGGTCGGTCTTCCTGGGAGAATATGCACCTATCCCGGTGGGGGATTATGCCTCCGGGACCAACCACGTCTTACCCACAGGAGGGGCTGCCAGGGCCTTCAGTGGCCTCTCTGTGGATAGCTTCCTAAAAAGGATCACATTTCAATATCTGAGCAGAGGAGGCCTTAGATCTATAGCCCACGGCGTCTCTGAGATGTCCAAAGCAGAAGGCCTCTTATGCCATTCAGAGGCAGTTATGGTGAGGTTGAAGGATGAGGGTTGATAAGCGTCCCGGAGGATGTTAGAAAGGCCCATCACAAACTGACTCGGGCAAAGTACAATGGAGGAGGTAGAGGATGGCTAATATCTTTGGCTATGAGATGCCGGATGATCTCTATTACAACGAGGAGCATAGCTGGGCAAAGGTGGAAGGGTCAAAGGTAAGGGTTGGAATGACAGACTTCTTCCAGCGAGAGGCAGGGGACATTGTCTTTGTGGACCTCCCAGACGAGGGAGATGAGGTGACCCAGGGAGAGGTGTGTGGAAAGATCCAGTCCAGAAAGTGGATCGGGAAACTGGTCTCACCGGTCTCAGGGGAAGTGGCGGAACTGAACGAGGACTTAGAGGATGACCCCACCCTCATAAACCAGGACCCCTATGGAAAGGGATGGATATTGGTGATAGAGGCCAGTGATCTGGATTCAGAGTTAAAGAATCTTATGCAGGGAGAGGCGGTAAAGGCCTTTATAGAGAGGGAGATTAAGAAGGCAGAGGAGGAGAAGGCAAAGGCAAAATAGAGTCCCTGATGGAATCCTGGAGACTCATTCAGGAGACAGAAAGGCTCAAAACCACCTGGGAGGGTCTATCTGTGGACGATACCCTCCCCTTGGCAATAGAGAGGTTCGGTTCCCCGCCCATCTTACACCTTTACAAATTCGTACCTTCTGCCATAGTGGGCAGGTACCAGGACATATTCGCAGCCCTCAAAATCGAAAGGTGCAAGGTACTGAATATAGAAATCAACAGGCGTAGCACAGGGGGTGGCACCGTTATTATGGGCCCAGAGGTCCTGGCCTTGGGTTTTGGCATAAATGTAGACCACCCCAGGATAAATTCCGGTAGTGTGGAAGCGATATTTAGGAGCGTGAGTAGGGCCTTAATTGAGGGCCTTAGAACCTTTGGGATAGCGGCATACTTTAGACCCAAAAACGATATAGAGGTAAAGGGCAAGAAGATAGCAGGGCTCAGTGCTGCCATGGAGGGCAAGAAGGCCCTCCTTTTCCACACAAGCCTTCTTGTCTCCTTTGACATGGGAATCCTTACAGAGATCATGAACACACCCCTAATTAAGCTTCAGGACAAGGGTTACAGCTGCTTTAGTGAAAGGCTCACCACCGTCTCAACTGAATCAGGCCGCAGGGTAGAGGTAGAAGAGGTAATGGATGCCATCCTAAAGGGCTTTGAAAAGACCTTCTCTGTGGGCCTTTACCATTCCTCCCTTTCAGAGGAGGAGAGATCCATTGCCTCCAAATTAGAGAAAGAGAGATACAAGAACCCAGAGTGGATCTTCTCCCATAGACATCCCAGGGCCAGGATGGGTATAGGGAGGATAAAGGCCACCGGAGGGCTTCTGGAGATATATCTCTCCCTCTTGGGTGCAGTAATTGAGAACATATACATCACGGGGGATTTCTTCACAACCACAGAGGATTTGAATAAGTTAGAATCTTCCCTAAAATACGTTAGATGCGAGGAAAACAAAGTTAGAGATGCCATAATATCAGTTTGGAAGCCTAATCTTATATATGGCATAACACCAGAAGATCTCACAAAGGCAATAATAATAGCAAAAGAAAATCAGTTAAGGCTATGAATAGGCAAGAACAAAAATCACCGGAATATGTTAGAATTAGCAGGGCTTCAGCATTATCCATCGGTCTTATCAGCGGTTGGATGTATAAATCCGCTGTTAATAGATGCGTAAATCTTCTGTTGCAGTATCCAGAAGGCTGTTTTGCTAACTGTGCTTATTGTGGCCTTGCAAGGCATAGGCCATTCAAATACGAGGACAAGAGTTTTATCCATGTAGATTGGCCTGCATATCAATTAGACTTAATAATAGACGGAATAAACAAGGCTCCCGGCTATGTAAAGAGGTCGTGTATTTCAATGATTACCCACAAGAGGGCCTTTGAAGATACCTGTGTCATATTGGAAAGGCTGAAGACATATACCAAACTGCCAGTATCTGTGCTTGTTTCTCCCACTGTCTTAATGGAGGGGAACATAGAAAGGCTTAAAGGTTTCGGTGCAGATAAGATAGGTGTGGCCATTGACCTGGCCAATCCTGTCCTGTTCGATCAATACAGGGGCAAAGGGGTGAAGGGACCCCATAGGTGGGAGAGTTACTGGAAGACCTTTGAGGATGCCCTCTTGATCTTTGGTTACAAGAACGTAGGGATCCATCTCATGGTGGGCCTTGGAGAGACAGAGAGGGAACTCGTGGAGATAATCCAGAGGGTCCATGACTCTGGGGGCACGACCCATCTCTTCTCCTTCTTTGCTGAGAAAGGCTCCCTCTTGGAAGGGGTGCCACAACCCCAGTGGCCAAAATATCTGAGGGTTCAATTGGCAAGATATCTTGTGGAGTATGAGATATCCTCGCTTGGGAGGATGAGCTTTGGAAACAGAAAAGAGATATTGGACTTTGGAATCCCCAAGGAACAGATCTTAGGGATAGTGGAATCAGGGATCCCTTTCATGACCACGGGATGTGAGGACGAAGGCCAGGTGAGCTGCAATCGGCCCTTTGGAAATTGTCTTCCTGGCCCAAAGCAGTGGAATTATCCCTATAGGCCTGACCCAGAGGAGATAGGGCTCATAAAAGAGGCCCTTTCCCTTTGATCGCTGAGAGATTATTCCTTGCCCCCATAGGTTAGGGTGCTTAAGATTTTTTCGTACTAAGATACCCGGGAGCTGAAGATGGAGAATAAAGCAAGGCTTATCATAGGAGAGAAGGAGATTGGTCTCCCGATAATAGAGGGGACAGAAGGAGATAAGGCCATTGATATTAGGGCTTTGAGGAGCCAGACAGGATATATCACCTACGATCCTGGCCTTGCCAATACAGGTGTCTGCAAGAGTTCCATAACCTATATGGACGGAGAGAAGGGGATCCTGAGATACAGGGGGATTCCCATTGAGGAGCTCGCAGAAAACAGCACCTTTGTGGAGACCTCCTATCTGCTCATAAACGGCAGGCTTCCTACCCAGAGGGAACTGAATGCCTTCTCTGTCATGTTAAACGACCATAGTTTAGTCCATGAGGACATGAGGCATTTCTTTGAGAACTTTCCCAGAAGGGCCCATCCCATGGGCATCCTATCTTCCATGGTAAATGCCTTGAGGTTTTTTTATCCTGAGCTCCCCGATGAGGAGGATGAAATCAACATTACCTTTGCGAGATTGCTTTCCAAGGTAAGGACCATGGCAGCCATGTCTTACAAGATATCAAGGGGCCACAAGGTGGTCTATCCAAGGCATGATCTGAGTTATCCTGCCAATTTCCTCAACATGATGTTCGACTCCCCTGTAAAACCTTACATCATAGATCAGGACAATGTGAAGGCATTGAATGTCTTTTGGATCTTACATGCGGATCACGAGCAGAACTGTTCCACCGCCGCTGTGAGGCTGGTTGGGAGTGCAAGGGTCAACCTGTATGCAGCCATATCTGCCGGTATATGCGCCCTTTGGGGCCCCCTCCATGGCGGTGCGAACCAAAGGGTGGTGGAACAGCTCCAGGAGATATACCGGCAAAACCTAAGTCCTAAGAGCCTCGTGGAAAAGGTGAAGAGGGAAAAGAATTTCAGGCTTATGGGCTTTGGTCATAGAGTTTACAAGACCCTTGACCCCAGGGCCAAGATTATGAAGGAGATGGCCCACAAATTGGTCTCAAAGCTCCCTGAAAGGGACCCCTTACTGGATATAGCCATGGAACTGGAAGATATTGCAATAAATGATCCATATTTCCGGGAAAGGAAGCTCTATCCCAACGTGGACTTCTACAGCGGGATAGTACTCAGGGCCCTTGGGATACCTTTGAACATGTTCACTGTCATGTTTGCAATAGGCCGGCTCCCTGGGTGGATAAGCCAGTGGAAGGAGGACAGGGACGACCCAGAAAGCAGGCTTTACAGACCAAGGCAGATATATGTGGGCGAAAACCTGAGGCACTATGTGCCCATAAGGGAAAGAGGTTCATGAGGTGCTGCCATGTATTTTCTGAAGGTAAGGCTGGAGAAAGGTCAGGGGGGTAGAACAAAAAAGAGCACCGTAATGGGGCTATTGGAGTACAAATCCCCTTTTTTGATGGTGGAGGATGACCTCTGGGTCCCTGAGTCGGACCTTTATGAAACAGAGGGCTCCTATGTTCTCAAGATCAATGTGGCAGGGGTAAAGAAAAACCATCTGGACCTGACCCTCTACGGGGATTCCTTGAGGATATCTGGAAAGAGGGTCCTGGATGATGAAGAGGTCTTAAAATATCATAAATTAGAGATGAGGCAGGGACCCTTTGAGAGGAGGTTCAGGCTACCAGAGGATATAGATAGGGACTCCATCGAGGCGGTCCTCTCAGATGGTATACTTACCGTAAAGATGAAGAAGAGGGGCTCTAATAAGTAAGGGTGAACTGGGAACCTGAAACGGAGTTAGTGGAGATGGAGATGGAAGAAGGAGTAAGGAAGATACCAGAAGAGCTCCCCTTGCTACCCCTTAGCGATTCTGTGATATTTCCCAAGATGGTTGCACCTCTAGTGATAAAGGAAAAGGGGCACATCCAGCTCGTGGACGAGGCCCTGAAGGCAGAGAAGCTTTTGGCAGTCACCTTGCTCACAGAAAAGAAGAGGCCTAAGGCAAAGGAAAAACAGATAGAAGGCCTCTCCAAGTTTGGGACTGCTTGCGTGATCCTGAGATTGAACAAGACAGAGGAAGGTACCGTGGTAGTGGTACAGGGCCTCCAGAGGATAGAGATCCTCTCCATAGAACAGCGTGAGCCCTACCTGAAGGTAAAGGTAGGGGAGGTGCAAGAGATACAGAGGAAAGGCAGACGTATAGATGCAATGTTTTTGAGCCTTTTAAACCTCTTTGAGGAGATAATAAAGCTCTCTCCCCATCTGCCCCAAGAGCTCCTCTCCATTGCCAAAGGTATAGAGCAACCCGGCACACTGGCTGATATGGTAACCTCTGTCCTCAATTTAGATATCCTAAAGAAGCAGGAGATCCTCGAGGCCCTGGATGTCAAGGAGAGGCTCAAAAAGGCCAGTCTGTTCTTAAACGAGGAGGCTGAGCTTTTGAGGATCAGCAAGAAGATCCAGGACGAGGTGAGAAAGGGTATAGACAAGAGCCAGAAGGAATATTACCTAAGGGAACAGCTCAGGGTGATCCAGAGGGAGCTGGGCCTTGAAAAAGAGGTGGCCACTGAGGTGGAGGAATTGAGGGCAAAGCTCCTAAAGAAGAACCTTCCTGAGCATGTGATGAAGGCAGCAGAGGAAGAGCTCTCTAGACTGGGCAAGATGTCACCCTCTTCTCCTGAATATATGGTATCTCGCACGTACCTCCAATGGATCCTGGATTTGCCCTGGACCCAATCCACAAAAGACCGCATAGACCTCAGGACGGCAGAAAGGGTCCTAAACAAACACCATTATGACCTGGAAAAGGTGAAGAAGCGTATCCTTGAGTTCTTGGCAGTTAGAAAACTGAACCCCAACCACAAAGGCCCTATACTTTGCCTCGTAGGCCCCCCTGGAACAGGGAAGACCAGCCTGGGCCGCTCCATTGCAGAGGCCCTTGGCAGGAAATTTGTGAGGGTGAGCTTAGGTGGGGTAAGGGATGAGGCAGAGATAAGGGGGCATAGGAGGACCTATATCGGCTCGCTCCCTGGAAGGATCATACAGGGCATGAAGAAGGCAGGTTTCAATAACCCGGTCTTTATGTTAGATGAGGTGGACAAGATAGGTTTAGATTTCAGGGGAGACCCTGCCTCTGCACTGCTGGAGGTCCTGGATCCAGAGCAGAATGTAAACTTCTCCGATCACTACCTGGAGCTGGAATTCGACCTCTCCAAGGTGATCTTTATTGCCACTGCCAACCACCTGGACCCCATCCCCCCTGCCCTAAGGGACAGGATGGAGGTGCTGGAACTGAGTGGTTACACAGAGGAGGAAAAACTGCAGATAGCCCAGAGGTTTATCATACCAAGGCAGAGAGAAGAACATGGCCTCACGCCAGACCAAGTGAAGATCCTTCCAGGTGCCATAAAGAAGATCATCAGGAACTATACTAGGGAGGCTGGGGTACGCAATCTGGAAAGGGAGATAGCCTCCATAATGCGTTCTGTGGCCAAGGATGTGGCAGCAGAAAAGAAGGTCACCCATGAGGTGACCCAAGAGAACCTCTCGGATTACCTGGGTAAACCCAAATATACCTTTGACCAGTTGGAGCGCTCTTCCAAACCAGGTGTGGCAGTGGGGCTTGCATGGACCCCCACAGGAGGAGATATCCTGTTTGTGGAGGCCACCTTGATGCCCGGGAAAAAGGAACTGGTACTTACAGGGCAGTTGGGTGATATCATGAAGGAGTCTGCAAGGACGGCCTTGAGTTATTTAAAGTCCAACTATTCCTCCCTGGGGCTCTCTGAAACCTTGTTTGGGGACTACGATATACATGTCCATGTGCCGGCAGGGGCAGTCCCAAAGGATGGGCCTTCTGCCGGTATAACCCTCCTCACTGCGCTGGCAAGCCTTTTCAAGGCAAAGCCCATAAGGCCGAAACTGGCCATGACCGGGGAAGTAACCTTAAGGGGGATAGTATTGCCAGTGGGTGGGATAAAGGAAAAGGTCTTGGCGGCTATTAGGAGTGGGGTAAAGGAGGTGATCATCCCATACGAGAACAAGAAGGACTTAGAGGAGATCCCCAAAAAGATAATCTCTCAAATAAAGGTCCATTTGGTAAAGGATGTATCAGAGGTCTTAAAGATCGCCTTGGACGGCTCTTAGTCTCCAAATCTCTTAAGGTAAGATTCTAACCTGATCCCTGCCAGTATCTCCTTTCCGGCCACGGCCCTAAGCCTCTGTATCTCCCTTTTTCCTAAAAGGGAGAAGAGCTCTTCACAAAAAAAGTTTATGCAGAATTGGTCCCTGTAAATGAGGATACAACCTCCCTCTCCCAGGAAGGGGCAATACTCACCCCCCAAATTTGGCCTCATCTTCACACCCAAGAGCATATTTAGCGCAAGGCCATGGACTTCATACCAATCTCCGGCCTCGTACAAACAGCAACCTCCCTTTGGGCCATTGCCACAGCTCTTGCAGAATTCAAAGACCCCTGAAGTCTCAAAGGAGGCCAGAGTCCTTTTGTGAGAGGAGATGAACTCCTCTGCCAGGGCCAAAAATATCTTGTCCTTTAAGATAGACTCACCCCTTTTGGCCAGGAATGCCTCTGCGCGGGAAAGCCTTTGGGACAAGGGGCCTATGCCCCCTGCCCTTAACCAACTATGATCCTTGGTATCATCATGTGGTTGTGGGGACATATGGAAGTGGGATTTTGGTATGCAGCCTCTGCAAAGGCAACTATGTATCTCCTGAGGTTCGGGAAAAAGACTATCTCATCCACAAAACCCCTCTGGGCACAGTAGATGGGCCTTGAATAGTCGTAATAGAGCTTTACCAGCTCGTTCATGGATTGGATCACTGGTTCAAGAGGCCTTCCAGCATCCTTTTCCTTTACCAACCTCCTGGCATAGGTGGCCACTGCAGCCGTCTCCCCATGCATGACATAGATCTCGGTGGTGGGTGTGCCCAGGGTAAAGGCATTGTGGTTGTTTGCAGTGGGCCCACCCATAATATAGTGGGCAGCCGCTGTCCCTTTTCTTAGGACTATGCATATCATGGGCACATCTGTCTGCTCTATGGAGTATATGAGGGACTGGCCCAAACCCAAAAGTTCTGCCTTTTCCGCATAGTCGCCCACATCTATTCCTGTGGTGTCCTGAAACCAGACTATGGGCACCCTGTCCCTGCCACAGAGGGTAACGAATTCATTCATCTTGATGAGGCCCTGTCTGTAGAGCTTTCCACCAATCCCTTGATATGGGGCATAATCAGGATAGTTGGCTCCCAAAAAACCTTGTCTGTTTCCTATGAACCCCACAAGGAGCCCGTTTATCTTTGCAAGGCCTGTATATACCTCAGGCCCATAGTCAGGCCTAAACTCCAAATGTTCACTGTTGTCAAATATCCTGGCTAGGACCTCGTCAAAGCTATAGCTCCTCTTTTGGTTAAAGGGGACTATATAGTTTAGGTCCTCACCACTGAACTTGGGTTCCTTTGGGGTATCCACCCTGAAAAACTCCAGGTCATAGGAAGGACACATGGACATGTATCTCTTGACCGCATCCAAGACCTCTTTCTCGGTATCGTAGACCTCCTTAAAAAAGCCAGTTTGGTTGTAGTGGATCCTTACACTCCCAGGAGGGACCTCTTTGTAGTGCCTTGTGGCCTCTATGATCTGCTCTGCCCCTTCCAGGTCGAAATAGCCCTTTGGGCTCATTCCACTCACGATACCCCCTCCGCCCACTGCCATATTGGCATCCTTGTGGGCTATGAGGATAGTGGGACTTATGGCCTGATATCCTCCCCCGGCAGGGTTTGTCCCATAAATCCCAGCTATTATAGGGACCCCAAGTTTTTCCAGCTCTGCATGCCTAAAAAAGGTGGTGCCGTTTCCCCTTCTATTGGCATAGACCTCCTGCTGCTCTGTGAGCTTTACACCACTACAATTTACCAGCCACACAAGGGGGATATGTAGCCTCTTGGCCAGATCCGTAACCCTCAACTGATTGTCTGCCTGACCGGCTATCCAGGCCCCTGCCAGGACCTTGTTATCAAAGCCAGCCACCACAGCCCACTTTCCATTTATCTTGGCCAGGCCGTCTATTACCCCCGTAGTCCCTTCCTCATTGAACTGGGGATTATATAACGTGTGAAGGGGGCAGAAGGTCCCCGGGTCTATGAGATACTCTATCCTCTCCCATACGGTTAACTGACCCCTCTTGTGGATCTGCTCCTCAGGGATTCCGGCGGACTTTACCTTGGCTATGGCCTCCTCCACCTGCCTTTCCACCTCTTTTATATCCTTGTAATTCCCTAAATTGGCCTCCCTCTGTTTGTCCGTAAGTGGCTTACCTATGGGTTTCATATTCTGGAAATAGGGTCGCATTACTCCCTCCCTTATTTGTTAGCCTTTCTGATGTCCAAGAGATCTTGGGCCACTATCCATTTGCAGATGTTAGCAGACCCTTCCACCATGAAGTAGGTGGGGGCATCCCTAAAGAAACGGGCCACAGGGTACTCTGTGGAGTAGCCGTAGGCACCGAAGATCCTCATGGCCACCTGGGCTGCCTTCATGGCCACTTCCCCTGCCAGGTATTTGGCCTGGGCCACCTCAAAGGTGTTTCCAAGCATACCTTGGTCCTTCTGCCAAGCGGCCTTATAGACCATAAGCCTTGCTGCCTCTATCTCGGCGGATACCTGTGCGATCATATCCTGGTTCATCTGAAAATGGCCTATGGGCTGGCCAAACTGACTCCTCTCCTTGGCATATTTTATCACTGCATCTAGGCAACCCTGGGCAAGTCCTACCCCACCTGCTGCGGCAGAAAGCCTTGTCTGATTTAGGGAACCAAAGACGATCTTGGCCCCGTCCCCTGGTTTCCCCAGTATGTTTCCCTTAGGCACCTTGGTATCCTCCAGTATGATCTCCCCTGTAGGAGATGACCTTGAACCCATTTTGGGGAGCTCTGTGGTGGTAATGCCGTTAAAGTTCTTGGGCTCTATTACAAATGCAGATAGACCCCTCCCCCTGGCCTCCCTGTCTGTATAGGCGTAGAAGATGAGCACATCTGCCACAGTGGCATTGGAGATCCATGTCTTGGCCCCGTTTATGACCCAGTAATCACCCTTGTCTACGGCAGTACTCTTCATGGACATGACGTCGGACCCTGCATTGGGCTCTGTGATACCAAACCCCCCCAGATATTCAGCACTCACCAACTTGGGGATATACTTTTGCTTTAGTTCCTCACTCCCATATCGAAAGATAGTAAAAGCACAACCCAGCTCCTGCATGTTTATCTGGACACGAAGGGAGCTGCTCACCCTTGCTATCTCTTCTGTGATGATCATTGCTGCAAGCCAACCCATGTTGTTGCCGCCGTATTCCTCTGGGATCACGGTCCCAAACAGACCCAGCTCACCCATGGGCTTTATCACCTCTTCGTAAGGAAAGTAGTGCTTTTCGTCCCATTCATCTGCATAGGGTGCAATCTTTTCGTTTGCAAAGTCCCTCACCATGTCCCTCAGCATCTGTAGTTCTTCTGACAAGGTAAAATCCATCTCTTCCTCCCTATATCTTATTTTTTTATGACCGAGACCAGGAGAATACCAGGACTTATATCCCAGAGACAGGTCTTTGACAACTAAAAATATTTACATTGTAGCTATTTCGTAGTCATTTTTAGGGGACTCAGTTCCCAATCTCCACTCCCATGTCTTTTTCAGCCCTTCCAAGAGTTGGGTTTCTGGTCTCCATTCGAGGGCCTCTTCTGCCTTTCTTACCACCAGGCAGCTCTTGGGGATGTCCCCTTCCCTTGCAGGGCCCCGAAAGGTATTCTTCAGCTCCAAAGCTGCTTTCCCGGTAAGGGACTCATAGGCCTCTATTATCATATCGTAGAGCTCTCGTGTCCTTGTGCCTCTCCCTGTGCCTATGTTTAGGATCTCACCGTCCCCCCTTTGTAAGGCCAATAGATTTGCCTTTGCCACGTCCTTTACAAAACAGTAGTCTCTCACCATTCCATCTTCTTCACCAGGGAAGTGATAGATAGTGGAGGGCCTATTCTGTAAGATGTTTTCCATGAAGATGGCCACAACCCCTGCCTCGCCATGGGGTATCTGCCTTGGCCCATAGATATTGCTGTATCTTAAGACAGTAAAATTTAGACCGAATTGATGTTTGTAATAATTGAGATAATACTCGGAGCAGAGCTTTGTGATGGCATAGGGTGACATGGGCTTAGGCTGGTATGCTTCTGTGGTGGGATACTCTTCTGCGTCCCCGTATATGGCCCCCCCTGAAGAGATGAATATAAACTTTTTGAGGTATCCCTTTGAGCATTCGATGAGGTTTAAGAGGCCCTTTATGTTTACATCGGCATCATGGATGGGGTCCCTAACAGAATCTGGCACACTGATCTGGGCTGCATGGTGGTTTATAACCTCTGGCCTTTCTCTCTCCAAGATAACCCTTATCTCTTGGGATCTGATGTCCACCTGATAAAACTTAGCCCCCTTATTTAGATTCTCAACCCTCCCTGTACTCAGATTGTCTACCACTACCACCTGATGCCCCTCGGCAATGTATTGGTCTACCACATGAGAACCTATGAAGCCTGCTCCACCTGTAACCAGAATCTTCATCAGAGGTCCCTCCCCTTTCTTAAGTTATCGGCCTTTCTTAGAAGTCCTTTTACTTGGGATATGAGGGCATTCACGGAAAAAGGTTTTTGAATAAAGGGCATACCCTTTATTAGGCCTAGCCGTTCCCCCACAGTCTTTTCTGAATAGCCTGACATAAAGAGGACCTTGAGTTGGGGGAACCTCATCTTCAGCACCCTATAAAGCTCTTCTCCACCCATTTCGGGCATCACCAGGTCAGTGATGAGGAGATCAGGCACCATGAGGCCTGATTCCACAACACCTAAGGCCTCCTCTCCGTTTCCTGCCTTCTCTACCCTAAAACCTGCCTCCTTTAGGATAGCACAGCACAACTCCCTCAAGGCAGGGTCATCTTCCACTACGAGTATCTTTTCTCCCTGGGCCCTAAAGGCCACCTCTTCTTCCCTCACACTTGCCTTCTGGCTCTCCCCCTTTGAAACAGGGAGGTAGATCTTAAATGTACTCCCTTTGCCAGGCTCTGAATAGGCCCAGATATTTCCACCTGATTGCTTAAGTATCCCATACACAGTGGAAAGCCCAAGACCTGTTCCCTTTCCCCTCTCTTTTGTGGTGAAAAAGGGCTCGAATATCCTTGAGAGCACCTCCTTGTCCATCCCATGCCCAGTATCTGAAATGGCAAGGAGTATGTATCTTCCAGGTGTTACACCCTGGTGAAGACTAGCATAGTGCTCGTCCAGTGTGACCTCAGAGGTCTCTATGGTCAATGTCCCGCCATTGGGCATGGCATCCCTTGCATTTATAACAATGTTTAAGATCACCTGCTCCATCTGAACAGGGTCTACATATACATGGGAGATACCTTCTTTTAGGCGCATCTCCATAAGAATGTCTTCTCCAATGAGCCTATGTAACATCTTGGTCAGATTCTTGATGAGTTCATTTAGATCCAATACCTTTGGCTCCAAGGTCTGCTTTCTACCAAAGGCCAAAAGCTGCCTGATTATGTGCTTTCCCCTCTCCCCTGCTTCAATGACCTTTTGGAGTTTCTCCCTCCTTCTGTCATCTCTTGGGAACTCCCTCATAAGGAGCTCTGTAAAACCCATCATGACACCTAACATATTGTTAAAATCATGGGCCACCCCTGCAGCAAGCCTTCCTATGGATTCTAATCTCTGGGCCCGGTATAGCTGCTCTCTTAAGGCCTGGGCCTCCTTTTCCATCCTATCCCTTTCAGTTACATCCCGCGCCACACACAAAACACCTTGCACCTCACCCTTTACTACCCAAGGGGAACCAGATATCTCTCCTACCCTTTTTTCCCCATCCTTTGTAAAAAACTCATACCTGCTGGCAGATATTCGCCCCCCGGCCAAGATCTGCTTTATCTCTTCCAATGCCTTTTGGAGGTACTCCTCCGGAAGGATCTTTAAAACCTCGTAGATGCTCCTCCCTACTAGCTCCTCTCTCTTCCATCCCAGCATCCTTTCCACAGAAGGTGAGACATCCTTTATCTTAAGCTCCCTGTCTATTATGGAGATCACCTCTGAGATGTTCTCAAAGGCGAGCCTGTATTTCTCCTCGGATTCTTTAAGGGCCCTTTCGGCCTTTAATCTCTCCGTCACATCCCTTGCATAGCCCCTTATTATGGGTTCCTTTCCCTCCCCTCTTTTAAGGGAATTCTTGTATTCCCAGAATCTCAGCTCCCCTTCCTTTGTGACCACCTTCATGATACCTTCGGCCTTACCTTTCTTGAGGATCTCTTCCAAGTACTTGTCAAACTCATCCCTTACATCGGGGGCCAAGAAATCCCTTAAGTTTTTGCCAATGATCTCATCCTCCTTGTATCCCCCTATCTCCAATGCCACCCTGTTTACCGAAAGGACGGTCCCCTTAGAATCGTGGGTGCAGATGAGATCACTTACGTTTTCCACTAAGTCCCTGTAACGCTCTTCGCTTTCTTTTAGCCTCCTTTCCTTCTCCTTCCTCTCTGTGATATCCCTTGCGACGATAAGAATCTCTCTCACCTTTCCCATCCTTTTTATGGGAACAGACTCTGCTTCGACTAGTATACGATCCCCTCTCTTGTTTACAGCTGATACCTCATACCTATAGCTCTCCAGGTCCCCTCTCTTTCTCTCCTTAATCCTCTCAGAAAAGAGCGTTAACTCCTCTTCGGATAGGAACTCTGTGATGGACTTGCCCAAAGCCTCTTTTAGTTGGTATCCTGCGAATTCGAGGGCAGCCTTGTTGGCAAAGGTGATCCTGCCTTCCAGATCGATGGTAATGATTATCTCCCTTGTAGACTCTGTAACGAGCCTATATCTCTCCTCGGATTCCCTGAGCCGCTCTAATGTTAGGATCTTCTCCGTCACATCCCTTGATATGTGAACTACTCCAATGAGATCGCCTCTCTGATCCATTATGGGCTCAACAGTCACATTATACCGCCTGGATCCCAACTCCATTTCCATTTCTTCTCTCTTAAGGCTGCCCCTGAGCCTTATAAGGGGACAATTGGGTATAGGGGATGGGGATTGATGCACTATCTCGCAGCAACTCTTTCCTATCATCTCCTGGATGGGGACCCCAAAGAGCTCCTGGGAGGCCCTGTTGGCGTCTATGATCCTGTGGGAAGGATCTAGTATAAAGATGGGTTCGTTTATGGCATTAAAGGCCCAAGCCCATCTTTTAGTCAATTCATTTCGCCTTTTTGCGAGTCTCTCTTCCTCACTCACCTTTTAGCCCTCCCCTTGGGTTCATGGAAACCAGAAAGTATGTCTTAATCCTTCTTTGAGGCTTAGGATCCCATTATGACTGAGCCAATCATACCATGGGGATATAGCCTGAGGATAGCTTTTTTGTCTATAAAACAAGCAGATCGCAAAATGTGAAAGAGAAAGAGAGGAGGCCCTTTAGCGGTAATAGTCAACACTTGATCTCTCCCCCTCCTATAATCTTTTCTCACAACATCGGGATTGCTCACAGAAATGTCGTTAAGGGCACAAAATATCTCTTGACAAATGGAAAGGGAGGACAAGAAAGTTATCTTAAACATCTTTATCTTCATCCAGCCAGATCTTTTAATTCAGGAGGAGTTCCATTACACATTCATCATGCCCTTTTGATCTAAAAGAAAACCCCACCTTTAAATACAGTCTAATGGCAGGGATATTGGTGGAGGAGACACATAACCACAACCTCTTTATCCCCAAAGACCTTGCTTTATCTATCGCCTTTAGAGTGAGCTGAGTGCCTATCCCCAACAACCTATGCCCCTGATGCACAAATATCATGTACTCTGCATCTCTTAGGTCCAAAGAAGGTAGGAGGCTCACATGGCCTATAACGGTGTTATCGGGTCTCGAGGCAATTATATTTATACCCTTTGAAAGCAGTCCAGCTGCCCATGTCTCGCAGCTCTTCTGGTCCTTGGGTGGCAGGCCCTGGATGTTGGGCCTCGGTGTAAAACAGAAATACATATTGAGGAGTGGATCCAGGAAGGATAGATCCCCCTCCGTTAAAAAGAAAGGCCTGCCCGCCTTGTCCAATAGCAAAACAGGCCTTTTTTTAGGGTTATCTGACATTCATGGTGTCATTGGGAGGTGATAAACGAAACTATATCCCTTGCATGGCTCACTTCCGTGAAATCAGAGGTGATGTCCTTGAATGCATTAAAGGTGGAGACCTTCCCCTCTTTTATTGGCTTGCCGTTTGGATCCCTTAGGACAACCCTTGTCTCTAATGAGCTATAACCACTCATATTTTCTGATTTCACAAAGGCGGGGTAGTCTGCACTGATAAAGAGCTCTACCTGGTAGTATGGCGTTTTTGTCTCCTCCTTATAGGCCACCCCTTCCCTTTCCAAGATATTTTGTACCTTAAACATGATTGAGTTTATTAGATAAGGCGAGGTCTCCATATCGGTTATGTCCACTTTAACTAATTTAAATGGACCCCTGAACTTTGGTGATTCAACAGCTCTTTGATTTGTGACACTGGCACAAGCAGAAAAAATAACGAGAGCAGAAATAATTATGACAATAGTTTTAATTATCTTCATTTTATACCTCCTTAAAAGCAATTTTTTCCCTCACAACCAATACTGGTATTGGTGACCTTTTTGCAATCCTCTCTGATGTGGAGCCCAAAAAGATTGTAGCTATATTGGATCTACCTTTAGCCCCAACAATTACAAGATCTATGTTCTTCTCATTGATAAATTCTAAGATTTTTGAAAAAGGTGTCCCCACAGCTATACTAATATCGACCCCTTCTTCAGCACACCCCACTTTTTTAAGGATCTGTTTTATGAACTCCATCCTATATGCCTTCTGTTCAGAGATATATTTCTCCACAGAGATATTTGAAGCAAATTGTGCTACCATCGAAACTGCCTCTACATCCCTTTCATTTATGATATTCACTACAAAGAGCCCTGTTTGGAGTCTATCCTTCAGGTATGTAGCATAAGCAAGGGTGGCCTCAGAATACTCTGACAGGTCAACCGCAGCCATTATCCTTTTTATAGGTAACATGTCTCCTCCTTTAAAATCATCTGGATTATTCAAAAGAGCTCAGTTTAGTCATGTCAACTTCTTTTTGGAGCCTAAACCTCTGTATCTTTCCGCTCTTTGTCTTGGGAAACTCCTTTGTAACACCATAAAACCTTGGCCTCTTAATGCCCTCTAAGTGTTCCTTGGCAAAGGCCCATAATTCCTCAGGAGTGAGATCAACACCTTCTTTGGGTCTCGCCATGAGGACCAACTCCTGACCCCCTTTCGATACTTGGACCCCAAAGGCATAGGCCTCAGACACCTTGGGCATGTGGTAGAAGACCTCCTCTATCTCAGCCGGCAAGACCTCCTTACCCTTGATCTCTATCACGTCCTTTATCCTTCCCAAGATCCTAAGGTAACCCCTCTCGTCCATGCTCCCAAGGTCCCCTGTGTGAAACCAGCCCCACCTGTCTATGGCCTGCTCTGTGGCCTGGGGGAGATTGTGGTACCCTTTCATCAAATAACCCCTCGTGACTATCTCCCCTTGGCTTCCAATTCCCAAATCCTCACCCGTCTCTGGGTCCACAATCTTTACCTCACAACAGGGCAAAGCCCTGCCCACTGTCTTTAGCTTCAGCTCCATGGGGTCCTCGGGATCTGCCATGCTAATCCAGGAGCTGGCCTCTGTTATACCGTATGCAGTCACAAGACCCTTCACCCCCAAATCAACTACAAGCCTTCTCATGAGCTCAGAAGGACAACTGGCGCCCCCGATGGTACCCTTTTTTACTCCTTCCCATGACCCCTTCTTAGAGGAAGAGTGATCCCACAGGGAGAGAAACATGCTCGGAGAACCGAAAATAGCAGTACATCTCTCTTGGCACATTGCCTCTAATACCTTTTCCGGATCGAAGGTATTAGAAGGCATAATTAAAGTAGCCCCCACCAAAAGACCCGATAGGGCGATACAAGTATTTCCAAACATGTGAAAGAGGGGAAAGAAGAGGCAGAGTCTGTCCCTATGATCTATCCCCTGCCTTGCCATAGAGGCCATGGACTTATTTACAAGGCCTAAGCTGTTTAGGATCACCCCCTTTGGTCTCCCTGTGGTGCCAGAGGTATACATTATGGCCACTGGGTCAGAAG
This sequence comes from uncultured bacterium, assembly GCA_938002815.1. Lineage (GTDB taxonomy): Bacteria > Desulfobacterota > DSM-4660 > Desulfatiglandales > CALKZT01 > CALKZT01. The sequence goes on from CALKZT010000063.1 coordinate 24,504, forward strand.
GCTTTGGCCTTGGAAGGGAGCGAAATACCTCTTCTCCTACGTTCCTCCCCAAGTCTAACAACTCTCGGTAGCCCATACTTCCCCTTCCACCACCCTCGCCCAAAACTATCGTCTCCTTTACGGGAAGCGGTTGATCTTTTGGGCCCAAAGACTCAGCCTCCTTAAACCTCTCCAAACCTTCCTCCGTGGTTACCAACACTTCGGCGTCTGAGTCAGAGAGGATATATCTGAGATCCAGAGGTTCGATCCCAGGATCCAGAGGAATCAAGATCAGGCCTAATTTGGAGAGTGCAAGCCAAATTATCATCCACTCGGCCATGTTCGAAGCCAGAATCCCTACCCTATTCCCCATCCTTAGACCAGTGGAGAGGAGGCCCTTGGATACCAGATCGGCCTCCTCTTTCATTTCCCTGTAGGTAAAACCCTTCCCTTCTTCAAGGTGTAAGATTGCCCGCCTTTCTGGGTATGCCTCAATGAGAGGCAAAAGGGCATCATAAATGGTCTTTTGGATCTCTACCATCTCTTCTCTCCCTCCTTGGGACTCCAAGGGGTTGGCCAAGTTCCAGAGATCGGGCCTCTTAGAAGATTCTTCCTACCAAAGATAGTTCCTGGCCAGAAAAATTTCAAACCCTAAATATAGGCCTCGGGTTAAAAGGAAGTGGGCAAGAGGAGTTTTGTGGGATAGCCTAAAATTTTATTGACATCTTCTCTCCCAAAATGTAGTTACTTTGTAACTATAAAGTAACTACTACCCGTCTCATTTAGGGTAGTGCCTCCATTCCATCCAAGAGGTAGGCCATGAGACTAAAGGACAAGGTAGCACTGATTACTGGTAGCAGTCGAGGGGTAGGTAGGGCCATTGCCCTTGCCTATGCAAAGGAAGGTGCAAAGGTGGTGGTAAATTACACCTCAAATCAGAAGGCAGCAGATGAGGTTGTAGAGGCAATAAAGGGGTTTGGAAGTGATGCAATAGGGGTGAAGGCAGACGTAGCAAAGGCCGATGAGGCAGCAAAGCTCGTTCAGTCAGCCATAGATACCTTTGGAAGGCTGGACGTGCTTGTGAACAATGCAGGTTTTACAAGGCCTGCAATGCTCCTCAAGATGACGGAGCAAGAGTGGGATGAGGTCTTGGATATCCATCTGAAGGGCACATTCCTCTGTTCTCAGGCAGCGGCAAGGCACATGGCGGAAAAGAACAGGGGGAAGATCATCAATGTGGCCTCTGTTGCAGGAGTGGTTGGGACTGTAGGACAAGTAAATTACAGTGCCGCAAAGGGAGGAGTAATTGCACTTACCAAGTCAATGGCAAGGGAATTGGCAAGATACAACATATGCGTGAATGTGATCTCTTTAGGTATTGTAGCAACAGACATGACAGAAAAAATCAGGTCAGATGAAAAGCTCAAAGAGATATACATGAACAGGATCCTATTAAAGCGGTTTGCAGAGCCAGAGGATATTGCGCCAGCCTTTGTGTTTTTTGCTTCAGATGAGAGCAATTACATAACAGGTCAGCTGCTTTGCGTGGATGGTGGTTACGGAATGGTCTAACAAAAACAAAGAAAGGAGGTTTTAGAATGGGAGGGATTCCAGATAAGATAATCACTTGGCAGATGGTACAACCCACGACAAAAAACAGAGAGACAGGTGAAGTTATTCCAGGAAGACTCGAAAAGAAGGAGATCCCTGTCCCTGAACTGGGTCCTGGTGAGGTCCTGGTGGAAGTTGCAGGTTGTGGGATCTGCCACACTGACTTAGGGTATTTCTATGATGGTGTACCTACGATCACAAAACCGCCCCTCACTTTGGGACACGAGATCTCCGGTAGGGTCGTGGCAGGGGATCCTGAGTGGATAGGAAAAGAGGTAATAATCCCTGCAGTGATGCCCTGTAGAAAGTGCTATTTTTGTAAGACGGGCAGAGGTAACAGGTGTCTGAACCAGAAGATGCCGGGCAATAGCCTTGGTATATATGGTGGTTTTTCAAGCCACATCCCTGTACCCAGCATAGACCTGTGCGAGGTGACCAACAGGGGAGACTTCCCCCTTGAAAAATTGGCAGTCTTAGCCGATGCCGCCACTACCCCATTTCAGGCTGCAAAAAGGGCCGACCTGAAATACGGGGACAATGTGGTGGTAATAGGCATAGGTGGCGGTGTCGGCCAGTACACAGGGCAGATCACAAAGGCCTTGGGGGCAAAGACCGTTGTGGGGATTGACATCTCAGATGAGAGGCTCCAGAGGGCCCTAAAATACGGAGCAGACTTTGTAATCAATTCAAAGGGGAAGAGTGCCGATGATGTGGCCAAGGAGTTTAGGAACATCTGCAAGGCAAATGGCCTCCCCACCTATGGATGGAAGATCTTTGAAGCATCTGGTTCAAAGCCGGGCCAGGAGATAGGCCTTGCCCTCCTGAGCTTTATCTGCAGGCTGATTATTATAGGGTTCAATATGCAAAAGGTAGAATATTCCATCAGCAGATTGATGGCCTTTGATGCAGAGATCGTGGGCACCTGGGGCTGCCTCCCAGAATACTATCCGCTGGTCTTGGATATGGCCCTCAAAAAGAAGATCATAGTGGAAGACTTTGTTCAGACAAGACCTATGAGCACCATAGCTGAATCCTTCGAGGAGGCTCATAAGAGCCCACCTGAAAGAAGGATAGTCTTAGTACCTGATTTTTAATCTCTAAGAGGAGGAGCGATATGGCTTTGGAATGGATGCCAAGGGATAACAGTTTAAAGGATCATCAGTTACATCCCGAAACCCATTGGGGCACCACCCCACCGTGCACCATGTACGAAAAGAGGCCCTTAAAGGACCCCAACGGAAATGTGGTAGAAGGACTTTATGTGGCCTGGATAATCCTCAACAACCCTGCACAGTACAACTCCTACACCACGGAGATGGTAAAAGGGGTGATAGCAGGCTTTGAGAATGCCTCTTTAGACAGATCCGTTGTGGCAGTGGTCTTCACCGGGACAGGCCCCTATGCCTTCTGTACAGGGGGCAATACCAAAGAGTACAGCGAGTACTACAGCATGAGGCCAGATGAATACGGCCAGTATATGGAGCTCTTCAACCATATGGTTGATTCCATCCTGATGTGCAAAAAGCCCACCATATGCAGGGTAAACGGGATGAGGGTGGCAGGTGGTCAAGAGATAGGGATGGCCTGCGATCTGGCCATTGCCTCTGACCTGGCTGTCTTTGGCCAGGCAGGTCCAAGGCATGGATCTGCACCTGTTGGGGGTGCCACCGACTTTCTACCCTGGTACCTTAGCATAGAGGATGCAATGTGGAACTGCGTCTCCTGTGAGCTTTGGTCTGCTTACAAGATGAAGGCAAAGAACCTGATCTCCAAGGTTGTACCAGTACTCAAAGTAGATGGCAAATGGGTCCGCAACCCCCTTGTGATCACAGACAAATATGTTGAAAACGGCGAGATAGTATACGGCGAATTTAAGACAGGCCCAGAGGCAAAGGAGGCAAGGGAGTTTGTAAAACAGCATCAACCCAATGCAGACTTTGAACTCCTGGACAAGGAAGTGGACAAGGTAGTTTGGACCTTTGCCAATCTGTTCCCGGGCTGTCTTATAGAGTCCATAGATTCCATAAGGCAGAAGAAGAAGTTCTTCTGGGATCTCACCAAGAATTCCCACAGGCATTGGTTGGCAGCCAATATGTCCGGTGAGGCCTTCTTGGGCTTTGGTGCCTTCAATACCCGGAAGATCACAGGAAAGGATACAATAGATTTTATAAAGTTCAGGCAGAACATTGCCAAAGGAAGGCTCTGGGACATGGACATGTTTGCCGAGGTGATGCCTCAACCTCAAAAGTAGAGAAAGGGGGCTTTTGCCCCCTTCAGAAAGGAGACCGAAATGGCATATAAGTTTATAGAGACCTCATATGGAGACCACGTATTGAAACTTACCCTGAATAGGGCACCCCTCAACGTCCTCAACATAGAGATGATGGAGGAGATAAATGATTTTTTGAGCAAGTCCAAAGAGACAGAGGGCATGAGGGCCCTGCTCATAGACGCCAAGGGCAAGTGCTTTTCCGCGGGTGTGGATGTGGGGGAGCACATGGGGGACTTGGCCCCCAAGATGATAGAGGTGTTCCACAGGATGTTTAGGATCCTATATACCTACGAAGTGCCCGTGGTGGCCTCTGTCTATGGCTCCTGCTTGGGAGGAGGGTGTGAATTGGCCGCATTCTGCGACTTTATTGTAGCCTCGGAAGATGCAAAGTTCGGGCAACCTGAGATACAGGTTGGGGTCTTTCCGCCCATTGCGGCCCTTATCTTCCCAAGGATGCTAAGCAGGAAAACTGCCTTAGAGCTCATCCTATCCGGAAAGGTAATAGGCGCAAAGGAGGCCATGGAAATAGGCCTCGTAAACAAGGTGGTTCCAAAGGAGAAATTGGAAGAGGAGACCCAAAACTACCTCAAAACCTTCACAGGACTGAGTGGCATAGTCCTAAAAAAGTCCAAAAAGGCCTTTTTGGCAGGGCTGTATGATGATTTTGAAAAATGCCTTAAACAAATAGAGGAGATCTATCTAAAGGAGCTTATGAGCACTCAGGATGCAAATGAAGGTCTAAAGGCCTTCTTGGAGAAGAGAAAGCCCACCTGGCAAGACAGATAGAGGTGGCCTTGGGGTCTTTTGATCCCCAGGCCCCTTACATACCCTACCCCTTGCCCTAAGATCTTTTTTGTTCTATTAAGACAAGGCATGTTCCTAAATAGGATACAGGTAGACAGGGATCGTATATCACTCCTTCGCTCCCTTAAAGAGAAGGCCTCGTTGGTGCTCGTATCAAAGCACTACTCCAGGTTAGACTACTGGGTCTTCTCAAGAAGGCTCCTGAAGGAGGGGATAGGTCCTGTGGCCGATCTAAGGTCTCTTATTCGGGAGGAGTTCTCCCTTACGGAAGGGGTCTTGAAGGTCCATGGCTCTGGCCAGATCCCCTATATGGCCCTCTACGACCCGGGTCTCTTTAAAAGGGGCTATCTGAAGGGAGGCCCACATCCTTTGGAGACAACTATTGCCTCCCTGACCCTTTCGGAGAAACCCGTTTACTTGGTGCCCCTTACGATCCTCTACAGAAACTCCCTCAATAAGCTCAGACCATCCTTTTGGGACATCCTCTTGGGATACGGAGAGAATCCCGGCGTGATCAGAAAGGCCCTCATCTTTTTGAGGTTTAGTAGGGATTGTGTCTTGAGCATAGGGGAACCTATCCTGATCTCACCAGGGGATGGGGCCTCCACCATAAGGGAGAGGATACTAAGCGCCATAGATTTGGAAAAGAGAGTCTGTTTAGGTCCCCTTTTTAAAGGTAAGCAGGAGATAAAGGAAGAGGTCCTCACAGACAAAAGGGTCTTAGAGGTGATCGAGGGGTTTTCAAAGGGCGATCCCCAGGCAGAAAAAAAGGCAAGAAAGGAGGCCGAGAAATACTTCGAAGAGATCGCCTCCGACTACAGCCCCTTTTTTGCCCAGCTCTTCGTGGTCTTCTTAAACTGGCTTTGGCCAAGGATATTTGAAGGCATAGAGATATCCCAAGAGGAGCTGATGGTGGTTAAAGAGGCGGCAAGAAAGGCCACATTAGTCTATGTCCCATCCCATAGAAGCCACGTGGATTACCTTGTCTTGAACCATATGCTCTATTTGAACATGCTCCACTCCCCGAGGATTGCAGCAGGAGTGAATCTACTATTTTGGCCCATGGGCACTCTCTTTAGAAAGGCAGGTGCCTTTTTTATCAGAAGGGCCTTTAGGGGGGCAAAGCTATATACTGCGGTATTTACAAGCTATCTCAAGATGCTCATCAAGGAAGGTTACCCCATAGAGTTTTTCATAGAGGGAGGGAGAAGCAGGACAGGAAAACTTGCCAACCCCAAGGCAGGGCTTTTGACCTTGATCTTGAGTACATATCTGGAGGAAAGAGGCAGGAATATAGCCTTCGTTCCTGTATCCATAGTCTATGACAAGGTACCCGAAGATGAGGAATATGCACAGGAGTTAATGGGGAAAGAGAAAGAGAAGGAATCCACACTTCAACTGATAAGGGCAGTGCGCTTCCTAAAGAAGCGCTATGGTAAGGTCTATATAAGGTTTGGAAAACCCATCTATGCAGATGAATCCCTAAAATCAGAGACCATTGACCTTGCCCATCAGGCCCAGGAGCTTGCAGACCAGATTGCAATCAGTATAAACAGGATAACCGTTGTAACACCCCTATCCCTTGTTTCAGCTGCAGTATTGAGTAAATTTAGGGGCGGTTTTACAGAGGAGCAGCTTAAAGAGGCCCTAAATAACTATGTTTCATATTTGAGCTATGCCGGATCCAATCTATCTAATACACTCAGAGATGTCCAGAGGGCAGTAGATCACACCCTGGCACTCTTGGGTCAATGGAATATAATAAAGGATATAGGGGATCAGACAAGGTCCTATTGGGGAATAAGGGAGGAAAAGAGGATAATCCTCGACTACTATAAGAATAGCCTTCTATACCATTTGCTACCCTGCTCCCTTGTATGTCTCTCACTCACGTCAAGAGGTCATTTTTCTGAGGAAGTCATTTTGCAAGACATAAGGTTTCTAAAGTTTCTGCTTAAACATGAGTTTGTATTCAGCCAACACTCCGAAGAAAAAGAACAGATAGCTCATACAATTCAATTCTTGGTAAATAACCAGTTGGCCACCTTTGATAGATCAAGTGGTTTCAATCTCACTCAAAAAGGAAAAGAATACATTATTATGTTTACTGCTCCTATCTTAAGTATCCTCCAAGTCTATTGGCTTGCAAGCAAGGAGGCAATAAGGCTCAAGGAAGAAGAAGGGAGGATAAGCAGAATCTTGCCTAAGAATATCTCCAAATTAGCCGGAATTTATAGAAAACTGGGCATGATCAAGTATCCTGAGGCCATAAATCAAGTTGGGATAACAAACGCCTCAAATCTTTTCAATACAGAAGTCAAATCACAGGAGAACCTGAAAGTCTACCTTGGTGAAAATGCAGATATTTACACCTTAAACAGGCATATAGAGTCTTTTCTCATGTCAGGGGGTGGCTATTCCCCTTGATTTCTTTTCCTGAAGTATTCCTTTGCATATATAATGGCAAGCATTGCCGCGGCAAGCCCCAAACTCCAAAATATTGACCTCTCCTTAAAGTAAAACCTGGCTAACAATATAGAAAAAAAGACTGCAAGTAGCGCCCTAATGATGAATATCTCAAAGGCTCCCACCCGTTTACCTCTTTGGCTTTAAGGGTATGACCTTTGGTCCCTTTGAGGTTGGCTCAGAAGAGGTCCTCTGGGGCTTTTCGGGACCCTCCTCTTTTTTTGTCTCTTCCCTAAAAGGTGGCACCAGCTCAATCCTCAAAGGAGTCCCTCCCATGGTAAAGGGCTCTCCGTCTATGTACTCTTCCCTCAAGATCCATACCACTGTCCTGGCAGGTATGCCCAAGAACAAAAAGGTCACCTGATACCACCCTGCCTTTGCATCTGGCTCTATCTTTTCGATCCTCCCATAAAAGGAAGGGGCATCCTCCACATATACCAAGACCAGATCTCCTATTTTCCTCTCCACTCTATCACCCCTTTATTTTCAGATTAGCAGATCCCCTTTGAACCTTCAAGATATTCACGACTCCGGGCTCTCTTTACAAAAGGCCTTATATGCCCTTAAGACCTCATCTAAGAGCACTGCATCTTTTCCCTTATATCTAAAAGAGTGGTGAAAGATATGTAAGTGTTTGGCCCCTAAAAGACCTGCTATTCTCCCTGCGTCAATTGTGGTCAGGTGAAAGGTTCGCTTGGCATAATCTTTATCAGCTGCCAAAAAGCCTGCTTCTATAAATAGAACGTCGCAGTATTCAAAGTCTTTTACAATTTGCTCTATGTTTGCCTCTGATCCTACTATGTCAGTCAAGTAAACTATTCTTGCACCTGAGGTTATCTTGGCAATATTCTGTTTTAGCTCTCCTAATGTGAAACATCTCTCAACGTGCTTCTCTATGCCTTCTTGTTTTACAACTATCAGTTCAGTATCTTCCTTATCTTCATATATTGCATGTTTAAATTTAGTTAACCATGGCCCTGGCCTTAATTTTAATTCATGAAGCTTCTCCTTTAAGATGTTTATTCTGAAGCGCTCTTCCAACATAAAACCCAACGATGGCACAAGATGATCTAATATAGATACATAAACTTTATAGTTTGGATGATTTGAAATTATCTTTCCCGTATTGTAAAAAGAGGCTTCACTCTGTTTTCTAAACGCCTTTTTTGAGCTGAAAATAGCCACCTTCTTCTTTTTTTCCATTATTTCATTTATAACTATTCTAAGCTCACCCTCGTAATTCTCTATTAGATTCCAGGTATAGCCCTTTAACTTTCCATTCACGTTTTCTATGATACCTTCTGGGCCAAAGATGTTTATGGTCTTATCCTTCCCCAAAGAGATCCTCAGCATCTGATCGAAGCCTATAAAATGATCCATGTGGGTATGGGTCACAAAGACATCTTCTATCCTCAATATCTCTTTGGGGCTAAGATTACTTAGATCTGGCAGGTCAAAGAGTATGGCACTCTTTTGGTGGGTAAACCTCAGATAGAGCCCTGGGTCAAAGTTGTCTTTATTTATAAGTCTTGCGTGGAAGGTATTAGTCATCCTGGGAGGGAGGGAAAAAGCCCCTCCCACCTCCTAATGAAATAGGATATTTCCGCCCTCCACATCCACTGTAATATTTGAGCCCTCTCTTACCGAACCATCCAATATCTTTGTGGCAAGGGGATCTTGTATCAACCTCTGTATGGTCCTCTTAAGGGGCCTGGCACCGTAGACAGGGTCAAATCCTTTCTCTGCAAGGAACCTCTTTGCCCGATCCGTTATGGTGATCCCAATATTTTTGTCAGCAAGCCTCCTTGCTAAAAGCTTTATCTGGATCTCCACTATCCTCTCTATCTCCTCTCTCCCAAGGGGGTTAAAGATGATGATCTCATCTATCCTGTTTAGGAACTCGGGTCTGAAGGTATTCTTGAGGGCATCCATTACCCTCCTTTCCATCTCTGCCCTATCCTTCTGGGCAAGCTCCTGAATCCAGTGGCTGCCTATATTGCTGGTCATTATGAGCACAGTATTGCGGAAGTCAACGGTTCTGCCCTTGCCATCGGTTAGTCTGCCGTCGTCCAAGATCTGCAAGAGGACATTGAAGACCTCTGGATGTGCCTTTTCTATCTCGTCTAAGAGGACTACAGAGTAGGGGTGTGTCCTCACCGCCTCTGTGAGATAGCCCCCCTCTTCGTAGCCCACATAACCGGGAGGTGCACCTATAAGCCTTGCCACACTGTGCTTCTCCATAAACTCAGACATGTCTAACCTTATCATGAACTTTTCATCATTGAACAAAAAGGCCGCCAGGGCCTTTGCCAGCTCTGTCTTTCCCACACCGGTAGGTCCCATGAAGATAAAGGAACCTATGGGTCTGTTGGGATCCTGGAGCCCTGACCTTGCCCTTCTCACGGCATTGGAGACGGCCTCAATGGCCTTCTCCTGGCCCACGACCCTCTCGGCAAGCCTCTCTTCCATCTGGAGGAGTTTTTCCTTTTCACCCTCCAGAAGCTTTGTTACCGGGATACCGGTCCATTTGGCAACAATAATGGCAATGTCTTCAGAGTCCACCTCTTCTTTCAGCATCTTCCTGCTCGACTGGATCTCCACCAACTCCTTGTTTGCAAGATTCAGTTCCTTTTCCAGTTCTATCATGACGCCATATTTTAATTCCGCGGCCCTCGTGTAATCCCCTTGCCTCTCTGCCAGTTGCGCCTCTGTCCTGGCAGACTCAAGTCTCTCCTTTATCTCCCTGATCCTCGAGATAACACCCTTTTCCCTCTCCCAGTGGGATACCATCTCATCCATCTGGCCTCTTAGTCCCTCCAACTCCTTTTCAAGCTTTGAAAGCCTCTCCAAAGAGGCAGGGTCCTTTTCCTTCTTTAGGGCCTCCCTCTCTATCTCCAACTGGGTGATCTTCCTCTTTATGTCATCTATCTCAGCTGGCATGCTGTCTATCTCCATCCTGAGCCTGCTGGCTGCCTCGTCCACAAGGTCTATGGCCTTGTCCGGCAAAAACCTGTCCACAATATACCTGTGGGATAGTGTGGCAGCTGCCACAAGGGCAGAGTCTTTGATCTTTACACCATGATGCACTTCGTACTTTTCCTTTAGACCCCTCAGGATGGATATGGTATCCTCCACAGAGGGCTCAGTTACCAATACGGGCTGGAACCTCCTCTCGAGGGCAGGATCCTTTTCTATGTGTTTTCTGTATTCCTTGATGGTAGTTGCTCCCACACACCTCAACTCTCCCCTTGCAAGGGCAGGTTTGAGCATGTTGGAGGCATCCATTGCTCCCTCTGCAGCACCTGCCCCCACTAAGGTGTGTAGCTCATCGATAAACAGAATTATGTTCCCGTTACTCTCTTGGATCTCTTTTAGAACCGCCTTTAACCTGTCCTCAAATTCTCCCCTGTATTTTGCCCCTGCCACAAGGGCCCCCATGTCCAATGCCACAACCCTTTTGTCTTTGAGGGTCTCTGGGACATCTCCATGGGCAATCCTCTGGGCAAGGCCTTCCACTATAGCAGTCTTGCCTACCCCAGGCTCACCTATGAGAACGGGGTTGTTCTTGGTCCTCCTGCTCAGTACCTGCACTACCCTTCTAATCTCTTCATCCCTTCCAATGACAGGATCAAGGCTCCCCTTCCTGGCAAGCTCTGTAAGGTCTTTCCCGTATCGCTCTAAGGCCTGATATTTATCCTCGGGATTGGGGTCCGTGATCCTGTGGACACCTCTTATGTCCTTCAGGGCCATTAGTATGGCCTCCCTCGTGAGCCCCTTTTTCTTCAGGAGTTTTCCAGCAAATCCCTGCCCATCTTGGGAGATTGCGAGGAGCAAATGCTCTAAACTTACATATTCATCCTTCATAAGGGATGCTTCCTCAAAGGCCTTCTCCAAAACCTCCTTTGCCCTTAAAGAGAGATATATTTCTCCCCCTGATACCTTTGGGAGCCCTTCTAGATACCTGTCCAGTTCTTCAAGGAGCTCGACGGGCTGGACCCCTATCTTCTTTGTAAGGGCAGGTATTACCCCCTCGGTCTGCCCAAAGACTGCCTTCAATATATGTTCTGGCTCTATATGTTGATGCCCCAAAGACTGGGCAAGTCTCTGTGTCTCCCCTATGGCCTCCTGGGCCTTTAACGTGAATTTATCAAACCTCATCTTTTCTCCTCCATGGCTGTAAGTACTTTTTTTAACTAAATTTTCTAAGGAAAGGTAAGGATGGGGCCATTATCTGTCAACAAGCGACAGACTACCGGATTTCAGTCTCTGGAGGTATTCCTCCCATTCCCAGGGGAGCATCCATTTCTTCTTGTTGTTACATTCCTTACATGCAGGGACCACATTTCCTTTGGTCGTCTTGCCCCCTCTGCTTAAGGGCACAATATGGTCCATGGTGAGATCTTGGGGAGCAACATTTTTACCACAGTAAAAACATATGCCCAAGCCCAGCTTCCTCTGCCACCAATGTGTCTTTCTCAAGGCCCTGGCCTTTGCCTTTTCCTTTGCTATGGAGGCCTCTGAGACCTCTTCAAACCTTATATCCATAGCTATAGTATATCTCCATCACCAAATGTAAGATAGAGGTCCTCAGAAACCAGCCCACTGCCATCCCTGAGATCCCTCCACCCCACATGCCAGGGTCTTGGATTCAAAAGGGATGGGATCCTAATTCCAGGATCCAAAAATTTCTTAAAGAAGCCAATAGAGTCTGAAAAAATTAGGCCCACTATATTATACCCCTTGAGCATAGCCAAAATCTCCTTAAAGACCCTTTTGGTCGTCTCTCTGTCAATCAAGGGAAAAGGGAATATATCCATTAATACCGCAAACCAAAGCCCCTTTTTTGGGTAGTTTCTTATCACAAAATACCCTAAAAGCTCTTTTCCAAATAGTATCCTATAGCATCTGTATGAATACCATCTCGGTCTGATATACCTCCAGTTCAGATAATCGGGGTCCCTCTTCAGAAAAGAATAGGGAAGGGCCCCTGAATCCAAGGGAATAATAGCATTCTCAAAACGACTTATGGTTTCAAAAATTATCTCCCTGCTCTTATACCTCTGGTAAGTGGGGAGAGAGGATGTTGTTTTATAGCCTTTAATGTAGGATAGGAGAAAATTTGGATTGGTGGCAAAAAAGAGACTTAGATCCATAAGGTGCTTCCACCCAAGTCTATTCTTATAAGTGGGAAGGGTCCTTTCGTTGGGAAAACCCAGTATTCCGGCTAAGCCCTGCTCCCTTGCCTCCTTTTCCACCTCTTTATACATGTTCACAAAGAGGCCTCGCCTTCTATATAGAGGATGGACCATGAGGTCCACCGCAAGCCCAAAAGGCTGCTCTTTTCCCCTGTGGCAAAGAGTCATGGGAAGGAGGCCATAGTGTCCCACGATCTCCCTTCCCTCTTCTGCCACTACTATTATGGGGCTGCCAGATGGTATCTCCCTAAACTCCCACTTCCAGCACTCTACTGTGGCCTTGTATGGGTCTATATCCCCAAATACAGACCTTCTAAGCCTGACTATACCCTCTTCATCACCTCTCTTGTAAGGACGGATCACCATAAGGGGGCGATTGAAACCTCTAAAGCCCCTCAAAACTGCAGGGGGTCAGGTGAAACTCGGTGAGGAGGCTATGGAAACTCTTATCGAAGAGCAATCTTAGATCACTCTCCCAATCGAATCTCCAATGGACATAGCTATCTACTCCGGCGCCGGTATTGAAACCAGGGTGGAGATTCAACTCAAAAAAACTAAAGGATCTAATATTCGTGAGGACCTCTTTAAGAGCTTTTAGGTCCATTTTTCCTCCAGAAAATCCTACCCCGATAAAGGGATGGTCCGTCTCAGAAGGGATAATTAGGACCTTCATGAGGGTAGCCATGGCCTTGGTGAGCATAAAAGGGAGCTTCTTTGGGATCCTAAAAAAGAGCCTCCATGGTTCAAGGGGCTCAAATCTCATGTACCTTATCCCAAATTCCCTTTTAAGCCTTTTGGCCACCATCAGGGTCTTTGGGAGTATATGGAGGTGCTGATGGCTGTTCATATGTGTGGGGGGGATCCCATGCCTTAGCAGATGTATAATCTGGTTTTTCCACTCCATATACACATGCATCGGATCCACTTTTCCCCTAAAATACCTCTTCAGAAATCCCTCCATAGAGAGAAATCTCCCTGATCCGTCCACTATGGACGGGACGCTTTCGGGTTCTGTTAAGGGGATCTCTTGTGTAATGGTGAGATGAATTCCTAAGTCTTTGCCTGTAGCCTTTAATTCATCGAGGTGGTTGAGGAAAAACCTGCCACAACTGATAAGGGATATCGCATTTATCTTACCTGCCCTTGCTGCCTCTAAGATCCCTAGATTTATGTTTCCTGAGATTCCAAAATCATCCGCATTTATCACAACCTTTGGCATTTAGCTTTCATAGCCAGAATTTTTTTCAGACTGAAGTGATATGAGAATGGTCTTTAACTGGTGATTAATGTATTCGTCAATTGTGAGCCTTTTCTTAAAGTGCCATTGTTTAAGTGCCCACATATGGGCAAGCATTATTATATTATAAGCCATTAGATCAACATCCACAGGCCTAAAAACCCCTTTTTGAATCCCTTCCTCAAGGATTTTGACAAATATCTGGCTTACATCTACCTCAAGAGACATGATTTTCGATTTTGATGCCTTGTCCAGAGATATGGATTTTTGGTATATTAATAGAGCCTTTTCTTTGTTTGAATCAACTATCTTGTAATATAGTATAGTTGCTACCGCCAGTTTCTCCTCGGGATCTTCATACCCTTTTAGATTCTCTTCGAGACTTGCCTTAAAACTCATGAGGAGGTCTTCCATAATCATGCTCATGATCTCTGACTTGCTCTTTATATAATGATACGTCACCGGAAGACTCACACCTGCAAGCTCAGAAATCTCCTGAATAGAGGTGGCCTTAAAGCCCTTTTTTGCATAGAGCACACTGGCAGCATCTATTATTTTGCGCCTAACCTCGTCCGATGCAGCGATCTGATCCAATACAGTAAGCTTTCTACCTTCGTACATGAAAAACCTCCAGGATATTCAAACTGTATGCCCTGTAATCTGGGCCTAAGACCCTCTATTGGGGTCTTAGGGCTATTCTTTTAGTCCTCCTTGTGATACTTGAAAGAGAGGTTTACCCTCGCCCTGTATCTGGTAACCTTGCCGTTTTCCACCACCACATCCAGTCTTGTCACCTCTGCAATCCTTAAATCCCTTAGGCTCTCCCCTGCTGTCTCCACTGCAGTCTTTACTGCCTCCTCCCAGGAGGTATCGCTCGTCCCCACTAGTTCAATGATCTTATAAGTAGAACCGGCCACCTTTTACTCCTTTCTGTGGTTAGGGGTTTTCATCCCATAAAGACCTCTGCCAAAAAAAACCCATCACCCCCTTCCCAGGCCCTGATGACCTCCATAGATTCTATCTACCCTGGTTTTCCGGTCAAAGGAAAAAATCAGATCAGGCCCCATTCCCTGAATTTTTTTTCCATATGTCTTCTGTGTGTGCCTGGCCAAAAGAATCTATCACAGGTCTCACAATATCTCACTTGCCCCCTGTGGAGGAGCTGTATATATTCCGGGATCCTTCCCCTATATAGGTCTTGGTCTGCTCTTATGAGCAGGCTATTACACTCAAGGCACCTGGTGAAGAGTTGAGAAGGATCTATCCGGAGGTCTATAGACTCCTTTAACTCCTTTAGCTGGGATTTTAGTGTCCCTGAGTTCAATACCACTATCTTGGGAAAGAGTTCTCCCAATGCCTTCTTTCTCGTAATCAATACCCTTCCCCCCAAAGAGGGATGGAAGATCTTCCCTTCAAAGGGGAAGACCACCACATCAAAACCCAAAGCCCTCAGGTGTCTTGCAAGGCTACCCAGCATGATGTCACATGCCATCTTTATGTCCATATTCTCAGATCTGCCCTTGGTAAGAATCTATATTCTCTTTTCTTTAGGATAGCAGAAAGGGCCTCGTCTAATCAAAGGGCTTCTCCTCGGGGCGACAAGAATTGGATCCAACCCCAAAAGGATGGGGTCTCCTTTGGGCCCTATCCATATAGTGGCTATGTTCTTCGTAAACTTGATAGCCACCATCAAAGAGGCTATATTATAAGAATTTGATGGAGGCACATGTTCTTCTTCTTCATAGGTGGCATACAACCCAAGACAGTGGAGCTTGAAAACACCAGCAGGCTTTGCCCTGTCTGCGGACTTGCACGGGCCAAGCTTAGGCGGGTGGATCACTACCTTTCCCTCTTCTTCATACCCCTTTTCCGGGTAAAAAAGGGAGAAGCTCTGCTCATCTGCGACAGGTGCGGTGTGGTGGGGGAGCATGCGGTCCCCTCCATGGGGAGAGAGATCAGTCTCCGGGAACACCTCTATTGCCCAGAATGCGGGAATAGAATAGAGCCAGGATTCAGATACTGTCCATATTGTGGCAGGCCTCTATGATAAAGAGATTCTCTGATCTGAGGATATTTGCACTTTTTTTTTGACCTTTGCAAACTCCTCAGCCTTTCTCATATATCCTACTCTCCTCAAAGATAGGGACTATTCATACCTGCAAGTGGGAATTATAGTGGGGGCATTTTCTTTTTCAAACGCATTACTTAGGATTCCACTTTCAAAATTTGTACGAATAGTAGCTGAATACAGCGCAGCAAAACTTGGACTAATTATTATTTGCGTTTCATGCTTCGCCTATATATTCACAGAAAACTCTTTCCGTGAATTAGTTATAAACAGAATAGTTCATGGTGCCGGATTCTCACTCTTAATCATAGCCTTTTTTACCTATATAGCAAAAGAGATACCCGAAGAAAAGCGCTATCTTTTTTTTATCAACGTAGGAATTGTCATGATGGGAAGTGCTGCACTTATCCCCATACTCACTGAGATACTGATCAATAAATTTCAAGACCAAGTATTATATCTCACCTCACTATGGTATGGAGTCCTATGTTTTTTCTTTCTCACCCCATTGAAAACAAATAAAAAGCCAAAAAATGAGAACTCAAATGCTCTTCCCTCTCGATATTCTCCTCCCATTTCCTTTATTCTGCTCCTATTCAGTACCTGGACATTTTCCCATTCCCAGGCCAGTATCCTAAACTTTGTGGGCCTCCTGATACACAAAATGGGGATGGGAAGGGGAGGATCCTATATAGGAATCTCACTTCTTACGGCAATGATAGCATCGATAGTCCTTTATAAATTGGGCAGGATGCCCCACCTCGGCATAGGATACCTTTTGATGGCAGGGGGTGCCTATATACTCTGCATAGAAGATCCCCCTATATATCTTCTCCTTTTGAGTGCCCTACTGAGTGGGATTGCCATGGCTGTGGGCTTTGCCCTCCTCAACCAATATGCATCCACCTTTGGGGATAGGGAACAGAAGGCCACCACCATGGCCATATTTACATTCACTTACGACCTGGGTTTTATCACCGGCACCTTCTTGTCTGGATTTGTGTCAGAGTATTACGACCTAAAGGGATTGTTTGGGGTAGTGGGAACAGTATCCCTCTTGGGACTTTGGGGATCCATGGCCTTTTTGTCCAAAAGAAAGGAGGGGCTAACTTGAATAAAGAACAAAAAGACTTCCTTTCGACCCTTGAAGAGAAGATCTCATATCGCTTTAATGAGCCAAAGCTCTTGGTCCAGGCCCTTACCCATTCTTCCTATATAAATGAGCATA
>CALKZT010000064.1 GCA_938002815.1 uncultured bacterium
GTACATGGGATTAAAAAAGGCCAGTTTCTGAAAGATCACCGGCATATCATCCAAAGGGAAAAATAGCCCCGAAAACAGAAAGAGTGGTGTGATAAAGAGGGTATAAAAATAGTTAAACGAATCTATCCCCGGCACTATAGAAGTTACTATAAGCGAGATTTCTGCAAATACGATTCCAGAGAGAAAAACAAAGGGAAGGGCAAGTAAAACTGTCTCAGAATTCACAAGCCCTCCTGCCATAATCACGATCATGATGATCATCCCATAGATAAGACTTTTTGTGGCCCCCCAAAGCATCTCACCCATAATCAGCTCATAGACATTTACAGGTGTTGCAAGAATTGCATCAAAGGTCTTTTGAAAATGCATCCTGACAAATGTCCCATAGGTACATTCATATGTTGTAGCAAAGGCAGATGAAGTGGCAACAATTGCAGGAGCTATGAATTTCACATAAGGGAGTCCCTGGATCTCCTTTACATAGTTAGCAAACCCCATCCCAAAGGCCACGAGATAAAGTATGGGATCCACAAAGTTTAATACCAGGCTTGACTTGTAAAGCCTCCTGTAGACCGTAAAGTTCCTGTGCCAGACACTCATGACTCTATGGAAATTCAGGGTCTTAAAGATTCCCAATAGGGCTGCCATTACCCCTTTCCTCCAGTGCATATCCTGTCTCAGAGATGAGGCGCTTTCCAGTAAGCTTCAAATAGACATCTTCAAGGCTTCCTCCATGCTCCTCCATCAGCTCCCTTGGCGAGCCTATTCTCACAAACCTTCCGGAATCCATTATAGCAACCCTATCACACAGGTATTGGGCCTCCTCCATGTAGTGTGTGGTGAGTATAAGGGTCTTTCCCTCCCTCTGCTTTTCCTTAATCATATCCCACACCTGTTTTCTGCTATGGGGATCCAAGCCTGTGGTGGGCTCATCTAGTATGATCAGCTCTGGGTCGTTTATGAGGGACCTTGCAAGTACAAGCCTCCTCTTCATACCCCCTGAAAGCCTTTGAACGTTCAGTCTCTCCTTGTCCCCAAGCCCCACAAAATTTAAAAGCTCCCTTGCCTTCCAGAGGGTGGCCTTCCCCTTCATGCCAAAATACCTGGCATATACCGTGAGGTTTTCCATTACCGAGAGATCTATATCCAGGTTGTCCTCTTGTGGCATCACCCCTATACGCCCCTTTATCTGGGAGGAGTACTTTCTCACATCCATTCCAAAGACCTCTAAGACCCCTCTTGTGGGGGGGAAAAAGCAGTATATCATCCTCATAAGGGTAGTCTTCCCTGCACCATTGGGCCCTAAGAATCCAAAGCATTCCCCCCTCATTATCTCAAAGGATACCCTGTCCACTGCCCTGAAGGAATCGAATTCCTTTATGAGCCCAGAGGCCAAGACCAGTCTTCTATCTCTCATGGGAGCCACCTCCTTCTCCTGTGGCCAAGACCTCTACCGATTTTAGTAACAGGAGTCCTGAAAGAAACATGAGGAATACCACAAAGACTGCGGGCCTTTGGCTCCCGAAAAGGTGGGAGACCTCTCCAAACAACAGAGGGCCCAATATGGCAGAGGACTTTCCCACCATGGAGTAGACCCCAAAATACTGTCCCTCCATTTTATTGGGTACAAACTTTAAGAACATTGCCCTGCTTGAGGCCTGTGCAGAGCCAAGCCCCAAACCCGATAGTATTGCAAGGATCCAGAAGAGGAACTTCTTATCCACCCATATGCATAGAAAGCTGATGGAAGACCAGAGGCTCAAGGTCATGATCAAGACCCCCTTTGGTCCCCTTTTATCCAAACTTCCGGCCACCAGAAAGCTCCCGAGTAGCGCTGTAAGCTGCACAAAAAGATAGAGAAGGACCAGCTCATTATACCTAAATCCAAGGCTGGTGGAGGCAAATATGCTTGCAAATACTATAGTGGTATTTATCCCCTCTTCATATAGAAGGTAAGATAACAAGAAGCGTCTCAGCCCTTTTTTCTTGAAGACCTCCCTGAGCTGTAAGATCAGACCCTGGATATGGGCCCTCAAAGACCTCTTATCTTTCTCCGTTGAGTTTTCCATTTGAGAAGGCATTAAAAAAAGGCAGGGTAGCGAAAATATGAGGAAAAAGAGGGAGACCATGGGCCAAATGAGCCCATAGACCTCCCTCTTTAGGAGATAGAGAGCCATGAGGAGAGAAAGGATGGAGCCCAAGTACCCCACCCCAAATCCCCAGGCAGATAGCCTCCCCTGGAACTCTCTTGGAACGATTTTCGGCATAAAGGCATTGTAGAAGACCAAGGCACCCTCCATGGCCGAATTGGCCAGAAATACCAAGAAGAAGGCAGGGATCACATCCCCCTTCTCAAGGAGGGAAAACATGGCCACGGCAAGTACACAAACCATGGTATATGTGGTGAGGAAGGACCTGTTTTTCCCCTCCTTGTCCGCAATGAAGCCAGTAATAGGGGAGGTTAGGAGCACAAAGAGCATACTAAAAGAGACAGCCCTCCCCCACCAAAGGTCCCCCAGTCCCATTTCATTGCCAACTATATAGTGGGCAAAATAGACTGGAAATATGGCCGAGGCAATTACCGCAGAATAACTGGAGTTGGCAAAATCATAGAGGCACCATGCCCAGACCCTCTTTTTGGAAGAAGACCCCAAGTCCTACTGTCCCAGAAATCTTGGCCTCCTCTTTTCCTTGAAGGCTGCCATGGCCTCCCAAAGGTCCTCTGAGGGTATGTTATAGGCGTTTATGTGGGCCACCACCTGAAGCCCTGCCCTCACCCCATAATCCCTACTGAATATTATGGCCTCCTTAAGGGCCCTTACCGTGAGGGGAGGACATGAGGCTATCTCCAGGGCAATCTCCTTTGCCTTTTCCATCAGCTCCCCTTTGTCCTCACACAGGTGTGTGACCAGACCCATCCTATAGGCCTCCTCTGCCCCAAAATCCCTTCCTGTGAAGGCCAGCTCCCTAAAATACCCATGGCCTATTATGTAGGGCAACCTTTGAACTGTGCCAAGGTCAGGGACTATGGCCATCTTGGTCTCCCTTATGGAAAAGATTGCATCCCTGGTAGCTATCCTTATGTCACAGGAGGAGATGAGATCCACCCCACCCCCTATGCAGTAGCCATGGATCGCAGCGATCACTGGCCTGTCACATTGCTCTACGGCATTAAACCCGGCCTGCAACTCCTCTATAATCCCCCTCAGGGCTCTCCTATCCTTAGCTCCCACTCCCGTAAGGAGATTTCCTAAGTCCTTTAGATCTGTACCAGCACTAAAGGCCTTTCCCTCTCCACTTATAATTACAGCCCTTATCTCTTCGTCCTTACCTATCTCCTCAAAGGCACTTTGCATGGCCTGAAAGAAACCTCTATCCATGGCATTCAATCTCTCTGGCCTTGAGAGCACAAGATTACATATATTTCCATCTTTCTCCAACCTTAGATACTCTGAATTAGGCATGTTCCTCTCCTTTCACTTGTTTATTACAAATCCTAACTCCTCCCCAAGCTTCCAGAATAGCTTTTTTAGCTTAATAGATTGCTTATCCAGGAAAAGTTTATTCTGACTAAGCTCCCACCAATAATTTTGGAGATAAAATAAATCAGCTTCACATCTTAGTTTTCTGTGTAGTTTCAGATAATGCAATAGCTTTCTTATTGAATTTTTTGTTATTCCTTTAAAGAGGTTATTACTTTCTCGTCTGATGAATTGGTTTGCATAAAAATTGATCCTTCCCCCATGAATACTACTCCCATTTTCTTTGAAGAATCTAAGAAGTCTATTTAACCCTATGTCGTCAGCAGATAAATTTTCGTTCACAAAAAATTTAATAATGAGCTCTTCCAAAAAATCCTGTAAGGGAAAAGGTAAAAGCAGATTCAGCCGAGATATGTCTTTTAAAATCCCTTTCTCTTCCAAAAGGCTAAGGGTATAGATCGCCTTTCCTGCCTCAATATTTAGATCCTTTATCTGACCTTTCTCCTCTCCTCCCAAAATCAGAGTAGGAATCATCTCACCTGGCAGTGAAGAGGGTTCCACCTCCTTCAGGGACCCCAGAAAGGACTTTAACTGGCTCAACACGTTCCGCTGAGAGGCCCTCAGTTCAAGCCCTTGCAAGATGAGCCCATCCATACCCTCTGTGAGCTCCCCCTTACCTGTCCAGACCTTCACATGGCCCTTGTGAAGGTTTATTACATAGAGGAATCTCTCTGTCTCAGATAGAAACTCCTTAAAAGCCACTTGACCTATACGGAGTTGTGAATCTCTATGGCAATGGCAGATCTCTCTTTCTATGGTGAACTTTCTCATTAGAAAGGGAGGTGACGTTATCCCAAATAGGGAGCAGAGGGCCACTGATCCCACCAATGTCTCTTTGGAATAGGCAGAAGGCTTAACCAATTTCTCCAAGACCTCTTCCCCATCCTTAAAGGAAGGGTCGTTGGGCTTTATCTTTCTAAGATATTCCTTAAGTCCTTCCAGTAGGTCTTTTCCTCCGTAGGGTTCCAAGAGCTCTATGGCCCTAAGTGCATATTTCAAGACCTGTGTGGCCTCTATACCAGTGATGTCATCAAAGAACCAACCACAGCTCGTAAACATATACATGGCCATCCGCTGTGATTCCAGAAGCCTCAGAATCTCTTCTCCATAGGGGCTATGGAAAACCTCGTCCTTTAGGGCGCACTCCTCCCGCTTTAGGAGGACCTCTATGTAACGGTTCCTGATCTCATAGGGATCTTCCTGGGTAAACCTCTTCATCTCCCTCTCATATATCTTACGGATCTCATCCCTCAGCCAGTTTAGGCCATCCCTCAGAGGCCTTCTCCACTTCTGGTTCCAATCCTTCCTGCCCGAAAGAGAGCAGCCACAATCATCTTCCCACCTCTTGACACCGTGGGCACAACTCCACGAAGACCTCTCCTTGACCTTCACCTCATAGGTAGGAGGAAACATCTCCAGGTATTGGCCTGGGCTTACGATCTGTATGTTAAATTCCCTTGCATGCTCTATCATCCAGGCCAGGGCAAGATCACCAAACTTGAAGTGATGTCCATAGGACTCACCATCCGTCGCTATGGTCACGATACCGTTGTCCCTGCCCCACTTAAAAAGGCATAGAGAGACCTCTTTTAGGATCTGCTCCCCCGATGAGAGGGCATTGCCGAAGGCAATGGACTGGGATATCTCCTTATTATAGAAGAGGACATCAATGCTCCTCCCGGAGGGCAGAACTACCCTATAGGGCATGGTGATGTCTATTGACCCGTCTGAGACATCCTTCCACGAAGCCTTTCCCGAAAGGGGCCTTATCTTTTCTGCCTGGTACGGGGAGAGGATGGTAAATCTGATTCCCTCAAAGCTCATTATCTCCAGGGTCTCTAAATCCACGGCAGTCTCAGGGAGCCACATACCCTCTGGATCTCTCCCAAACCTAAATTTGAAGTCCTCTTTTCCCCATCTTATTTGGGTCTCCTTGTCTTTCCTGTCTGCCAGGGGGAGGATCATATGGTTGTAGGCCTGGGCCATGGCCGTTCCATGCCCACCGTAGAGTCTCTTGGACTCCCTGTCTGCCTCAAGGAGCTTATCATAGAGATGGGGACTATTTTGGTGTATCCAAGAGATAAGAGTAGGCCCCATGTCAAAGCTTATGTAGCTAAAGTTGTTTATGAGCCTTTCTATCTTGAGCTTTGGAGAATGGATCCTGGCCCAGGCATTGGGGGCATAGCATTCCCTTGTGATCCTCTCGTTCCAGTCATGGAATGGAAGGGCAGAGAGCTCAGGTTCCACCCACTCAAGCCAAGGATTTTCCCTGGGAGGTTGATAGAAGTGCCCATGGATACATAAGAAATTCCCTCTCATCGTAATAACCCCCTTTTATTTATCGGAGGCCCTGAGCCCTAAAAACCCATAATGAGACAAAGACCTAAGGGCCTTTTTCATAATGAAAAACGACTAAAGGATATATGTCAACAACATTGAGGGATTCGAGGGAACCATGAGCGGCTTAGATCTTAGTAGCCCAAAGGGCCCGCTGCCCTCAGGCTTTTTCTGACAGGATAGAGCCCTTAGGGAAACAGATGTGCCTTGGGCTGAGATATTTCCTAATCCCCTTGAGGGGCCTTGGACTAGGTCTTTGGCAGGGAGACATCTCTATATGGGGTCTAAAGACCCTGAGGCCTATGAGGGGCTCGTGAGAATAGGGGCCACGTATTCGAAGAGAGGAGCTGATCAAAAGATGCCCAGCAAGAGGTTTTGACGGTCCCCTCTTTAGGTTTTTGATGAACTAGCTAAAGTGACGAATATCTCTTCTGTCTCATTAGTATATTTGTGCCGTGATAAATGTAACCACCTGTCAGAGACAGTTTATTTATCTGAGTGTTAAATCTACTTCATCGAAACTCTTTTGACCTTCCCTGTCAGGCACAAAGGATTGAGTCGAATGTTTGTCAGTATCAATATTTCCCCAAAAACCTACTTAAAACCCCTTATAGGAAGTTATAAATGCTGGCTGAATAATCACACTTTTTGATCCAATTTCATACCCTCTGAATACATACCTATTAAATACACCCATTGACGTGCTACCCTATATTTTCTTACAAAAATTGAAGTACTTAAAACTAACGAAAAGGCCACTTTAGAAACCAAAAACTTCAAATTTTATATCTCAACTCTTCAAAAGTTTTTTTATGTTAGTTACCTCGCTCTGCTACACTACACTTCTATCTCTTGCACTCTTCATATCCCTCTCTTATTGTGTATTTCTTGACATCATAGCCTATCATCCTTTCGGCTATGCCAAACCTTCATTCTGCCTTTCTAATAACAGAGCCACACTCTTTAAAGTATTACCCACCTCCCTCATTTTGTTCTCCTTTACTCTGCCTCTTAGGAAATACATTCATCCGAGCATCTCCCATATGGTCAGAGCTGTGCCAACGAATAAGTTTTTGATTTTTAAAAAATTTTTGTTTTAGGAAACGCAACATTTTTTAAGATTTTTACATTTTTGTTTCAATTCTCCCTTGTAACGGGAATCGCTTATCTGAAATCCCTCTACCCTGGTAGGATAGGCCCCTTATACTTTAGGCCCCAACTAAGGCTTGACATTGGGCTTAGCTATTAAATAAGTATGCCTAACAAAATCTTAGCCAAGGAGATGGATATGAAGGTTTTACTTTTTGGACCAAATGGCAGTGGCAAAGGCACCCAAGGAGCAATCGTAAAGGAGAGGTTTCAGATACCCCACATAGAAACAGGTGTTATCTTCAGGGAAAACATAGCCAAGGGTACAGAGCTGGGAAAACAGGCAAAGGCCTATATAGACAGAGGAGAATTGGTCCCTGATTCTATTACCATCCCCATGATACTTGAGAGACTCAAACAGCCAGACTGCGCAAAGGGCTGGCTACTAGATGGCTTTCCAAGAAACTTGACCCAGGCCCAGGAGCTGGACAAGGCCTTGAAAAAGGAAGGGATCCAGTTGGACTATGTGATAGAGATAGTCTTGGACAGGCAGACAGCCAAAAACAGGATCATGGGCAGAAGGTTGTGCGTAAACGACAACAACCATCCCAACAACATCTATATAGAGGCCATCAAACCCAATGGAGATAGGTGCAGGGTATGTGGGGGCGAACTCAAGACCAGGTCCGATGACCAGGATGAAAAGGCCATAGATCAGAGACATAACATCTACTACGACGATAAGACGGGGACCATGGCAGCCATAAACTACTTTAAAGACCTCTCCAAGAGACAGGGTGGGGTACCAAAGATAGTGGAGGTAAATGGTCTGCCAGGGGTAAAGGAAGTGACCCAGGAACTCCTACAAAAATTGGGGCTGGCTTAGCCAGGGGAACCGGGCTCTGCCCGGCCCTCAAGAGAGAAGGTTATGCCCTTAGATGAAGGACGGAAAAGATTCCTCAAGGAGGACTTTGAGAGGGGCTTTATACATTTTTGCAACATAGAGGCAATTGAAGTAGGCCCAGGGTATTTTGAATCAGCCGTAAAGATATCTGATCACCACAGACAACAAGATGGTTTCATCCACGCAGGACTTCTGGCCACCATGGCAGATCATACCGCAGGCTACGCAGCCTTTACCCTGGTGCCTGAGGATCACAGGATCCTCACCATAGAGTTCAAGATCAATTTCCTGAGGCCTGCCTTTGGTGAGAGGCTTGTATGCAAGAGCCAGATACTGAGGCCTGGAACCTGGATACTGGTGGGGGAATCACGGGTAACTGATATCAGAGGGGGGACAGAAAAGGAAGTGGCCAGGGCCTTGGTCACCCTTGCCTCTGTGCACAAGGGCAGACTCAGTAGGTGATCCCCCATCATAAGAAACATTCGTCTAAGGGTCTATGATCTGGTCGGGACGACTGGATTCGAACCAGCGACTCCCGCGTCCCGAACGCGGTGCTCTACCAGGCTGAGCCACGTCCCGATATCTTCACAATATCCCATTTCGCCTCTCTTTTCAACTCCTGTAGTTATTCTAAGTACACCTCCAAGGGAATCACATGTATAGACTTGGATACGGCATTGGTATGCATAAGCCTAAAGCCTTTTACCTCCCTCTGAAAGAGTTCCCCTATCCTCGATACAAGCCCCTTGAGGTTGATCACAGGGTGCCTCTGAAAGACCTCTGGAAGTCCATAGGTGAGGTTACATGCCAGGCATTTCCCTGGCCTCTCTTTTAGTTGAAATTCAAAGGAGGCCACAGAGTCACAAATCCCCTTAAAGACCAAGGCTATGTCATAGGCCCCCTCTTTTACATCTCCGTATAGGGCCTCAAAGAATTGGTCAGTTCTCTCCCTTGGGAGCAGGTCCTCTAAGACAGTTCCTGGCCTTATCTCCACCGCCTAACACCCCCCTACTATGGAGTCCATCACCTGGCCAATACTTTCGTGTATTACCACATCTGCCATGCTGTCAAGGGATGTGGGGTCTCTATTTATAATTATCAGCCTGGCCCCTGACCTCTTTGCCTCATAGGGTATCTCTGCCGCAGGATATACCACCAGGGAGGAGCCCAAGACAATACAGAGGTCACACCCCCGGGCCAGCTCAAAGGCCCTTGCCATCTTCTCCTGGGGCATGGCCTGGCCAAAGCTTATGGTGTCAGGCTTTAGTATCCCGTTACAAAGATCACACTTGGGATCCAATTCCCCTGCCTTTACCCTTGCATGTATCTCTTCCCTGGGCCATCTCTTACCACAGGAAAGGCAAGAGACACTCACCGCTGTGCCATGGATCTCTACTATCTTTTCCTCTGAATTCCCGGCCTTGTGGTGGAGATGGTCTATATTCTGGGTCACTATACCCAGTAGCTTTCCCGCCTTCTCCAGTTTCACCAGAGCCAGATGCCCCCTGTTTGGCTTAGCATCCCTCATCCCTTCCCACATCTCACTACTCATCTGCCAGTATCTCTTCCTCGCCTCAGGGTCTGTGGTGATCTTTTGAAAATAGAAATCAGAGGGATCATATCTGCTCCAAAGTCCACCAGGGCTTCTAAAGTCCGGTATCCCTGACTCGGTACTAAGGCCTGCGCCTACAAAGGCCAAAATCCTCCTGGAGGCCTCCACCAGGTCTCTGGCCCTTTCAGTTACCCTATTCATCTCCCCCGTCTCCTTCACACAGAAGTTTCCAGTGGGTATGGTGTATGGAACCTAATCTGTGGACATGCACATGATGATGGGCCACCATTTCTCCGTCC
Organism: uncultured bacterium; assembly: GCA_938002815.1. Classification (GTDB taxonomy): domain Bacteria; phylum Desulfobacterota; class DSM-4660; order Desulfatiglandales; family CALKZT01; genus CALKZT01. The sequence goes on from CALKZT010000064.1 coordinate 9,724, forward strand.
GTCAAGATCCTTCCCCTTTTCATCATGTAGATCTTATGGGTGGTATTTAGAAGAAAGTCAACATCGTGGGATATAAAGACACATGTGAGATTTAGGGCGTTGAGGATCTCCACTATCCTCTCATATGTCTCCTCATCTAAGCCATTGGTAGGCTCATCCAGCAGGAGCAGCTCGGGCTCCATAGAAAGCACTGTGGCCATGGACACGAGCTTTTTTTCACCCCCTGATAGCCTGTAGGTCAACCTGTCCTCAAGGTCCTCCAATCCCAAGAAGGAAAGGGTCTTTCTCGCAATCTCTTCTGCCTCCTTTGGAGTCTTTCCCAGATTCAGGGGCCCAAAGGCCACATCCTCCAGGACCGTTGGACAAAAGAGCTGGTCGTCGGGGTCCTGAAATAGAAGCCCTATCCTCCTCCTTGCCCACCTAAAATCCCTTTCACCCTGCATCTCTTTCCCAAATAGGGAAATCTTACCAGAAGAAGGTTTTAGTAGGCCCATAATGCACAAAAACAGGGTGGTCTTTCCCGAGCCATTTGGGCCAATGAGCCCTATCTTTTCCCCAGATGCCACGGAGAGATCCACCCCATTTAGCACAAGGTTTTGGTTCCCATAGGAAAAATAGAGGCCCTCTATGCCTATAACCTCCATAGCCCATCCAGGTACAAGAGAATGGCCACAAAGAGAAAAGAGATTGCCCCAAATGCCCAATCCCTCTTTTGGGCACAAAGACCTTTCAAGCTATAAAACCTCCCCTCAAACCCCCTGGCCTCCATGGCCCATTTTACCCTCCTTGACCTCTCATAGGCCCTCACCATCAACATGCCCACCATAAAGGCAAGGGTCTTGTATGTAAAAAGGTTGTTTTTGGGTTCAAAGGATCTTGCCTTTAAGGAGCGAGTCATAATATTTAACTCCATCCACATAACTGAAAGATACCGCCAGGTAAATAAAATTAGATATGTAAGTTTAGGGGAAAGCCTCAGTGATATAAGAGCTTGACCGAGCTCTGCAGAAGTGATACTTCCTACAAGAGAAAACAGTAGAAGGAAGGCGCTATTACATTTCAATGTTATGAGCAAAGAATAAATTAGTCCTTCCCTTGTTATATTCAAAAATGAGTACCTAAATATACTTTCTCCGGGATAGGTGAAAGGTAAAACAGCCCAAAACAAGAGAACAAAGAAATTTACTGCTACCATCCTCTTGATTATTTCAGAAAGTGTTATCTTGGAAAGAAGTACAAATAATACTGAGCACAAAAAGACTGCCATACATACAGTAACTGTCTCTAAAAGAGTAATTTCAAAGGCCAAAGCCAAATAGGCAAAAATCTTGAATCTTGGATCCAATCGACGCAAAAAATGCTTATTTGAAAGGAAATCTGCCTCAAACATCTAAACTATAAAATCAATCACACATACTCTCGATGAGCTTCTTTATTTGCTCGGTCCAATTTTCAGCTATAGGATCCACAGGGACAGCTATTAGCCCCAATCTCTCAGCAAAGGCCCCCTGTTTGCCTGCCCCTGCTCCAGGCTGTACAATCATCCTCTTGATGCCGTATTTCACTATCTCTTCCTGCATCTTGGCCAAGTCCTTGGCCTTAGGCTCTTTTCCCTCCCTCTCAATGGCCAACTGTATCAACCCAAATTCCTCTGCAAAGAGGCCATAGGCAGGGTGATAGACCAGGAAGGCCTTTTTATTGCACCTTTGGAGCCCATCCCTTATCTCAGTGGCAAAAGCCCTCAAGGTCTGGAGGCATTTATTTAGATTGGCTTCGTATTTAGAAGACCTCTCAGGGTCTGCCTCCTTCAAGGCCTCGAAGGTCTTTTTTGCAATCTCCTCTCCCAATTTTGGGGAGAGCCAGGTATGGGGATCGTGATGGTGGTGATGTCCCCCATCTTTCCCCTTTTGATGGCCATGGGCCTTTTGCTCCCCCCCATAAGGAGAGGTACCTACTACCTTTATCTTGGGATTTATCCCTTTGATCTTTTTGATCCATTCCCCCTCTTCAGGCAGCCCTATGGTAAGGTAAAGGTCTATATGGGAGATCTCTTTTAGCTGAGAGGGCTTAGGCTCAAAGGTATGGGGGTCGTATCCGCTGGGGATGAGGACCATGGGATCTATATCACCTATTGACTTCACATAGAACTTTTGAGGTCCTATGCTAACCAGTACCTTTGGAGGATCCCCACCAAATGAGCTCTGTGACCATAACACTAATAGAAGACCCAAAAAGACGTTAACTAAACCTACTTTCA